>NZ_JBVVQD010000032.1:0-79067 GCF_055811755.1 Mesorhizobium sp. WSM4840
CTGCACGGCTGGCTGTTCGGAGTCTCGCCCTTCGCTTGAACGTCCGCAGCGACGGCGCGCCTTCGAGGATGTCCTGGGGAATCCCACCAGTTGCCGCGGATCGAGCGCCTCGCAGACGCCACAGGGAAACAAAGGTCGGCACATCAGAATTTTGATCCATAGACGGCTCCAGCCAGCAACATTGCGGTAATTCGGCTCGGATCGCGCGTTGCTTTGCCAACCGCGCGCGACGCTGCAAACACGAGCGGTACGGGATACAATTACTGGAGCGAATGCGTCCCCGGGATGGCTCAGATGTCCTCCGTCGCTTCTCTCGCCGAGGTGGGTCCGTTCGAACAATGCGGCGCACCGGCCCGTTTTGAATGCGTTGGCATGGATTCGTCGGGCGCGACGCGAGGGCCGCCGGTTGCTCAGCATCGGGGACGGCGTTCCAGTTGACGGCGTGGTTCCGGCTAAATGGCGGGGTTTCATGATTGCGGGCGGCAGACGGATCAACCTGATCGATTACGAGCTTTGCGTCCTGCAGGCGTTGCGCGAGCGCATCCGAGCCAAGGAGATCTGGGTGGTTGGCGCCGATCGTCACCGCAATCCGGACGATGACTTGCCGAAGGATTTCGATCGTCGCCGGGCCGAATATTACGCCGATCTGGGTCTGTCGATGGATGCCCGCGCCTTCACCGCCGCGCTCAAGGCGGAAATGGAGGAAGAATTGCGTAGCCTCGACGCCGCGTTGCCGGGCTGTCGAAGCGTACGCATCCTCTGGCGCGGGAAGAAATTCGAGAAAGACAGCAAGCCCTTCTACGTTCAGACAGATTTCCTATGGTCGATACCATTTAGGGCGAAGCCTGAAACCGCCGCGCCGCCGGCGCGTTGTCAGTTCTAAACAAAGCCGTGCCCGAATAAGGATAGCTTAGATGGGCGTACTCGAGGCTAAACAGTCTTTAAGCGCACGTTATCTTCCGCTGGGTTTTCGGAGCAAGGTTGTTGCACGTGTTCAAACGATGAGTGTGGATGAGGCGGTGGCCGGAGCGCGCCTCAATGTCCACGCAGTCGGTATAGGGCACAAGTTTGTGAACGGGCAGGCTACGACAGACGATATGGTTGTGCGTGTTCACGTTGTTCAGAAAATCGCGCCGAGCCTGTTGTCCCCCAGGGATCGGATTCCCGAAACAATTGATGGTATCCCCACCGACATTATTGAATCCGCTCCTGCATTTGCATTGGCGCGCAGACCCAAAACGGCAGCGGGACAGGCTGCTTCAGCGTCGGCTGCTCCGACGTGTTCTGACTCACGGAAAGGGAAACAGAGGCCTCTCGTTGCAGGCATAAGCGTGGCCCACCGTGATATCACTGCAGGGACACTCGGTTACTTTTGTCGCTCGCGTCGACAAGGCGATAGTGCACAGCAAGTTTATATTCTTAGCAACAATCACGTCTTAGCCAACGTGAACAAAGGCTATCCGGGCGACGATATTTATCAGCCTGGCCCAGCGGATGGGGGCGATAGCCAGGCCTATGTGGCTGACTTAGTGCGATTTACTCCCATCGACCTGTCAGGCGCGCCGAACAGAGTGGACGGGGCGATCGCGAAGTTTGCGCCCGATATCCAATGGCGGCCCGAGATATGTACAATCGGAAGCATCAATGGAACAGCGGTTACAGCTGTTGGGATGAGCGTTTGCAAGCATGGGCGGACGACGGGCTATACTGAAGGCATCGTTACCGACATCGCCTACGACGCCTTGATTGGGATGGATCACAGTGATGCAAGCATCGTAGGATTGTTCCAGAATCAAATTCGTATTGAATCCGTCTCTGGCGCTCCGGCATTCGGGCTTGGCGGCGACAGTGGCTCATTAGTGGTCGAATTGGGCCAGAAGCGGGGTGTTGGATTGTATTTTGCCGGTCCTCCATCTGGAAATTATGGGGTCGCAAACCAAATAAGTGATGTGCTGTCTGAACTTGAGATCGAGTTAGTCGACGGAGCGGATGTTGCCGCAATCGCTTGAAGATGCCAAATCAAAGCTGAGTGCCAAGTACCTCGGCAAGTGCGGCGTCCATGGTGTTGGAATAGTGCGCGACCAGCAAGCCGTCCGGTTCGAAGTCGATGAGCGGGTGACGGAAGTGGAGCGGGAGTTGCTCGGGAAGCTGCTCGATGAAGCGCGGCAGGAAGCCCACCCTTTCAAGGTGATTGCCAACATCGAACCACGAGCCAACACGTACCAATAGTTTCTTTCGGTGGCATGTCGAATTGGCGTGAGGGCGACCTGAAGGGTAGTCGGCCGAACATTGCTATCGATCCGGCACCACTGAGACCCACGGCGGCCGATCAAAACATACGTGGCAATCCCGCGAGATAGATCCCTAGAACCGTTAGCGCGCCGCCCTTACTCCCAGCCGGCATTGCGACGATCACAGGCCGAGATGGGGTGTTGCTCAATATCACTCCGCTATCTGGGTTCGGGCGGCTGATGCCGAACGTCTGCAACTCGCCCGTTTTCAGTCATTGAGGTTGGCCGAATGGAAAGGTCCGTTACGGCTAGATCCGTTCCGAACGCATTCCTCTCTGCAATCTTATGCGACCTTCAGCGAACAAACAACGAACAGCGCCATAACGGCTTTGCTCATATCCCGCTCATCCGCCGTCCGCGATAGCCTCGTCGCGACAATCCTAGGCTGAGTGACCGTCCAAGCCGGGCCGGGCGCTGTTTGATTGCTAGCCGAAAGATTTTCGCGAATTCTTCAAAAAAATCCTTCCTGCGCTTTTTCCGACTCAGCATAATGCCGGCTTGAGGGGGATACGAGCGACTCGTCGACACCAGATGCACTCATGCTTCGCCCCGTGCCACTAACCTCGGTACGGGAGAGAGACGGCCGTCCGTACACGCGATTTGCCGACGTCGAAGAGGAAATCGCCGAGGTCCTCCAGTCTGACAGGTCGGGCGCCATGCTGCTTGAGGCGCCCTCGAGATGGAAAACCCAGACGCTCGTCTACTTCGCCCGCAACGGCGGCAAGCGGCGCGAGCTGACTGGTCGCCTGGTGCGCGAGGTCATGACCCGCGCCGGCAAGATCGTGGCGTTGAACTGCCGCGGGTTCAGTCCAACCGACGTCGACGAAATCGCCGGCGAGGTCAGGACTCACCTGGTGAAGCTGATACTCACCGAGACACCGACCCGGATGTCGGAATACCTCGAGATCGACTTCAGTGGTTCGGTCGCCAGCCAGACCACCAAGCAGCGTGCAAAGCTCAAAGACAAACCCAAGCCGCGCATGGTCGCCAGCGCCTCAACGACCATGAACGACTTGGACCCTCTCGATAGCCTGGTCGACAAGGCGGCAATCAGCGCTCTGGACGAACTCATCCGGAAGACTAGCCCGCCTATCCGCCACTCTCTGGCGAGTTCGACTCATCCCAAGGCATCGCAGTCGAGGCCATCGAACGCTACGAGAAATGTCCGAGACGCTTCTATTATGAGGATGTGTTGCGGTTGCGATCACGGTCCGACCGGGCGCCTTATCTGCGCTTCCTTTCGGTCATCCGGTCGACGCTCAAATGGATGAACGCGGCGGCGCCGGCGGCACGCACCAGCGAGTTCGACGAGCAATTCGAGTTGAGGTGGGCCGAGCAGGGCCCTGTCGATCATCCGCACAACACAGTTTACCGTTCGACGGCTCGGCAGATGTTGCGCATGGCTCAGCGCGAGTTGATGGGGGAAAACCTTGATCTAAGTCGCGAGGCCCTGGTGGGCACACGGAGGGTTCTGCTCCAGGCTGACAATATTCGGGTGGGCGAAAGCCAGATCGTGGTGCAGCGGCTCAAGGCCGGGCGCCTCGCCAAAAAGGAGACGCAACGAACCCGTGACAAGCTCCTGCTCGCTGCCGTTTCCCGCGATTATCCGACAAAACCGGTCGTCTTCGAGCACGTTTCGCTTCTCACCGGCGACCGCGCTATCGGGGCGACGAAATCTGATTCAAAGATCACTGACGAGGTGACGGCCGTACCGCCAGGATAAGCCGACGCCGATGCGCGATCGTGGCATCCTTGTCGGCGGCCAACCAATCGTCAGGCTTCGCCGCAAGGCTCTCGAGGCAGCGGATGCGCGCCGAGGTCGACAGATTTGTGAGGGTCTTTGCCGACGTGACGTATCATGATCGGTACACATCATTTTGTACGCTGGTCCGAAATCGTGTCAGCTTGAATTTCAGCTTACGACCCCAATCAGGACCCTGACGCTCCGGCCCTGATAGGCAACCCTTGACCCTGAACAGCCTTAGCCTTCAGCAGTGGCGAACGTCGTAGAAGGGGTGGCAAGCAGAGGGTCGTGAGCAAAGCGCTGAATGACCGGGGTGCGGACAAACGAGCCATCGCTTATAGCGATGGCCACCCTTGCTCCCTTGCGCGAGTCGTGCCCCGAGCCTTTCTTTGGCCTGAAGCTTAACTCGCTGGCGAGCACCCGGGGACGATCAAGCCGCCGCCGAACAGTGCAAGGGGCGGCAGACGGTCTCTCGCCAGCAACCGAAAATGCGGCCCAGATGGGCTCACCGGCCGAACCCCAAGCATCTTGATCGCGCGCGTTTTACGCGGAACGCGCGTGGCTTCGGAGACCGGCGTTTCTCCTTCGGTTAGCTCGATGATCGCAACCGGTTCCTCCGAACTCGTTCCGGAATTCCGGGACCGGTCGTCCTCCGCCTCCTATGCTGCCACAGGCGCCGCCAGGAGCTGTTCGACGAACCGGAATGCAGCCGGACGGTTCTCCTCCCAGGTCGCCAGGATCTGGTCTGGCGGCAGGATGAACCCGCCTTCTTCGAAGGTGCGCGGCCTGAGTTCGACCGTGAACGACGGTATGCCGTAGGTCCCGTAGGTCCAATCCGTTGTATCGCCCGCGGTTGGGTAGAGCTCGGAAGACTGCTGCGGGACATAGGTCTTGCCATGCACCCCCTTAATCAGGGTTTGCATCTCCTGGGCCATCCCCACCATCTGCTCCCGATGCTGAACGTCCGGTATGGGCTTCTCCGTGTAGCCCCAGGGGTAGAGTATGAGCTGAGAGTAGCTGTGATAGGTGATCACGCCGGCGAAGCGTTCGCAGCCTATGAGATCGCGGACCGCCTGGGTCTCCGGCTCGGAGAAAGCGCGCGGGCCGACATAGGTCTCGTCGCTCGGCACGTGGCTGGAAGTGGGCACGTCAAGAATGCCCCACATGTAGCCATAGTTGCGGTTCGGGTCCACGCCGAACGAGCCGTCGTCGTTCCTGCGGCGGTTCTTGCGCCAAAGCCGCTCTTGTGCCCGGCTGTGTTCATGGCCGTCCGGGTTGACCAGCGGGGCGACCCAGACTTCTCCGCTCGTAAGCCAACCTGCGATCGGCGCCTCGTCAGCCCGCTCGACGAGTTCCTTGGCGAGCAGGAAGGGCACTTCCACGGCGATCCACTCGCGCGCGTGGTGGCAGCCCATGAAGAGAACCTTGGGAACACCGCCGCGACGGTCCCCGATCCGCAAGGCAAGGATGGGCCGGCCCTCGATACTTCGGCCGATCTCGATCAATTGGGCGATGTCCGGCTTCGCTTCCGCAAGCTGCCGCAGCTCCTCCTCCAGGCTGGCTGCCGAATGATACTGCTCCGCCGCCTCGGCGCTGGCGAAGGTGGACAGGTGCCGCGCCACATCCTCGAGTTGCTCGACGAGGTAGCCCATGCTGGACAGGCGGTCCAGCTGAGCCTCGGTTGCACGAAGGATCAGGTGATCCGGCTTGACCTCCCAAACGTCGATGCCCAGCGGCACTCGAAGAACGTCCCCAAGCGGCTTCTGCAGTCCCGAAGACGTGACCTTGGCGATCAGGTTCATGCGACCATCTCCTTCCTTCGATAAAGCGAGCCTGATCAAGGACCCTCGGATTGCCCGTCGAGGTGATCGGAGCTGGGTGCTCCACTTTCCAGGTCGGCGATCGTGCGGAGGCGCTCGACGCCAGCTATTCGTCGGCGCTCGAGCTCGGCAATCGTCTGCTCTGAGGCAACCGCCACGACGGCGTCAGCTTCCCGTTCCCAGACATCAAGGCTCAGTGGAACCTTCAGGAGATCGTCGACTTTGCGACCCGCAACTGGAGTGAGACGAACCAGCCAGCGGACCGTCGCGCCCTCCGCCATATCAGGTGCTCCTCGGCATATTATGCAGCCTGTCTCGACTTTAGCCTCTCCCGAAGTGAGCTGCAACGCCGCCCCCGAAGCCGGTCAGCCCATGCCATGCTGTGCAGACCTCCACACCGTTCACGACAATAAGCGACAAGGTCGCCGTTCGCACGCATCGCGGCCGTCCGAATGTCCGCTATCGTTTTTCGGACACCAGAAGTTGCCGGTCTGCTTCCGGCCCCGGTCCTGCCGGACGGCAAGGCGCCCACAAGCGGTCGTCAAGTATGCCCCATAGCTCCATCTGCAACCTTGTGAGAACACGCTAGCCGGCGTTCGACCAACCGGCGGCGGCGGGCGGCCTGAAATGTGCAGATCGAGAGACAGTCGCCCATCACGTTTCCCTTCCACTCTGCCATTGTCTGGAACCCAATCGGTTTCAGATGACTTGTTCGTTGATAGCTCTTGAAGGGAGAGGCCATTGTCCGCACCTGAGGAAATGGATGTCGTCCTCGAAAAGCTGCCTTTGAGGATCGGCGCCTATGTACCCGACGACTTGCTCGAAGACTGGTTCGCGCCGGGAACGGGCATGAACCCGGTCAGCAAGGAAGCGCTGGCGGCCGCCAAGACTTACGGATGGCGCTTCGAATGCGAGTTCAAGCATTATCCCGAACGGATGGAGGGCGTGTTCTGGAAGTGGGTGCCGGCGATCTGATCCGCACAATTTCCATCGGCCCCTTGGCGCTTCAGTGATCGACTTGCCGCGAAACGTGATCGCTATCCTGACCGCCTCAGCCTATCGGCGTCGTCACCTTTCCGGTTCCGCCGCATTCGGGGCAGGTGCGGCCGTCGATCATGCCTGTCCCGGCGCAGCGGTGACACATATGCTCGCCGGCGCCAGCAATGCCTGCCGCGTCGACATTGGCTTCCGCAAGTTGCGCAGGTTTGCCGTGCAGCTTGCCTCGCAACCGGGCGGCGGTCTCGTCGACGTCAAGCGGCGTGCTGCCCGGCAGACCTTCGCCGGATTGGCCTATGGTTTCGTTGCGCAGCCGGTCGTTGGTGCCTGTCGTTATCTTGTGAGCCATTGCAGTACTCTTTTGCGAAGGCGCAGCTCTCAGCTCCTGCGGTTCGAACGCCTCAGTTCCGCAGAGGTTCCGGCTGGCAATCGTTCGCCGGCGGGCGCGGACGGAAGCGGCAAACAGCCAAGCGCATCCAGGCTGAAACGGCACGCAATCGGGGGGCGCTCAAGCAGGATTCCCTTCAATGGCGCGGCGCTGCTTTTGCGCCAGCGCTACGACAGCCGCTCCGAGCGCACTTTCACATCGTCGCTCAGCTGCCGCACGATCCCGGCGGTCTTGCGGATATCGGCTTCGTCGAGAGCGACGCCCATGGTCGAGGCGATCGCCAGGAGCTGGGCGTTCAGCTCGCCGTAGCGCGCGGCGCCTGTGCTCGTCAGCTGCACAAGCTTCGAGCGCCGGTGTTTTGGATTATCGATGAATTCGACCAGCCCCTCGGCCGCAAGCTCATCCGCCAGCCGCTGCATGCGCTGGCGGCTGGTGGGTCGCATCTGGGCGATCTGCGGCACGGTGAGCGGGCCAAGCAGCGCCAGGCTTCGCATGAAGCCGAACGCACCGCCGCCCCAACTGGTGATGAGCCCGGTCTTCTGGCCGAGAGCCCGTATCCTGAAGAAGCACTGGGCCACTTCGAGCATCAGCTCGGCGATCGCCTCGGCCTTGCCGTCAACGATAGGGTCCGTGCCCGTCGCTCGGTCAGTCCCGTGTCGTGCCGACGCCATTTTTTTATTTCCCTTTTTCCGTGCCAACTTCTGCGATTGACACCACAGTTGTCAACTTTTAGGATGACAACCTAGTTGTCGTTTCTAGGCGGCTATAGGCTTCGTAGCCCTAGGCATCTGCGGGAGCAGACATGGAAATGGACCAGGCTGGGCAAACCGACAGCGGAACCGCAGGTGTCATCGCGAGACCGCCCCTGCTGTTTCTCGCCGCTTTTCTGATTGGCTTCGTGCTGGATCGCCTGCTGCGCTTGCCGTTCCCCAGGAATGACCTGATCACCTGGATCACCGGCGGCTCGCTGATCCTGATTGGTTTTGCGCTTTTCGCCGCGGGCATTCGCAACTTCATGCGCGCGGAGACGCCCGTGCCGACGAATGAGCCGACGCGCGTGCTGGTGACGACCGGCATCCACGGCTGGACGCGTAATCCGATCTACCTCGGCATGTTCCTCATCTATGGCGGCATCGGCGTCGCCGCGCAGAATATTTGGATCCTTGTCCTGACGCTGCCGCTTGCAATCCTGATCCGCTACGGCGTCGTCGCCCGCGAGGAGGCCTATCTCGAGCGGCGTTTTGGCGATGCCTATCTCGACTACAGGCAACGCGTGCGGCGCTGGCTCTGAGCCTCGCAAGAATGCCGATCGCGTGCTCTGATCCCAAAATCACGCCGAGCTGGTACTATTTTGTCGGCTGACGACGATCCAGAATCAACGCTTAGGGATTTCAAATGAAACTCGGCTTCATCGGCACAGGCGCGCTCACGTCAGCGATTGTCACCGGACTTAAATCCGCCGCGGACAATTCCGTATCGGTGCTCCTGTCGCCCCGTAATGAAGAAATCGCTGCCAGCCTGGCGCTTCGCTACCGCGATGTACGCATTGCACCGGACAATCAGGCCGTCCTCGACGGTTGCGATACGATCATGCTGGCGGTTCGGCCGCAGATTGCCCATGACGTGCTTGCAGGATTGCGGTTTCGTCGGGACCATCACGTCGTCAGCCTGATCGCCACCCTGTCGCGCGAAGAAATAGCCGCGTTGATCGCTCCCGTGGAGCAGGTGACGAAAGCACTTCCCATGCCGATGATCGCTCACAGGCAGGGAGCGACAATCATCTGTCCGCCCGATCGGCGCATGGCGGCATTGTTCGGCAGGCTGGGAAAGGTGATCGAGGTCGAGGGGCCGAGCGAGTTCGACGCGCTGAGCGTCGTCACCGCGACATTCGCCAGCTATTTCAAATATCTCGATACGATCCATGGCTGGCTGAAACAGCATGGCGTCGCGGACGCGCAGGCGCGCGACTATGTCGTCACGCTTTACAAGGCGCTGGCAAACGCACCGGAAACAGCGCCGGATGCCGGCTTCATGGATCTGGCGGAAGACTATGCAACGCGCGGCGGCATCAACGAACAGGTTTTGCGCGAGCTCACGACAGGGAATGTCTTCGATGCCTTCGCAGAGAGCCTGGATGGCGTGCACCGGCGTATCTCGGCAGGAGCAGCGCCGCGCACCGGCCCTCCATCATGACGATGACAGTTGGTCCTGCCGTAATCCTCCACACCAACGCGCCAGCCATGGCGATGAAGCTGTTGCGGGACAAGCATCCGGGGCTGTCGGTCTACCCCTGTGACAGCTACGCCGGTCTGGCCGCCCTGATCGAGGAGACAAAAGCCGAGATCGTTTACTCGGTGCGCTTCGACGGCACAGCGCGCTTCCCGCGCTCCGCTCTCCTGGAAAGCCCGACGGTGAAATGGGTGTCGGTCGGCGGGTCGGGGACGGATCATCTGGGTCCCTGGAACCCCGAAAAGGTGACGGTGACGAACGCCGCCGGTGTCGCGGCCGATATGATGGCCGAATACGCGCTGGGGGCGATGCTGTCCTTCTCGCTGGGTCTTCGAAATTTCGCCAGGCATCAGCGCGCCCGGACATGGATCACTGGGGCGGTCGAGCCGATCCAGGGCAAGACCTTGCTGCTGCTCGGCCTCGGCAGGACCGGGCAGGCATTGGCCCGGCGCGCCAAGGCCTTGGGGCTGACGACGCTCGGCGTGCGCGCGCATCCCAGGCCAACCGCCGATGTCGACGAGGTTCACGGCATCGAGTCCTTGCCGGGGCTTTGGGGCCGGGCCGACTTCATCGCCTGCTGCGTGCCGTTGCTGGAGGCGACGCGCGGGCTGATCGGCACTGCGGCGTTTGCCGCGATGAAGCCGTCGGCGGTGCTCATCGACGTTTCGCGTGGCGGCGTCGTCGATGAGGCAGCGCTGCTGGCGGCGCTCGACGGCGGCCGCATCAAGGGCGCCGCGCTCGATGTGTTTTCGACCGAGCCGCTGCCGGCGGATCATCCACTTTGGCGGTATGAGAACGTGATCGTCACGCCGCATTGCTCGTCGGTCTATGATGGCTGGGAGGAGAAAGCGCTCGATATGTTCGCAGACAATCTCGGCCGCTATCGGCGCGGCGAAAAGCTGCTCGGCGTTGTCGATCCGAGACGCGGTTACTAGTTTCCTCTGCACAGAGGATTTGGTTCTTTGACTGAGCCTGAAGGAGGCTGTGATGGTTGCCGCCGACCGATCGCCTCCTGCCAATCTCGAGGGTTTGCAATTAGCCATAAGCCACCACACCTTTGTCATCCCAGGGCGGAGCAAGGAGCGCAGCGACGCGGCGCAGACCCTGGGATCCATTCCGTTACCTCAGCCGAGGAATGCAACGGCTCAGAACGGTGCTTGCATCCGCAACGGTGCCAGCTACCCTTCCACCATGACCGCCTATATGACCGCGAGTCAGAAGCGCGGCACGATCTACATCGGTGTCACCAACAATCTTGGCCGCCACATGCCGGAGCACAAATCCGGCCAGGGCTCGCGCTTCACCAGCCGCTACGGTGTGCAGCGTCTGGTCTGGTACGAAGAATATTTCGACATTCGCGATGCCATCCAGCGCGAGAAGTCGCTGAAGCGCTGGCCACGCCAGTGGAAGATCGAGCTGATTGAGAAGACCAATCCGCAGTGGTTCGAGCTTTTTCGCGGAACGGGGTGGTAGCGTTCGGTTCTGGTCCGCTGCATTCTTCGGCTGGCGTAACGGCATGGATCCTAGGGTCTGCGCCGCGTCGCTTCGCTCCTTGCTCCGCCCTGGGATGACGAAGTGGAGGGGTGTTTCGGCCAATCCTAGACGTTTGCGATTTGCCACTGAGATTGGCTGAGAGGAATTGTCGATGATCGCTGCCGATCGGCCCACCTGTCAAAATCACTGTGCAGAGGAACTAGCGATGAAGTCTCCCAGCGGCGCCTCGATACAAGAAGCCGATATCGCGATCATCGGCGGCGGCATTGCCGGAGCGAGTGCGGCCTATGAACTGGCGGCAGTCTCGTCGGTCATCCTGCTCGAGCGCGAAAGCCATTGCGGCTACCATTCCACCGGCCGGTCGGCCGCGAGCTTTACCGAGAATTACGGCAACGCCGTCATCCGACGGCTGGCGATCGCCAGCCGGTCTTTTCTCGAAGCGCCGCCCGAGGGCTTTTGCGATCATCCCTTGATGCTTCCGCGCGGCATGCTGACCATCGCGCGCCAGGATCAGCTCGGCCGGCTTGAAGAGGAACTCGAAAGGGCCAGGCAATTCGTGCCGTCGATCCATCGGGTCAGCCGCGAACAGGCGTTGGACCGCGTGCCGGTGCTGCGAGCCGATTATGTCGCCGGTGCGATCGTCGAACCGGGTTGTCGCGAGATCGACGTCAACGAGTTCCATCAGGGTTTCCTGCGCAATGCGCGCAAACGTGGCGGCCGGATCGTCACCAATGCAGCCGTCGACGCGATCGAGCGGCACAAGGGTCGCTGGATCCTGCAGACGAGCCAGGGACTGTTCGCCGCGCCGATCCTCGTCAATGCGGCCGGCGCCTGGGCCGACAGGATCGCTGCTTTGGCCAAAATTGCCCCGATCGGCCTGGTGCCGAAGCGACGCACCGCATTCCATGTCGCGGCACCGGATGGTGTCTCCATTGCCGGATGGCCGCTGGTCAACGATGTCGGCGAGGAATTCTACTTCAAGCCGGACGCCGGCCGGATTTTCGTCTCGCCGGCGGATGCCACCCCGAGCGAGCCGATGGACGCCTTTCCCGATGAATTCGATGTCGCCGTCGGCGTCGATCGCCTGCAGCGGGCGACGACGATCGACGTGCGCCGGATAGAACATCAATGGGCGGGACTGCGCAGCTTTGTGCGCGACGCCTCGCCGGTGGTCGGCTTCGACGCGAAGGCCGAAGGCTTCTTCTGGCTGGCGGGCCAGGGCGGCTATGGCATCAAGACATCGCCGGCGCTGGCCAGGGCATGTCGCGACCTGATCCGCACCGGACGTTTGCCGGATGATCTGTTGCGCCAAGGCATCGAGCCGGGTGATCTTGCGCCTGGCCGGATCGGGGCGACATCCGCGCCGGAGGAAAAAGTAGGAAAAAGCATCGTGAGGAAGGACATGACAATCGAACGCTTCGAGAATGGCCCACGCTTCTGCCGCGTGCTCAGCCACATGGCATTGTCTATCTGGCCGGCATGACGGCCGACGATCTGTCGGGCGACACCACGCAGCAGACGCGCGACGTGCTCGCCAAGATCGACAGCTATCTGGCGAAGGCCGGCAGCGACAAGACCAGGATCCTGAGCGCCACGGTATGGCTGCGCGATATTGCCGACTTCGACAAGATGAACGCCGCCTGGGATGCCTGGATCGACAAAAGCGCCATGCCGGTGCGGGCAACGGTCGAGGCCCGGCTCGCCGGCGACGGCTATCGCGTCGAGATCATGGTGACCGCTGCAGCATGAACTGCAATCTATTGGGGAGACGACGCCATGGCTCGAGACCTGACCATCGCGGTCTGCCAGACCGGCCCGATACAGAAAAGCGCGCAACGGTCCGAAACGGTGGACCGGCTCGTCGCGCTTCTGGAAAGGGCGGCTACCGCCGGCGCGGAAATCGCGGTGTTTCCCGAACTGGCGCTGACAACCTTCTTTCCGCGTTGGCGGATCGACGACCAGGCCGAGATCGAGGCGTTCTTCGAACCCGCCATGCCGGGCCCGCAGACACAGCGCCTTTACGACACCGCGGCGCGCCTCAAGATAGGCTTTGCGCTCGGCTATGCCGAGCTGACGCGCGTCGACGGGGGCCGCTTCAACACGATGGATCTGGTCGGGCAGGACGGCAAGCTTGTCGGGCGCTATCGCAAAATCCATGTGCCGGGATCGAGTGAGCCGGAACCGGGCACGACCGTCCATCTCGAGCGACGTTATTTCGAGCCCGGCAATCTCGGCTTTCCGATCTTCGTCTATCGCGGCGTGCGCGTCGGCATGGCCATCTGCAACGACCGGCGCTGGCCGGAGACCTACCGGATGCTCTGTCTCAACGGCGCTGAAATTGTCCTGATCGGCTACAACACGCCGCTGCTGCTCGATGAGGCGCCGGCGCTGGCGCATCTGCGCATGTTCCACAATCATCTGCCGATGCAGGCCGGCGCCTATCAGAACACGGTCTGGGTCGCGGCAGCGGCCAAGGCCGGCGTCGAGGACGGCCAGGCCCTGATCGGCGGCTCCTGCATCATCGCCCCGACCGGCGAAATCGCGGCGCAGGCGATGTCGCTCGACGATGAGGTGATCGTCCATCGCGCCGATCTCGACCTGATCGCCGTCTGCCGCAAGGTGAATTTCGACTTCGCCAGATATCGCCGGCCCGACCAATACCGGCTGATCGCGGATCAGGTTTGAGGTGACAGCGCTCGCTGGTGTTAGAGCGCTTTGCGTTTTGGTGGAACCAAGACGGCGCCCTAAAGCGCGTCGCGTTCGACCGGCCTCATGCGACGCGCTTTAAGGTTGCTGTTTTATGCATGTCGTTATCGCAAAACCGCTGCACACTTTTGCGCGACATGCATTAACTCTTTGTTTTAACGCATTTTGTCGGACGCCAAACGAAGACGTTTGGCTGCAAAATGCTCTAGGAAACAGCAACGAGATGACCGTTGCCAAGATCCTTCAGGGCCAGTTTCGGCGGGTCCTCGCCGATTTTTCGAGTCGGGCTCGGAATCTCCTGATCGAGACGCGCGAAACGCGGCCGGCGCTTTGCCGGATCGGGCACCGGCACGGCCTCGATCAAGCGCTTCGTGTAGGGATGGCGCGGGTTCGAAAAGACTTGGTCGCGGGTGCCCATTTCGACGATCTGGCCGAGATACATGACGGCGACACGATCGGAAATGTTCTCGACCACCGCCATGTCGTGCGAGATGAACAGATAGGCGATGCCGAATTCGCGCTGCAGTTCCTTCAGCAGGTCGAGCACGCGGGCCTGCACCGACACGTCGAGCGCCGAAACGCTCTCGTCGGCGATGATGAGTTTGGGTCTGAGCGCCAGAGCGCGCGCGATGCAGATGCGCTGGCGCTGGCCGCCTGAGAATTCGTGTGGATAGAGCTCCATCTGGTCGGCCGATAGGCCGACGCGCTCGAACAGCGCCGCCACAAGCTGGCTGCGCTCTTCCTTCGAGGCGATGCCATGGATCAACAGCGGCTCGGCAACGAGGTCGCCGACGCGCATGCGCGGGTCAAGCGAGGCATAGGGATCCTGGAAAATCATCTGCACGTCGCGGCGAACCGCCTTGCGCTGGTCACGGCCAAGGCCCGCCAGATTGCGCCCGCCGATCACGATATCGCCGTGGTAGGGCACAAGCCCGGCCAGCGCCTTGGCGGTGGTCGACTTGCCGCAGCCGGATTCGCCGACCAGCGCCAGCGTCTCGTGCGGCGCGATCGAAAAGCTGATGCCTTCGACGGCGTGGACACGGCGGTTCACTTGGCCGAAGAAGCCACCGCGCAGGTCGAAATGGACATGCAGATCGTTGACCACCGCCACGCTTGCGGGCATTTCCGCTTCGACGGATTTTTGCTCGGCGGATTTTTGGCGGCCGACGCCGGTACCAATGCGCGGCACGGCGGCGAGCAGTTCACGCGTATAGTCGGCTTGCGGGCGGGCAAAGATATCGGCGGCTGTTCCCTCCTCGACCATGCGGCCGTGCCGCATGATGACGACGCGATCGGCCATTTCGGCGACCACGCCCATGTCGTGGGTGATGAGGATGACGCTGGTGCCATGCTCGCGCTGCAGATCGCGCAGTAGTTCCAGCACCTCGCCTTGCACGGTGACATCGAGCGCCGTCGTCGGCTCGTCGGCGATCAGCACATCCGGTTTCAGCGCCAGCGCCATGGCGATCATCACGCGCTGGCGCATGCCGCCGGACAGTTCGTGCGGAAACTGTTTTAGCCGGCTTTCGGCCTCCGGGATGCGGACAGCCTTCAGCGCCTCGATGGCGCGCCGGCGCGCCTCGGCGCGGGACAGGTCGGTATGGGCCTCGATGGACTCGACCAGCTGCCGGCCGATCGACAGCACCGGATTGAGCGATGTCATCGGCTCCTGGAAGATCATCGCGATGCGGTCGCCGCGAATGTGGCGCATCTGGCGCTCATCGAGCAAAGCCAGATCGATGTCGCCCCGATCCATATCGCGAAGCCGGATCGCGCCGGATTCTATCCGGGCGGCGGGCTGCGGAAGCAACTGCATGATCGCCAGCGCGGTCATCGATTTGCCGGAGCCGGATTCACCGGCAATGCAAAGCGTCTCGCCGCGCGCAAGCGAGAACGATAGGTCTGATACCACCGGCCGCTCGCCGTCTTCGCCACGTACGCTTACGGTCAAGCCGGAGATCTCCAGCACCGGTCCGGCCGTGACCGAAACGGCCGGGGCAAAAGCCCCGGTCCGCTTGCTGGTTGCGCCTTTGCTCATTCGAAGACGCAGCGCGGGAAGTAGAACGACACCACCCAGTTCGGCATGTCGACGATCTCGCTGATCCGGAGATCGCCGCAGACCGATACCAGCATGTAGGCCTCGACCGGGTCCATTGCGTAGCGGCCGGCAAGCAGGTCGATCATCTGGGAGACCGCTTCCCTGGCGCCCGTCATCAGGTCCGGTCCGATGCCGGTCGTCACCTCGTAGCCCTTGGCGTCGAGATGGCGCGTCACCGGGCCAGGCGTGGTGAAGCGCGGTGTCTTCAGCCTGATATCCTTGACCAGGTCGAGCTTGAGCACGACATCCATCGGGCTTTCGATCGCCGTGCCGCACACTTCGCCGTCGCCCTGCGCGGCATGCGTGTCGCCGACCGAAAACAGCGCACCGGCCACCTCCACCGGCAGATAGAGCGTGGTGCCGGCCGCGAGATCGCGGATGTCGAGATTGCCGCCGACGCGCCTTGGCGGCACCACCGAGTGAAGGCCCATTTCAGCCAGCGCGTTGCCGATGGTGCCGGCAAAGGGTTTCAGCGGCACGCGGGCTTGCCTGCCGAACAGCGCCGGCTCGAGCGAGACGGCGTCGTATGTCCAGATGTTCAGCGCCGGTTCCGGGAAGTCGTCGGCGAGCAGGCCGAACCCCGGAATGTTCCCCGTCCAGCCGAAGCCGGACGGCTTGAACATCTCGATCGTCACCTTCAGCGCATCGCCCGGCTCAGCACCGTCGACGAAGATCGGCCCGGTCACCGGGTTGATCCTGTCAAAGTCGAGCTTGGCGACATCGGCAACGGTGCTGTCGGCCTGAAGCTGGCCACCGGACGAATCGAGGCACTGGAACTCGATCGTCGAACCGGGCGCCACCCGCTCAGTCGGGACAAAGGAATTGTCCCAGCCGAAATGGTGATGGCGCCCATGGATGGTGTAGTCGCAGTTATTGCACATCGGTCACATACACATTGTCATAGTTGATCGGGATATGGACGGGGTCGACATAGAGATTGTCGGCGCCGCCCATCCGGGCCGATTTCATGGTGAAGCGCTTCTCGTTGAAGACCGGCGCCCAGGGTGCGTCTTCCATGATCTTGCCGTAGATCGCGCTCCACATCTTGGCACGTTCGCCTGATTTGGCCGGATCGACGATCGAGTCGGCCTCCGCCGCCTTGGCGTCGAGATCCTTGTTGCAGTACCAAGACCAGTTCCAGCCGCCCGGGACTGCGCCGGCGCAGCCGAGGATCGGCCCGTAGAAGTTCGACGGATCGGGGAAATCGGCGATCCAGGCCATGCCGCCGGACCAGATCATCGGCGCGCCGGCCTTGTCGCCGCCGGCGGCGATGACATTGGCCTGCGCGAGCGACTGGACGCTGGCCTTGATGCCGATGGCCGCCAAATCCTGCTGAATCGCCTGGGCGATGCGCGGATTGGGATCGGTGTTCATCGCGAACAGCTGGGTGTCGAAACCGTCGGGATGACCGGCCTCGGCAAGCAAAGCCTTGGCCTTGGCCACGTCATAGGGATAGCCCTTGAATTCCTTGTCGTAGCCGGGCATCGACGGCGGCAGCGGCTGGTTGGCCGGCACCGCACGGTTGTTGATCAGCTGGACGATACGGTCCTTGTTGATCGCCATGTTGACCGCTTGCCGCACCTTCACATTGTCGAAGGGCGCCATGGTGGTGTTCATGGTGATGTAGCCGGTGTGCAATTGGCCGCCCTCGACGACACGGGCCTTCTGCTCGGGATCGGACATCACCTCCTGGAACTTGGCCGGCGGAATGCCGTCGCCGGGAATGTCGATCTCGCCCTTCTGCAGCCGCAGCAGGGCGACGATCGGCTCCTGGCCGATCTCGAAGCTGATCCTGTCGAGATAGGGCAGGCCCTTATGCCAGTAATCCGGGTTGCGCTCGAAGACGACGCGCTGACCGAGCGTCCATTCGGCGAACTTGAAAGCCCCGGTGCCGACCGGATGCTTGCCGAAGTCCGCGCCGTATTTCTCGACCTCCTCCTTCGGCACGACATGCGAGAAGTTGATGGCCATGACATGCAGGAAGGTGGCATCGGGCCGGGTCAGTTCGAACTTGATCGTGTAGGGGTCGACGACGGTGACGCCCGCCAGGCTTTCCGCCTTGCCTGCAGCGACATCCTCATGGCCCTTGATCGAGCCGAAGAAGCCGGCGCCCGGGCTCTGCGTCTTCGGATTGGTGACGCGATCAAGCGAATATTTCACGTCGTCAGCAGTCATCTCGCGGCCATTGTGGAACTTCACCCCTTGGCGCAGCTTGAAGGTGAAGGTCTTGCCGTCGGGCGCGATCTCGTAGCTCTCGGCGAGGTCGGGCCGCAGGTTGGTGGTGCCCGGCTCGTAGTCCATCAGCCCGTCGAACAGGCTCTTGATCATCGACCAGTTCTGCCAGTCATAGCCGATGGCCGGATCGAGCGTGGCGACGTCGTCCTTGTAGGTGATAGTGATCGCGCCGCCCTGCTTGGCGTTCGGATCGATGGCGTCTTCGGCGCGGGCGCTTGTCATGCCGAGCATCAGCGCGAGCGCCGATGCCGCAACGGTGGAGGTCAAGATTTTCTTCATCTCATGTTCCCTTTCTCTGGTTTTATCGTGTCTTTTTTTGGTTTTCATCTGAGCTTGATGCGCGGATCGATGAACGGTGCGACGGTGTCGGCCAGGAGATTGCCGAGCACGATGGCGAAGGCCGAAACCAGGGTGACGCCCATGATGATCGGAATGTCGACGCGCTGGATGGCCTGCCAGGCAAGCTGGCCGATGCCGGGCCAGCCGAACACGCTTTCGACCACCACGATGCCGCCCATGAAGATGCCGATGTCGATGCCGATCATGGCGATGACCGGCAGGATGGCGTTGGGAAGTGCGTGGCGGAAGATGATGGTGCCGCGCGCAAGGCCCTTGGCTCGGGCGGTCCGCATATAGTCCTGGCGCAGCACGTCGATCATCGACGAGCGCATCATGCGGGCGTACCAGCCGGCGCCGAGGATGCCCATGGTCAGCGAGGGCAGCACCAGATGGCGCCAGGTGCCGTAGCCGCCGATCGGAAACCAGCCGAGCCGCACGGCGAATACATAAAGGAGCAGCAGGCCGACGACGAATTGCGGCGCCGAGACGCCGACAAAGGACGCGACCATCAGCGTCTGGTCGGTGGCGGTGCCGCGCCTGACGGCGGCAAGCAGGCCCATCGTCAGGCCGATCACCAGCTCGCAAAGGATGGCGCCGACCATCAAAAGCAGGCTTGCCGGCAGCCGCGAGACGATGAGCTCAGTGACCTCGGAACGCTGGATGTAGGAGCGTCCGAGATCGCCGCTGAGCAGGCTGGTCAGATAGTGCCAGTACTGGATGATGAAGGGCTGATCGAGGCCGAGCTGCCGGCGGATGTTCTCGACCGTCTCGGGCGTGGCGCTGCGGCCGGCGATCTGGCGGACAGGGTCGGCGGGCAGCAGGTAGAGCAGCGCAAAGGTGATCAGCGAGACGCCCAGCAGGATGAGCAGCGATTGAATGACGCGGCGGCCGAGATAGGCGATCATGCCTGGCCCCTTTGCGTCGGATCGAGGATGTCGCGCAGCGCATCGCCGATGAGGTTGAAGGCCAGCGCCAGCGCCAGGATCGCCGCGCCCGGAAAGAAGACCAGCCAGGGCGCTGCCTGGAAATAGGTCTGGTTCTCGAAAATGATGTTGCCCCAGGATGCGGTTGGCGGCTGCACGCCGATGCCGAGATAGCTGAGCGTTGCTTCGAGCAGCACCGTGGTCGAGATGCCGAGCGTGCCCCAGACGATGATCGTCGGCAGCAGATGCGGCAGGATATGGCGAAACAGGATGCGTGGCGCGCTGGCACCGATCGTACGCTCGGCGTCGATGAACTCGCGCTCGGCGAGCGAGCTGGTCTCGGTGTAGACGACCCGCGCGGTCTGCACCCAGTTCACCAGTGCGATCACCATGGCAACGATCCACAGGCTCGGCTGGAGCACCGCCGCCAGGCAGATGGCGAGCAGCAGCGCCGGGAAGGCCATCATCAGATCGGTGAAGCGCATCAGCGCGCCGCCGATCCAGCCGCGGAAATAGCCCGCGGTGACGCCGACCAGCGTGCCGATCAAAAGCGCCACGCCGTTGGCGACAATGCCGATGATCAGCGAGGTGCGTGCGCCGAAAAGGATGCGGGTCAGCAGATCGCGGCCGAGCAGGTCCGTGCCCAGCCAGAAGCTGGCATTCGGCGGCAAAGGCGCGCCTTCAAGCGTCAGCCCGTCGAACATCTGCTCGTTCGGATCGTAGCCCGTCAGCCACGGCGCCAGGATGGCGCCAGCCAAGACGACGGCAACGATCCCCAGGCCGATCAATGCCAGAGGACGCTTGACCAGGCGCCGCCAGACGCCGGCGCGTGGCTTGATTGGCATGCGCCCGGTTGCCGGAAGGTCAGGCGCGATGGGACTGGTCATCGCCGCCTTCTTCCGTCATCGCCACGATCCTGCGCGCGGCCTCCTCGACACTGATCTGCCAGCTCATCGCCAGCGACCGCAACTGCGCATAGGCGCGGCCGTCCTCGGCGCCTTTCGACAAGGCCTCGACCGCGCGCACGATGGTCTGGCGCTCCGCGACGCGCAGCCGAAGCGACGATATCTCGCTTGCCAAAAGCTTGCGCGCCTCGAAACTCTGCCGTGCGATCAAAAGGGCGCTGTAGACGCCGGCATTGCCGACCGGCTTCAGCAACTGGGCGTCGGCCTTGTGCGACAGCGCCCACTCGATGCGGCCTGGCGCTTCGGAGCCGATCAGCGCGACCAGCGGCATCGGCGCCTCGCCCGGCGCCCATGGGAATTGTTCGTCGAAGCCGAGGTCGGCATCGAAGAAGACGAAATCCGCTGCCAGCGCCTCGGCCGGCAGTTCCGGCCAGCAGCCGACCGTCTCGAGGCCGATGGCCGACAATTGCCGCGTGATCGCCTGCACCGTCGGATGCGGACGATGCAGGACAAAGGCCCTGGCGCCGCCGAGGTTCGGGATGCGCGGGACCTTGCTCACGAGACCACCCTCAGGCGTGGGCGGCCGAACGTCTCGGTCCGGTCATAGCGGGACAGATAGGGATCGGGCGCCACTCCCTTGGTCAGCGTGACGGTCTTGAATGCGGTCCCCTCGATGCGCCCGATCTGCACCGGCAAGGTGGCGTGCTGGGTTTGCGGATCGATGGATATGTCGCCGAGCGGGGTTCGAAACGAGGTTCCGGCAAAGGCCTGGGGAAGGTCCGGCCATTGTGCGCCGGGATTGCGGGCGAGGATCTCGGCAAGCGTCCGCACCGAGGCATAGGCCGCCGCCTCGAAGGACGAGGCAGGCATGATGGAGGGCGCCGAATCGCCCTGGCGATCCGCTACCGAGATATCGTGAAAGTACGGCCCGACGGAAAGGTGGCCATTGCCCGCCTCGTTGAGCGCCGGCAACTCGCATTCGGTCAGATTGCAGGACAGGATCGGGCAGCGCTCCGGCCTGAAATGCGGGTCGCGTTCGGCAAGTTCGGCATAGGCCGCGATGAAGGCATAGGACGAGGAGCCGATCAGGTTGTTCAGGATGAACTCCGGCCGGGTGGCCTGGATCTCGGCGATCAGCCTGGAGACATCGACCTCGCCGAGCGGCAGATAGCGCTCGCCCAAAACCTTGCCGCCGGCGTCGGCGATCAGGTCGCGGGCGACACGGTTGGTCTCCCAGCCCCAGATGTAGTTCGAGCCGAGCAGGAAGCCGTCGGCGCCGAAGCGCGGCACGACATGGGCCAGCAGCGGGACGAGATGCTGGTTTGGGCAAGCGTGCATGTAGACGACATGCTCGTTCGCTTCGAAGCCCTCATAGGGGCAGGCGTACCAGAGCGTGCCACCGGCGCGCTCGAGGATCGGAATGACCTCCTTGCGGCTCCATGACGTGATGCAGCCAATGATGTGGCGCGCACCGCTGTTGCCGAGAATGTCGGCGCAGCCCGTCGCGTAGCCATCGATGTTGCCTTGCGGGTCGCGCTCCACCGGAACGAATTCGATCGGGATGGCGGGATCGGCATTGATGTCGGCGATGGCCGTCATCGCACCCGAACGGCAGGATTCGGACAGCAGGCGGTAGTTGCCCGACCGCGAGTAAAGAATGCCGATTTCGATACGCCGTCCCAAAGCAAATCCCCAAATAACAATGCCCCGCAGCCGCCGCCGCGGAAGGCGAGGCATACGAGGCATTTTTGCCGCCCGGCGGTCGGAGCCGGTATTTTCCCCATTAGCGTATTCGGTACGGCGGGTCAGTCAAGCGGGAAAAGTGAGAGCGGCCAAAGCGACCGCGTTGCGTCTGGTTGCGCGAAGGGGTCCCGCAGAAAACTCGTCCTATCCGGAAATGGCGTGTCCCGACTGCACGACGCACCTGCCCTAACGAGCGGGTTTTGCCTTGAATATTACCTCGGCGGCTGGCTGGAGCCACAGCTAGATTACGCTTTCAGCCTCGCCCCGTCAGGATCGAAGAATGGCATCGCCGACACCACCGCGCGTGTCGGCATGCCATCGATGTCGATGCCGAGTTCCGTTCCGATCCGCGTGAATGGCAGCCGCAGATGCGCGGTTGCCAGCACCGTCCCCAGCGAATAGCCGTGGTCGCTGTAGGTGACGACGCCGGCATCCTCGCCGGCTTCACGGTGACATTGGTGACGCTGATCGGCGCCTCGGCGACGGCCGGCGCAGGTTACATGTGCGTGCGTTGTATACCTTGGCGATTGGCGGAAACGCCTATCGCTTCGTCATCCTGGGGCGGAGCAAGGAGCGAAGCGACGCGGCGGAGACCCCAGGATCCATGCCGTGACTTCAGAGCGCTGCTGCGGTGCAGAATTCTGCTCCGCTGCACTCCTCGGCTAAGGTTACGGCATGGATCCCAGGGTCTCCGCGACGTCGCTTCGCTCCTGCTTCGCCCAGGGATGACGAAGTTCAGGAAGGCCGCCGACCCGGCCCATCGTTGCGCCGAGCTCGACGATGCTGTTGTAGAAAGGCGATCGCCGTTCGGGCATGATACTTCTTCACCAATTTGGTTTGGACTGGTCATCCAACACAGCCCCGAACATGTCCTTGGCCTGTTCGGCCGTATAATACCCAAGCCTGACATCCCTCAGCACCAGTTCCGGGTCGCGCGCCAGGGGATCGCCATAGCCGCCGCCGCCCGGCGTGCCGACGCGGACGCGGTCACCGGCCTTCAGCGCGATGTCCTGTTCCTTGGAGAGGTGCGGCGGCATATGTTCCTTGCCGTCGCGGAACACGGTCACCGTGTTGACAGCGCCGTCCTTGCCGCCGAGCGCGCCCTGCGGGCCGAAGCGGCCATGGTCCATGACGAACGAGGCGCGGGCGTCGCCGCGCAGGATCTCGACCTCATAGGCGAGCCCAAAACCGCCGCGATGCTTGCCGGCGCCGCCCGAGCCTTCGCGCAGGGCGTAGTGACGATAGAGCACCGGAAAAGCCTGCTCCATGATTTCGACCGGCGGCGATTTGGAGATGCCGATGGTCGAGCAGCCATTGGTGAGGCCGTCATGACCGGCATTGCCGCCATAGCCGCCGCCGGAGATCTGGTACATGACGTAATCGCGGCCGCGGGCCGGGTCGTTGCCGCCGAGCGCGAAATTGCCGCTGGAACCGGCGGGAGCCGCCGTCACCTTGTCCGGCAGCGCCTGCACCATGGCCGCGAACACCGCCTCGGCAATGCGCTGCGAAACCTCGGCCGCACAGCCCGATACCGGGCGCGGATATTTGGCGTCGAGGAACGTGCCTTCCGGCCGCTCGACGATCAGCGGCTCGAAGGCGCCGGCGCTGATCGGCACATCGGGGAAAATATGGCGCATGGCGAGGTAGACCGAGGACAAGGTCGTCGCCAGCACGCTGTTCATCGGCCCGGCGCACGGCTTTGACGAGCCTGAAAAATCGAAGCTGAGCGTGTCGCCCTGTTTCTCGACCGCCAGCGCGATGGTCAGCGGCTCGTTCACCACCCCGTCGGAATCGACGAAGGCCTTGGAGCGGTAGATGCCATCGGGAATGGCCGATATGTTGGCGCGCATCTGCTCGGCGGCGCGGCGGCGCAGTTCGGCGATCGCCTCGACAACTGTTTCGTCTCCGTAACGATCCAGGATTCCCTTAAGCCGGTCCTGGCCGATCAGCAGTGCCGCCGCCTGCGCGCGGATGTCGCCGATGCGCTGGTCGGCAACCCTGATGTTCGAGCAGATGATGGCGTAGATCTCAGGGTCGAGCACGCCCTTCTTGAACAATTTCACCGGCGGCAGCCGCAGGCCTTCCTGCTCGACCGCCGTTGCCGAGGCGGAAAAACCGCCCGGTACCGAGCCGCCAATGTCGGGCCAGTGGCCGGTGTTCGACAGCCAGCAGAAAATCTTTTCGTCCCGGTAGACCGGCATGGCGAAGCGCACATCCATCAGATGGGTGCCGCCGAGATAGGGGTCGTTGACGATGTAGATATCGCCTGGCTCGGGCGGCAGGCAGCGTCCATCGGCGATCATTTCGATCACCGTTTTGGTCGAATACTGCATGACGCCGACGAACACCGGCAGGCCCTGGCTGCCTTGCGCGATCAGCGAACCATCGACCGCCGAATAGATGCCGTCGGAGCGGTCGTTGGCCTCGGCGATGACGGGCGAGAAGGCGGCGCGCGAGAAGGTCAAGTCCATCTCGTCGCAGACTTGCTGCAGCGCCGCCTGGATGACCGAAAGCGTGATCGTGTCGAGCTTTGCCATTTCAGGCCTCACCGATGTCGATGATGATGTTGCCGTCGGCGTCCGAGCGCGCCCGGTCGCCGGGCTCGAGCACGGTGGTCGCGTCCATCTGTTCGAGGATCGCCGGGCCCTCGATGAGGGCGTCGAGCGGCAGCTTTTCCCTGCTGTAGACCGGCGTATCGTGCCAGCGCCCGCCATACCAGACCGGCCGAATTTCGCGGCGCGCCTCATCAAGTGTTTTGGCGCGGCCAGCCGGGTCGATCAATCGCGAAAGATCGATCGCCGGCCGCATGCCGGTCACCGACGTATTGAGGTTGACCAGATTGGCGCGGATTTCCGGCAGCTCGACCTTGAAGCGGGCAAAATAGGCCTTTTCAAACAGTTGCTGCAATACCGCGCGCGTCACTGCGGACGAGGGCAGCGGCACGTTGATGATATGGGTCTGGCCGACGAACTGCATGTCGGCGGAATGGGTGACGCGGATCGTCTCCGGCTTTACCGCTTCCTTGCCGATCAGCTCTTCGCCTTCGTTTCGGTGCCGTTCCAATATCCCGTGAAGCTGGATTTCATCGAGTCCCGCCACCGGCTGGTTGACGGTGTTAACGAAATCGTGCCTGAGATCGGCGACGACGCAACCGAGCGCATTGGTGATGCCCGGCCGCGCCGGCACCAGCACTTTTGGCAGGCCGAGTTCGCGCGCCAGGGCTGTCGCATGCAGCGGCCCGGCGCCGCCAAAGGCGAACAGCGCGAAATCGCGCGGGTCGTGGCCGCGCGACACCGAGACCATGCGGATAGCGCCGGCCATCTTGATGTTGCCGAGCCGCAGCACGGCGCCCGCCGCCTCGACGCCGGACAGGCCGGTGGGGCGGCCGATCCTGTCCTCGAAGATGCCGGTGACGTGCTCGACGGTGACCGGGTTTTCGACCGCGAGCAGCTTTTTCGGCGCCAGCCGGCCGAGCACCAGATTGGCATCGGTAATGGTCGGCTCGCTGCCGCCGCGCCCGTAGCAGATCGGGCCGGGATTGGCGCCGGCGCTTTCCGGGCCGATCTGGATCAGACCTGCCGCATCGACGCGGGCGATCGAGCCGCCGCCGGCGCCGACCGTATGCACCGCCACCATCGGCACATGGATCGGCATCGCATATTCGATCTCGATCTCGTTCGACACTGCGGGTTCGGCATTGCGGATCAGCGCCACGTCGGTCGAGGTGCCGCCCATGTCGTAGGTGACCAGGTTTTCAAAGCCGGCGCGTTTTCCCGTATAGGCGGCGGCGATAACACCGGAGGCCGGGCCGGACATCACGGTCTTGGCCGATTCACGGGTGACAAAGCGGGCCGAAATCATGCCGCCATTGCCGTTCATGATCAGGAAGTCGCGGGCGTAGCCTTTTGACCCCAATTCCTTGCGCAGCCGCTCGACATAGCGCTCGAGGATCGGCTGCACCGAGGCGTTCACAGAAGCGGTGACGCCGCGCTCGAATTCGCGTGCTTCCGACAGCAGCGCATGGCCTGTCGTGATGTAGCCGTTCGGCCAAAGCTCGGCGGCGATCTCGGCGGCGCGTCGCTCATGCGCCGGATTGGCGTAGGAATGCAGGAAATGGATGACGAGCGATTCGCAGCCGGCCTCGATCAATTGTGAAACCGCCGCGCGCATCTCGGCTTCGTCGAGCGGAATCCGCACCCCGCCCGAGGCTTCGACCCGCTCCGACACTTCGAGCCGCAGGTTGCGCGGAATGATCGGGACGAAGGTCCCCGTCATGCCATAGGCTTGCGGCCGCGTTCGCCGACCCAGCTCGATGACGTCGCGAAAGCCGCGCGTGGTGATCATGCCGGTTTTGGCCAGTCGGCGTTCCAGCACCGCGTTGGTGGTGGTGGTCGTGCCGTGCACGATGAGGTCGATGCTGTCGACCGGGAAGCCGGTGGCACCGAGCGCCGAAACGACGCCGAAGGCTTGGTTGTCGACCGTGGTCGGGGTCTTGGCGATATGCACCCGGCCACCGTCACGGCCGTCGATCAGAAGCAGGTCGGTAAAGGTTCCGCCGACATCGATGCCGGCGACGACGCTGCCCGAGGAATCCAGCGTCTGCGCCGAAAAATTCTCTTCCATTGTCGAAACCCGAAATGTCAGGACTACAGATATGTCTCAGTTTGGAAAGGTGTTTCACGCTGGCGTCTTGACGCAAATATCATTTGTATACTAATAAATTCCGGACACAAGAGCTTACCGCTTCGCAGTGTGCAAACGGCACGCCGGAACCTGATCGGTTCGGGCGCGCAGGAGAAGGTTTGGCGTCAGCGCCCTCGGGTTGGCCAGAAGGTTAGGTTTGATGAACACCATATCAACGCTCAACACCGCCGGCGCCCGGCCGCTGCAGTTTCCTATACCGGCCAATGTCTATGCCGAAACCGTGGTCTCGGTGAAGCACTATACCGACCGGCTGTTTTCGTTCCGCATCACCCGGCCGCAGTCGCTGCGCTTCCGCTCCGGCGAGTTCGTCATGATCGGCCTGCCCAATGCCGAGAAGCCGGTGTTCCGCGCCTATTCGATCGCCAGCCCTGCCTGGGACGACGAGCTGGAATTCTTCTCGATCAAGGTACCGGACGGCCCGCTGACCTCGCAGCTGCAAAAAATCGAGATCGGCGACACCGTCATCATGCGGCAGAAGTCGACCGGCACGCTGGTGGTCGACGCGCTGACCCCGGCCAAGCGCCTGTTCATGATCTCGACCGGCACCGGCATCGCGCCGTTCGCCAGCCTGCTGCGCGATCCTGATACCTATGAGAAGTTCGAGCAGGTCGTGCTGACCCACACCTGCCGCGACAATGCCGAACTCACCTACGGCCAGGAGCTGGTTGCAGAGCTGGAGAACGATCCGCTGATCGGCGAGCTGACCGGCGGCCGCGTCACGCTCTACAATTCGACGACACGCGAAACCTCCGAGCGCATGGGCCGCATCACCGCGCTGATCGGCTCGGGAAAATTCTATGCCGATCTCGGCATCGACAAGCTCGACCCCGAGACCGACCGCATCATGATCTGCGGCTCGATGCATATGCTCAGGGACGTCAAGGAACTGGCCGAAAGCCTCGGCTTCGAGGAAGGTTCGCTGCATCATCCGGCGAGCTTCGTCGTCGAGCGCGCGTTTGTTGGCTGAGACGAATCGCAGGCCATGGAAATTTAGCCGAACCATCCCTCCACTTCGGAGCCATCGCCGGACTTATGCTCCGGCATGCGGCGGTGCCAAGATCATTGGTGACGCCGATGGAGATCGTGCCGCGCTTCTGGCGCGCGGTCATCTAGGCATAGCCGATCATGGTTGAAGGGTAGCTGGCAGCGTTGCGGATACAAGCGCCATTCTGAGCCGCTGCATTCTTCGGCCTGGGTAACGGCATGGATCCTAGGGTCTGCGCCGCGTCGCTTCGCTCCTTGCTCCGCCCTAGGATGACGAAGTGGAGGGGTGTTTCGGCCAATCTCCAACCTCTGCGATATGCCACTGAGATTCGCTGCTGAAAGGGGCTGTGGACCTTCGCTGCCGGCCGGTCGGCAGCCAAATCTCCAACGCTGGCGATTGGCCAAATCCCACCACGCCTTCGTCATCCTAGGGCAAGCAAGGAGCGGAGCGACGCGGCGCAGACCCTAGGATCCATGCCGTTACCCAGGCCGAAGAATGCTACGGCTCAGAATGGCGCTTGCACGCGCAACCGTGCTCGTTACGCTTCCGCGTCGCTTCGCTCCTGCTCCGCCCTGGGATGACGAAGGCATGGTGGCCTGTGGCTAATCTCCAGCGCCGCGCTCTTCGGCTGATGTCACAGCAGGCTTTTTCCGCTATGACCGCCTGAAGGACTCGTGAAGCGCTGCTTCACGGTCTATCTTCGGCATAAGTCGTCGAACGAAAGGGCAGGAGATGAGCAGCACAATCCGCGAAGCCGATCTTAGTGCCGACAGATTGGGACCTTCCAAGATCACGCCGCTGCCGGCGCGCACCGCCGCCAATGCGCCGACGCCGCAAGCGCACGTCATTGCCCGCAACCCAGGCATGAGGCTGGATCTCGGCTTCATGGAATCGATGCGCAGCGTCAACCGCTCTGCGCTGGAACGGCGCGTCGCCAGCCTGACCAAGCGGCGCTCGATCAAGGCCGACAACCAGGCCGCCTGGCTGCTGCGCGCCGTTGCCTGCATGGACCTGACGACGCTCAACTCGAACGACACCGAAGAGCGCGTGCGCCGGCTCTGCGCCAAGGCGGTCAATCCGTTCCGCCGCGACATCGTCGAAGGCCTCGGCATTACAGGTGAAAGGATCCGCCCGGCGGCGGTCTGCGTCTATCACCCCTTCGTCGCCACCGCCGTCGATGCGCTGCGCGGCAGCGGCATCCATGTCGCCGCCGTATCCACTGCGTTCCCGCACGGCCTCACCCCGCTTTCGACGCGCCTGCAGGAGATCGAAGCCTCGGTGAAGGACGGCGCCGACGAGATCGACGTCGTCATTCCGCGTGGCCTGGTTTTCGCCGCGAAATGGCAGGAACTCTATAACGAGATCGTCTCGATGCGCGCCGAATGCGGCGAGGCGCATCTCAAGGTCATTCTCGGCACCGGTGACCTCGCGACGCTGCGCAACGTCATGCTGGCGTCGATGGTGGCGATGATGGCGGGCGCCGACTTCATCAAGACCTCGACCGGCAAGGAAAGCGTCAACGCGACGCTGCCGGTCGGCCTTGCCATGGTGCGCGCCATCCGCGCCTATTTCGAGGAAACCGGCTATCTCATCGGCTTCAAGCCGGCCGGCGGCATTTCGACCGCCAAGGCTTCGCTCGACTGGCTGGTGCTGATGAAGGAAGAGCTTGGCCGGCGGTGGCTGGAGCCAGACCTGTTCCGCTTCGGTGCATCGAGCCTTTTGACCGACATCGAACGCCAGCTCGAACATCATCTGACCGGCCACTATTCGGCCAATCATCGCCACGCGATGGCGTGAGCGCCCACCCTCCCCCTTGTGGGGAGGGTGGGCGCGAAGCGGCGGGGTGGGGGTCAAAGGAATCAGATCAGCCCGTGCAATGAACCAGCCAATAGCCAATTACCCCCACCCCGATCGGCTTTGCCGATCGACCCTCCCACCAGGGGGAGGGTAAAGGAGGCGCTCCATGAACATTCTCGAACGCTATCATGCCATGGACTACGGTCCGGCGCCGGAGGCCCGCAACGAGGCCGATGCCTGGCTTGCCGTGCGCGATTTCTCCAAAGCGCTGTTTGTCGGCGGCGACTGGAAAGCAGCCGCGGGCGGCAAGACCTTCGACACCAGCGATCCGTCATCGGGAAAACTGCTGGCCAAGGTGTCGGATGCCGGAGCTGCCGATATCGATGCGGCAGTTTCGGCCGCCGCCAAAGCGCTGCCGAAATGGAGCGCCAGCTCCGGCTACAGCCGAGCCAAAGTGCTCTATGCCATCGGCCGCGCCATGCAGCGCCACCAGCGGCTGTTCGCGGTGCTGGAATCGATCGACAACGGCAAGCCGATCCGCGAAAGCCGCGACATCGACGTGCCGCTGGCCATTCGCCATTTCATCCACCATGCCGGCTGGGCGCAGGCGCTGGACAAGGATTTCCCGGATCAGAAGGGCGTCGGCGTCGTCGGCCAGATCATCCCGTGGAACTTCCCGCTGCTGATGCTGGCCTGGAAGATCGCGCCGGCGCTCGCCGCCGGCTGCACGGTGGTGCTGAAGCCGGCCGAGTTCACGCCGCTCACCGCCATCCTGTTCGCCGAGATTTGTGAGCGCGCCGGCGTGCCGAAGGGTGTCGTCAACGTCGTACAGGGCGGGCCGGAGGCGGGTGCGGCCATCGTCAATCATCCCGGCGTCCAGAAGATCGCCTTCACCGGCTCGTCCGAGGTCGGCAAGATCATCCGCAAAGCCACCGCCGGCTCGGGCAAGAAACTGTCGTTGGAGCTCGGCGGCAAGTCGGCCTTCGTCGTCTTCGAGGACGCCGATCTCGACAGCGCCGTCGAGGGACTGGTCGACGGCATCTGGTTCAACCAGGGCCAGGTCTGCTGCGCCGGCTCGCGCCTTTTGGTGCAGGAAGGCATCGCAGATGCCTTCATCGCCAAGGTCAAGACGCGGATGAGCCGTTTGCGCGTCGGCAGCCCGCTCGACAAGAACACCGACATCGGCCCGCTGGTCGACCTGACCCAGCTCGATCGCGTCAGGGGTCTGGTCGCCGCAGGCGCAAAGCAGGGCGCCGTCTGCTGGCAGCCGGATGTGGCGCTGCCGGCTTCCGGCTATTATCACCTGCCGACGCTGGCAACAGGCGTTTCGCCGGCCAACATCCTGGCGCAGGAGGAGGTGTTCGGCCCAGTGCTGGCGACCATGACCTTCCGCAACACCGAGGAAGCGATCGAGCTCGCCAACAACACGCGCTACGGCCTGGCCGCTTCGGTGTGGAGCGAGAACATCAACCTCGCGCTGCACGTCGCGCCGCAACTGAAGGCCGGTGTCGTCTGGGTCAACGGCACCAACATGTTCGACGCCGCCTGCGGCTTCGGCGGCTACCGCGAAAGCGGTTTTGGCCGCGAAGGCGGGCGCGAGGGCATGCTCGAATATCTGTCGGCAAAACTGCCGCTCGGCCCGGTCGTCAAGCCGGCAGCGGCTTCGACACAACCTGTCGAGCAGGCCGAAAGCGACGCCATCGATCGCACCGCAAAACTGTTCATCGGCGGCAAGCAGGTCAGGCCGGACGGCAATTATTCGATTGCCGTCGCCACCGCCAAGGACAAGCTTGCCGGCGAGGTTGGCCTCGGCAGCCGCAAGGATATCCGCGATGCCGTCGCGGCTGCACGTGCCTGCAAGGGTTGGCCGGAGGCAACCGCCTACAACCGCAGCCAGGTACTGTATTATCTGGCCGAAAATCTGTCCGGCCGTGCCGGCGAGTTTGCCGTGCGTCTCACAGAGCTTACCGGCGCCACAGTCAAGGCGGCGCGCGAAGAGGTCGAGCAGTCGATCGAGCGGCTATTCCTCTATGCCGGCCTGGCCGACAAGTTCGAGGGCCGCGTCCACCAGCCGCCGGCCCGCGCCGTCACGCTGGCGCTGCACGAGCCGGTCGGCGTCGTCGGCATCGTGGCGCCCGACAATGCGCCCCTGCTTGGCCTGATCTCGCTGGTGGCGCCGGCGCTGGCCATGGGCAACACCGTGGTCGCGGTGCCTTCGGAAAAATATCCGCTGCTTGCCACCGATCTCTACCAGGTCATCGAATATTCCGACGTTCCGGCCGGCGCCATCAACATCGTCACCGGCCGCACCGCCGAGCTCGCCGGCGTGCTGGCCAAGCATGACGATGTCGACGGGCTCTGGGTGTTCGCCGATGCCGAGACCTGCGCCAAGGCAGAAGCCGACTCCGTCGGCAATCTCAAGCGCGTCTGGACCGGCAACGGCCGCAGCCTCGACTGGGCGTCGACCGAGGCCGCCGGCGATGCCTTCCTGCGCCGTGCCGTCGAGGTCAAGAACGTCTGGGTGCCGTACGGCGACTGAGCGTGTGTCGATTGTCGACGTCGACGCCGCCCCTCATTGCCCTGCCCGTCCTCCGCAGCAGCTGCGGAGGGTGGACCGGGCATTTCTCCCCGTATAGTGACGGGGAGAAACACGCTGGCCGCAGCCTCGGCGCACATACTGCAATGTTGGAGGGGCAGCGCCAAGGCCCGGGTGAGGGATACCCAAGAGATCTCCGGGCTTGACGGCTGAAAAGATGTTCTTTACCGAGAAAAAACATTTGCCCCTAAGCGAACAGCAATACAGGCGGCATGATAGTGCCTATCTGGCACATTGCGCCTTGGCCGCGGGCCGGTAAAAGCCGGGCGGCCACAGAGGAGAAAACCATGGCTGATCTGGCAGGCAAGATCGTTGTCGTCACGGCGGCGGCACAGGGCATCGGCCGGGCGAGCGCGCTGGCTTTCGCCAGGGCGGGCGCTGTCGTCCACGCCACCGACATCAACGAGGTGATGCTCGCCGAACTTGGCAAGACGGCTGGCATCAAGACCCGCAAGCTCGACGTGCTGAACGACGAGGCGGTTGAAACCGCCTTCGCCGAGATCGGCGCCGTCGATGTGCTGTTCAACTGCGCCGGCTTCGTCCACTCCGGCTCGATCCTCGAGATGAAGGACGCCGATCTCGACTTTGCCTATGACCTCAACGTTCGCTCGATGATCCGCACCATCCGCGCCGTGCTGCCCGGCATGCTGGAGCGCGGCGACGGCTCGATCATCAACATGGCGTCGCTGGCCGGTTCGACCAAGGGCGTGCCCAACCGCTTCGTCTATGGACTGACCAAGGCGGCCGTCATCGGCCTGACCAAATCGGTTGCCGCCGACTATGTCGGCAAGGGCATACGCTGCAATGCCATCTGCCCGGGCACCGTCGAAAGCCCGTCGCTGGAGGACCGCATGCATGCGCAGGGCGACTACGAGGCTGCCCGCGCCGCCTTCATCGCCCGCCAGCCGATGGGCCGCCTCGGCACGCCCGAGGAAATCGCCGATCTCGCCGTCTATCTGGCCGGTGCCACCTATACGTCGGGACAGGCTTATAATATCGACGGCGGCTGGTCGATCTAGGAGTCTGAAAATCCTATTCTGCCGGGCGCCTGGCGCGGCGTCTGTGCTTGCCTAGGCACTTTAAGTACGCTCCGCTCCGGTTCTCGAAAGCCACGCCACTCGCCGCAGCGGAGCGAATTTGCAAACGGCCTCTGGTCGCAACTGGGAGAAAAATTCTATGAAACTGCTGCGCTATGGCGAGGCGGGGAGCGAACGCCCCGGCCTGCTCGATGCGGATGGGACGATCCGCGACCTCTCCGCCCATGTCACCGACATTGCCGGCAAGGCGCTCGACCCGGCATCGCTTGAGACACTGTCGAAGCTCGATCCAAAATCGCTGCCGGCGGTTTCCGGCAAGCCGCGCATCGGTGCGTGCGTCGCCGGCACCGGCAAATTCATCTGCATCGGCCTCAACTACTCCGATCATGCCGCCGAGACCGGCGCCGTCGTGCCGCCGGAGCCGATCATCTTCATGAAGGCAAGCTCGGCCATCGTCGGGCCTGATGACGATGTGCTGATCCCGCGCGGCTCGGTCAAGACCGACTGGGAAGTCGAGCTCGGCGTGGTCATCGGCAGAAAAGCCAAATACGTCACCGAGGCCGAGGCGCTGGACTATGTCGCCGGCTATTGCGTCGCGCACGACGTTTCCGAGCGCGCCTTCCAGGCAGAGCGCCAGGGCCAGTGGACCAAGGGCAAGAGCTGCGACACGTTCGGGCCGATCGGCCCGTGGCTGGTGACCAAGGACGAGGTCCAGGACCCGCAGAACATCCCGATGTGGCTGAAGGTCAACGGCAAGACGATGCAGAACGGCTCGACCAAGACCATGGTCTATGGCGTCGCCTACCTGGTTTCCTATCTCAGCCAGTTCATGTCGCTGCATCCGGGCGACATCATCTCGACCGGCACGCCGCCCGGCGTCGGTCTCGGCATGAAGCCGCCGGTGTTCCTGAAGCCCGGCGACGTCGTCGAGCTCGGCATCGAAGGGCTGGGCATGCAGAAGCAGACGTTCAAGGCGGACGAGTAGGCGCTTCACTTTGGCAAGTTTGCGCCGCCCCTCATCTGCCTGCCGGCATCTTCTCCCCGTATAGTGGCGGGGAGAAGGACGAAGCTGCAGCGCTGACGCCCCCCTCTCCCCGTCTCTATACGGGGAGAGGGTAAGGGTGAGGGGCAGCGCCAACCTTTGCCGCAACCCTACTTCAGCACCTTCCCATCCGCTCCGAACCGGTACGTCCTTGCCGGATCCGGCGTCGCGTAGAGCGTGGCTCCCGGTTCGGCGTTGTAGACGCCGAAGATGCGCACGGTGATCAGGCCGGCCTTCTCGCAGTCGAGATAGAGGTTGGTGTCGGCGCCGAGATGCTCGGCATGGACGACCGTGCCCTTCCAGGCGCCGGATTTCGCATCGACCGTCAGGTGCTCGGGACGGACGCCGATGGTCTTGGCCGTCTCGCCAAGCCTGGCGCCGTCAACGAAATTCATCTTCGGTGAGCCGATGAAGCCGGCGACAAACTCATTCGCCGGTGAATTATAAAGCTCCATCGGCCCGCCGATCTGCTCGATCTTGCCCGCGTTGAGCACGACGATCTTGTCGGCCAGCGTCATCGCCTCGACCTGGTCGTGGGTGACGTAGATCATCGTCGCCTTCAGCCGGCGATGCAGTTGCGCAATCTCCAGCCTGGTGTTGACGCGCAGCGCTGCATCGAGGTTGGACAAAGGCTCGTCGAATAGGAAAAGCTTGGGCTCGCGCACCACGGCGCGGCCGATGGCGACGCGCTGGCGCTGGCCGCCGGAAAGCTCGGCCGGGCGCCTTGCGAGATAGGGTTCCAGCGACAGCATCGAGGAGGCGATGCCGATGCGGCGGTCGATCTCGGCCGCCGGCGTGCCGGCCTGCTTGAGGCCGAGGCCCATATTGTTCTTCACCGTCAGATGCGGGTAGAGCGCATAGGTCTGGAACACCATGGCGATGCCGCGCTTGGCCGGCGGGGTTGCGGAGACGTCCGCCCCGTCGATGACCACACGCCCCGAGGTCGAATCCTCCAATCCGGCGATGACCCTGAGCAAGGTCGACTTGCCGCAGCCGGAGGGGCCGACGAAGACGACGAATTCGCCGTCGGTCACTTCGAGGTTGATGCCCTTCAGCACCTCGACCGGCCCGAAGGCTTTTTTCACATTCTCGATGTTCAGCGAGCCCACGGCTTCGTTCCTGTTCTAGAGTTTGACTGGTCTAGAGTCTGATTGGGGCGCCGCTGCGAACGCTCTCATCGGCGGCAAGGCAGACGGCGAGCGACTTCACCGCGTCGTCCATGTGGCGGGAAAGATCAATATCCTCGCGGACCGCCTTGAGCAGAAAAGCCTGTTCGCGGTCGCAGAGATCCTGATGGCCGGGTTCGCCTTCCATCGACAGCATCTCATCCGCTTTGGCGAACTTGCCGTCCGCGCCGGTCGCCGCGCTGTGCAGGCGGATGGTCGAGGTCTTGGTGTGGGTGTCGATGTCGTCGGATCTGACGCCCTCCTTCATGACGATCGACACGCAGCCCTTGGGGGAGATCACGTCCTTCACGAAGAAGGCGGTCTCCGAGATCATCGGCCCCCAGCCGGCCTCGTACCAGCCGATCGAACCGTCGTCGAACAGCACCTGCAGATGACCGTAATTGTACATCGAGGGTGCGATCTCGTCGGTCAGCCTCAGCCCCATGCCGCGCACCTCGATCGGCCTGGCGTCGGTGATCTGCAGCATCACGTCGAGATAATGCACGCCGCAATCGACGATCGGCGATGTCGTCTGCATCAACTGCTTGTGCGTCTCCCAGCTATGGCCTGAGGATTGCTGGTTGAGGTTCATGCGGAACACGTAAGGGCCGCCGAGCTTGCGCGCCTCGGCGATCAGCCTGATCCAGGACGGGTGATGGCGCAGGATGTAGCCGATCACCAGTTTTCTGCCGTTGGCCTTGGCCGCCGCGACCACGCGTTTGGCATCCGCCACCGTCGTCGCCAGCGGCTTTTCGACAAAGACATGGCAGCCGGCCTCGAATGCCCTCACCGCATAGTCGGCGTGGCTGTCGGAATAAGTGGCGATGCAGGCGACATCAGGCGTCTCGTCGCGCAGCGCCTCGCCAAAGGAGCGCCTGATATCATAGCCGGAAAGCCCGGCCGGCAGCGGCACGTCCGAACGGTTGACCAGTGTCGCGATCTCGAAGCCCGGATTGGTGTGATAGGCCAGCGCATGGCTGCGGCCCATATTGCCGAGCCCGGCGACGACGACGCGAAGAGGTTTTTCCTCACTCACTTGACCGCTCCCGAGGTAATGCCGCGGATCAGCTGCCGCGAGAAGATGACGTAGAGGATCAGCACCGGCATGATCGCCAGCGAAAGTGCGGCCAGGATCGCGTTCCAGTTGGTGACGAACTGGCCGAGGAACAGCTGGGCGCCGAGCGTCACCGTCTTGGTCTCCTCCGACGGCGCCAGGATCAGCGGAAACCACAGATCGTTCCAGATCGGGATCATGGTGAAGACGGCGACGGTCGCCATCGATGGCCGCACCAGCGGCAGCACCAGCCGGAAGAAGATCGTGTATTCGGACAGACCGTCGATACGCCCGGCATTCTTCAGGTCGTCGGAGACCTGCTTCATGAATTCCGACAGAATGAAGACGGCGAGCGGCAGGCCTTGCGCCGTATAAACCAGGATCAGCGCCGTCAGCGTGTTGACGAGCCCGCTTGCCACCATCAGCTGCAGGATGGCGACGGTGCCGAGGCGGATCGGGATCATGATGCCGAGCGCGAGGTAAAGCCCCATCAGCGAATTGCCGCGGAAGCGGTATTCCGACAGCGCGAAGGCCGCCATCGCACCGAACAGCAACACGAAGAACAGCGAGGCGACGGTGACGACAAGGCTGTTCTGGAAATAGTGGATGAAATCGCCCTGTCCGATCACCGTTGTGTAGCCGATCAGGTCGAAGGTTTTCGGGGTCGGCGGCGTCAGCGGCGCGCCGAAGATGCCCGCACGGGATTTAAATGAATTCATGATGACGATGATCACCGGAAACAGGGCGATCACCGTGTAGGTCAACAGCACCGCATGGGCGCCGATGGTGCGGGGCAGGGAGTGGGTTGCCGTGCTCATTGGAAAGTCTCCTGACGAGCTGCATTTCCAAAGGATGGCGCCAAGACGCCCCCCTCTGTCCTGCCGGACATCTCCCCCTCAAGGGGAGAGATCGGCAGCGTCGATGTCGCTACCCGTTCTGCTGCGCTGAAAGTTGGCGAACCCGGCGATGACATCCAATCTCCCCCCTTGAGGGGGAGATGCCAAGTGGTGGCAAAGAGGGCAGGCCAGAGGGGGGTGCTCAAGCTGAACATTTCGGCCCCTAGAACTGATAGCGACGCAGGCGCGTCTGGACGAGGAACAGATAGACGCAGACGCCGCCAAGAATGATCAGGAACATCATCGTGGCGATTGCCGAGCCCATGTTGGGATCGCCGATTTGCAGTTGGAAACCGAAGAAGGCGCGGTAGAGGAAGGTGCCGAGAATATCGGTCGAATAATTCGGCCCGGCTAGCGCGCCTTGCGCGGTGTAGATCAGGTCGAAGGCGTTGAAATTGCCGACGAAGGTCAGGATCGAGATGATGCCGATCGACGGCAGGATCAGCGGCAGCTTGATCTTCCAGAACTGCGACATGCCGGTGATGCCGTCGCATTCGGCCGCTTCGATCACCTCGTCGGGGATCGACAGCAGCGCCGCATAGATCAGCATCATCGGAATGCCGACGAACTGCCACACCGAGATCAGGCTGAGTGTGGTCAGCGCATATTGCTCCTTGCCCAGCCACGGTGTGAACAGGCTTTTGAGGCCGACAAGATCCATAAGGTTTGGCGCCACGCCCCACAGCGGCGACAGGATCAGCTTCCAGGCGAAGCCGACGATGACGAAGGACAGGATCGTCGGCACGAAGATGGCTGTGCGGTAGAAGGCGGAGAATCTCAACCGCGGGCTTGAGAGAAGCGCCGCCAAAAGGACGCCGATCGGGTTCTGCACCAGCATATGAATGATGAAGAACCAGATATTGTTCCTCAGCGCATTCCAGAAACCCACGGACCAGTTAGGATCGCCGAACAGCGTGCGGAAGTTTGCCAGTCCCACGAAGACCTGGGACTGGTCTATGTTGCGGAACAAGGAGAGCTGCAGCGTGCCGGCCAGCGGCAGGATCATGATCGCCGTATAGACCAGCACTGCCGGCGCCAGAAAGACGCCGATGTGCCAGCGGAACGGTCGTTTCGGTGCTGCGGCCATGCGTTCGGTCCCCGCCGATCAGGTTCTTGCCGCCAAAGGGCGCGGCGCCTCCCTCCCCCTCGAGGGGAGGGTGCCTCGCGAAGCGAGGCGGGTGGGGTCGGCCGAGCAGTGCGCCATCGTGGTTTCGATCGTGCTTTCCAGCAACGATCAGGTCGCAACCTGCCACAACCGACCCCCTCTGTCGCCTCCGGCGACATCTCCCCCTCGAGGGGGAGATAGCGCTCGTTCTTACTTCGCCGGCTTATACCAGCTGTTGAGACCGTCCTGCAGCTTCTTGGCGGCAGCTTCCGGCGTGACGGTGCCGTTGATGACGTTGGCCGATTCAACCCAGGTCTCGTTCTCGAGGTTCGGCGTGCCGCGCCCCAGGATCTGGTAAGTCGAGCGGATCGTCGACTTGCACTTGTCGCGCCAGGAGACGAATTCCTGGGCCAGCGGGTCTTCCATCTTCACCGGCGTGTTGTTCAGGCTGAAGAAGCCCGGCAGCGCGTTGGCGTAGATAGTGGCGAAGTCCGGCGAGGCGACCCAGGACAGGAAGGTCTTGGCTGCATCGGCATTCTTCGACGCCGCATTCAGACCCATGCCGATATCGGTGTGGTCGGAGATGTAGCAAGTGTCGCCGGCCTTCTGCACCGGCGGCGGGAAGGCGCCCATCTTGAACTGCGCTTGGGTGTTGAACAGCGCGATCTCCCACGAGCCGGCAGGGTAGATGGCGGCGCGGCCAAGCGTGAACAGGTTCTGGCTGTCCGGATAGGTCTGTGCCTCAAAGCCGTCGCCGAGATAGGGCTTCCATTTGGCGAGTTCGGCAAAGGGCGCGACCCACTGCGGGTCGGTCAGTTTTTGCTCGCCCTTGATCAGCGCGGTGCGGCCTTCCTCGCCCTTCCAGTAGTTCGGGCCGATGTTCTGGTAGCCCATGGTCGCGGCTTCCCAGAGGTCCTTGGTGCCCATCGCCATCGGGATGTAAGTGCCGTCGGCCTTGATCTTGTCGAGCGCGGCGTAGAACTCCTCATTGGTGGTCGGCACCTTGATGCCGAGCTGGTCGAAGGCGTCCTTGTTGTAGATGAAGCCGTGGATGACCGAAGCCATCGGCACGCAGAATGTCGCCTTGCCGTCGTCGGTCTGCCAGGCGGCTTTGGCGACGTCGGAAAAATTCTCCATGCCCGGCAGCGCCGACAGATCGGCGAGGTTGCCCTTCTTGAAAAGTTCCAGCGACTTGTCGAACGGGCGGCAGGTGATCAGGTCGCCCGCCGAGCCGGCGGCGAGCTTGGCGCCGAGTGCGGCGTCATATTCGGTCGGTGCCGACGGCGCGAACACCACCTTGATGCCGGGGTTCTTGGCTTCAAAAGCCGGGATCAGCTTGTCCTTCCAGATGGCAAGGTCGTCGCCGCGCCAGCTTTCGATGTTGAGCGTTACGTCCTGGGCATAGGCCATTCCGGCGGAGCCGAGAATGCTGGTGCCGAGAAGCAGTGCCGTCAGTAGTTTCGTTGTCATGCTCAGTCTCCCTGTTGACCTTTTTCAGGTTCGGTTTTGAGAACAGAGGCTTTCTGCCTCATGCTCCCCTCAATCGCGGAAAGGGCCGGGCGCAGCTTCTGGCCGGTCCCTTCCAGTATCTTCTCGGCCGCATCGGCATTGGCGGCGCCGGCGGCGAGGAGAATGGCGGTCTTGACGGCGCCGCCGCTCTTTTCGAGCAGGCGCGCCGCATCCTCCTTGTCGCGTCCGCTGATGACGGCGACGATGCGTGTTGCGCGGTCGCGCAGCTTGATGTTGTCAGCCATGAGGTTGACCATATAGCCGTCATGGACATGGCCAAGATGGATGGCGGCCAGCGTCGACAGCATGTTGAGCGCGATCTTCTGGGCGGTCCCGGCGCCCATGCGCGTCGAGCCGGCGATCAGCTCCGGCGGCGTTTCGAGCAATATGGCGATATCGGCCAGCCGAAGCAGCGGCGCATCCTTGTTGTTGGCGATGGCGATGGTCGCCGCACCCCGGCGCCTGGCGTCCTCGATCGCCGTGACGGCATAGGGCGTCGAGCCGCTGGCCGAGACCGCGATCAGGCAGTCGCCCTCGCCGACGCCGGCAGCGGCAACCGCTGCTGAGGCTTCCTCGGTGTCGTCCTCCGGCCCGCCGGCCAGTGTCTTGAAGGCATCGTCGCCGCCGGCGATCAGGATGGCGATACGGTCGCGCTGAATGCCGAAGGTGCCCGGCAGTTCCAGCGCATCGGCCAGCGCCATCAGGCCCGAGCTGCCGGCCGCCGCGTAAGCGAGCTTGCCGCCGCTGTTCAGCCGGCTGGCGATGATTTCGGCTGCCTTGGCAATGGCGGGAATGGCGCCGCGCACCGCCTTGGCGGCCTCGATCTGCGCGTTGGCCAAAGAGGAAAGGATGACGTCCGAGGCCTGGATGTCCAGCCCCTCGGCATTCTGGTGAAGCGCTTCGGTGCGCGTTTCGGCCATCCGCTTTCCCTCCAATCCAGAAAACAATACCAAAAAAATACCACTTGTCCACACGCATTAGCGACTTCCCTGCCCTGAAATCGCCGTTCAGGCAAAATACGGTGGTTTTTCAATCAACTACGCCTTAATCTTTTTGAAACGGAAATTAATCCTTGGCTATTGGTATTTTATTGGTATTATCCGCCCGGAGGAGAAATCGTGTGAAATTCGTGCTTGGCATCGATGGCGGCGGCACCAGCTGCAGGGCGGCCCTTGCAACAGCGGACGGCACCGTCATTGGCCGCGCCAAGAGCGGCGCCGCCAACATCCGCACCGATCTAACCGGCGCCAGGGCCAACATCGTCGACGCGGCGCGGCAGGCCTTTGTCGCCGCCGGACAAGACCCCGAACTGATCCCGCAGACCCCGGCCATCCTCGGCCTCGCCGGCGCCAATGTCGGCACCTACAGGCAGCAGCTCGAAGCGATCCTGCCGTTCAGCATCAGCCGCGTCGAGACCGACGCCGAAATCGCGCTGGAAGGCGCGATCGGCTTCGGTGACGGCGCCATGGCCATCCTCGGCACCGGCACCGCCTACATGGCGCGTAAAAACGGTAAGTCGCGCGCCATCGGCGGATGGGGTTTTCAGGTCGGCGACCAGGGCAGCGGCGCCCGCATCGGCCGCGACCTGCTCGAACAGACGCTGCTTGCCTATGACGGCATCCGCCAGGGGTCGCCGCTGACGCAGGCCATGCTCGCCATCTTCCGCGACAATCCCGAGGATTTGGTCGAGTTCACCACCAACGCAAAACCCGGCGATTTCGGCGGCTTCGCGCCAAAGGTGTTCGACCATGCCGAAAAGGGCGACGCCGTCGCCAACTGGATCCTCGACAAGGCGGTCGCCGACGTCGAGGCAGCACTTGGCGTGCTCGATCTCGGCGACGACGATCCGCTCTGCCTGCTTGGCGGGCTGGCGCCGCTCTATGCACCACGCCTGTCGGCGCGCTACCGGGCGCTGCTGAAGCCGCCGCTCGACGATGCGCTCGGCGGCGCGGTGCAGATGGCAGTTCGTGTCTTCGCCAAAGCGGCGGAGGCAACGCGATGAGCGAAGCCGCCGACCAGATCTTCGCCATGCTGAAACAGTCGTCGCAGAGCGGCGCGCCGCTCTATCTGCAGCTTAGGAAGAGCATCGAGGACGCGGTCAATCGCGGCCTGATCGGGCCGGGCGATGCGCTGCCTTCCGAGCGCGATATTGCCAGCAAGGCCGACATTTCGCGCGTCACCGTGCGCAAGGCGGTGCAGGATCTGGTCAAGGGCGGCATCCTCGTCCAACGCCACGGCTCCGGCACCTTCGTCGCGCCGCGGATGGAACGCGTCGAGCAGTCGCTGTCGCGGCTGACATCCTTCACTGAGGATATGGCGCGGCGCGGCATGGCTGTGCGTTCGGCCTGGCTCGACCGCGGCCTCTACGCGCCCTCGCCGGACGAGATGATGGTGCTCGGCCTGTCGTCGAACGAACTGGTGGCGCGGGTGGCGCGCCTGCGCATTGCCAACGACACGCCGCTGGCGATCGAGCGCGCCGCCCTCTCGGCCAGCGTGCTGCCCGACCCGGCGGCGATCGGTTCGTCGCTCTACGCGGCGCTGGAAACGACGGGGCTGCGGCCGGTGCGGGCGGTGCAGCGCATTTCCGCCGCCAATCTCGGCGACGACGACGCGCGCCTGCTCGAAGTGCCGCCTGGCATTGCCGCCCTGCACATCGAGCGTATTTCCTATCTGGCGAGCGGCAAGGTGATCGAATTCACCCGCTCGATCTACAGGGGCGACGCCTATGATTTCGTCGCCGAACTCCGGCTGAGCGGGCCGGGCGAAGAGGGCCGGCCATGAGCGCGACAATTACCCATATGCGGCGCGAGATCGAGGAGATCCCGGAGGCGACCGCACGCCTGCTCGACGGCTCGGCAGCGGTGCTGACCGAGGCCGGGCGCGGCATCCGCGAGCGCGATCCGCAGTTCGTCGTCACCGTGGCGCGCGGCTCGTCCGACCATGCCGCCACCTTCATGAAATATGCCGTCGAGCTGACCGCCGGCCTTGCTGTTGCGTCGGTCGGCCCGTCGATCGCTTCGATCTACGGCGCCAAGCTCAAGCTGGCCGGCTCAGCCTGCCTGGCGATCTCGCAATCGGGCAAGAGCCCGGACATTGTCGCCATGGCGCAAACCGCGAGAGCCGGCGGTGCCCTGACCGTCGCCATCACCAACACTGCCGATTCGCCGCTGGCGCGCGCCTCCGATTATGCGATCGACATCCTGGCCGGCCCGGAACGCAGCGTTGCGGCGACCAAGACCTTCGTCAATTCGGCTGTCGCCGGCCTCGCCTTGATGGCGCATAGCACCGGCGACGATAAGCTTCTGGCAGCACTTGCCCGCTTGCCGGAGCATTTTCGCAAGGCGATCGCCTGCGACTGGATGGCGCTGGCCGGTGCGTTGGAGACGCCGAAATCGCTGTTCATCCTCGGTCGCGGTCCGTCCGCTGCGATCGCCAATGAAGCGGCGCTGAAGTTCAAGGAAACCTGCGCCATGCATGCCGAGGCCTATAGTGCTGCCGAAGTGATGCATGGCCCGCTGGCACTGGTCGGGCCCGATTTTCCGGTGCTGGCGCTCGCCGCCCGCGATGCTTCCGAGCCATCGATCGCAGAGGCCGCCGACAGCCTGGCGGCCAAGGGTGCGGCCGTCTTCGTGACTTCGGACCAGGCGAAAAGCGCTCAGCACCTGACGCATGTCGCCACCGGCCATCCGTTGACCGACCCACTGGCGCTGATCGTGTCCTTCTATGGCTTCGTCGAGGCCTTTGCCCGTCATCGCGGTCTCGATCCGGACACGCCGCCCCATCTTCGCAAGGTGACGGAAACCATATGAGCGACCGTTTTGCCCTGACTGGCGCCCGGATTTTCGACGGCGACGACTGGCACGATAACGCCGCCCTAGTCGTCCGCGACGGTTTGGTCGAGGCCATCGTTGCCGCCGGCGCCGTTCCATCCGGCGTTGCGCGTATCGAGATCGACGGCGGCATGCTTGCGCCGGGCTTCATCGACCTGCAGGTCAATGGCGGCGGTGGCGTCATGCTCAACGATCATCCCGACGTCGCCTCGATCGAAGCCATCTGCCGGGCGCATGCGCCTTTCGGCACGACGGCACTGTTGCCGACGCTGATCACCGACACGCCTGAGATCACCGCCGCCGCGGTCGCCGCCGGAGCGGAGGCCGCGCAGCAGAAGGTGCCGGGCTTTTTGGGTCTGCATCTCGAAGGCCCGCATCTATCGGTCGCCCGGAAGGGTGCGCATGACCCGGCGCTGATCCGGCCAATGTCAGATGCCGACCAGGCGATGCTGATTGCGGCGCGGAAAAACCTGCCAGTGCTGCTGACCACGATCGCGCCGGAATCCGTCGACACCGTGCGCGTTTCGGCGCTCGTCGAGGCCGGCATCGTGGTCAGCCTCGGCCATTCCGACACCGGCTATGCCAAGGCGCGCGCGTTCGCCGATGCCGGCGCAACAATGGTCACCCATCTGTTCAACGCAATGAGCCAGATCGGCAATCGTGAGCCGGGTCTGGCGGGTGCCGCCATCGATACAGCCACATTGTTTGCCGGCATCATCGCTGACGGCATCCATGTCGATCCCGCCACCATGGCCATCGCGCTGCGCGCCAAGCAGGGCCCGGCAAAAATTTTCCTGGTCACCGACGCCATGGCGACGATCGGCACCGATATGACCTCGTTCACGCTGAACGGCCGCACCATCTATCGCAAGGACGGCAGCCTGCGGCTTGCCGACGGGACGCTGGCGGGCGCCGATCTCGACATGATCTCCGCCGTGCGCTTCGTCCACCGAGTTGTCGGACTGGAGCTTTCGGAGGCGCTGCGCATGGCTTCGCTCTATCCGGCGCAGGCGATCGGCCAGTCGCACCGGCTCGGGCGGTTCGCCAACGGCACCTCCGCCGATATCGTTGCGCTGTCGGACGAATTGGACGTCAAGGGCGTCTGGATAGAAGGCGACAGGGTTTTCGAGGCCGGTGTCGCAAGGGGCGCCTAAGGTATCAGCTGTTCGGCCCGCAGCCTGAAGCGGGTGGGTTGCTCATATGTCCCTCTTGTCCTCAATCCCCTGAGCTCGCGCCGGAAGCCGCGGCGCGGCCCGGTCTCGCCGGTTCGGCAGCAGGCGGCGCACGGCGGGCGCGGCCGCCACATCGTTCCTGGCGGCGAACAGCTCGTGGTTCTTCTCTATATCGTCAAGCTTGTAGCGATAATTGACCATCAGGCCATGCGCCTGACGCAAGGCGCGGAGCGACAGGTCGCCGAAAAGATCGATGCGCTCCAGCCGCGCGCCATTGCCGAGATGGAACCGGGCGACCGGGTCGATCACCTTGCCGGAGGCGGTGCGGGCTTCGAGGAAATACTGCGCCGCAAGAGGAAGCAGGGCCTGGCCTACGCGGTCGCGCGCGGCAGCGTCCGCATGCCAGCCCTCGTCGGCGACGAGGTCTAACACTTCGGCGGCGGAGGGTATGGTTTCAGTCTGCTCAGCCAGCCAACGGGCAAAGCCCGGCACCGGGGACAGCGTGACGAAATCGGTCAAGCCGGGAAGGTCGCGGCGCAGATCCTCGACCACCTGCTTGATCAGAAAATTGCCGAAGGAAATGCCGCGTAAGCCCTCCTGGCAGTTGGAGATGGAATAGAACACCGCTGTCGTGGCCTGCCGTGGCTGCACCAGCGGCCGCTCGTCGGCAAGCAGCTCGGCGATCGTCGTCGGCATCGCCCGGGTGAGCGCGACCTCGACGAAGATCAGCGGCTCGTCGCCGAGCTGCGGATGAAAGAACGCATAGCAGAGCCGGTCGTCAGGTTCGATCCGGCGGCGCAGATCGTCCCAGGTGTGGATGGCGTGCACCGCCTCATAGCGGATGATTTTTTCCAATATGTTGGCCGGTGTCGACCAGTCGATCCGCCGCAGCACCAGGAAGCCGCGGTTGAACCACGACGACAGGAGGTGCGTGAAATCGGCATCGACGATGGCGAGATCGGGCGATGTGGGCAGCCGGGCAAGCAGATCCTCGCGCATGCGCACCAGCGTCTCGATGCCGCCGGGCGCCAGGTTCAGGCGGCGCAGGAGCTCCTGCCTGGCCGGCTCGGCGGCGTCGTGCAGGGCAAGTGCCGAGCGATCGTCGGGCTCGGCGCGATAGGCATCCACCGCGGCGGCAAGCCTGGCGTGATCAGTGCCGAAACGATCGCGCAGCACATGCAGGAAAGCCAGCCTTCCGTCGGCGCCGAGGATGCGCCAGCGCTCCAGGATTTCCCTTGCATAGGCGACACCCGATGCCTCGCCCTGGCTGGAAAGCAGACGGGCGCACAGACGCCCCAGGCTGTCGGCCGAGACCGGCTCGTCACCGCGCACGAGGTTCAGCATCATCCGGCCGCGATCGGCGATGGTGTTCAGCAAATCAGCGAAGAAAGGGCTGCGGTTCATCAATCCGACCGTCGAAGAGGAGCCTGCGGGAGGGTCCGGAGAGGCATGAGGGTGAGACAGAGCATATGGGGCCGCATGTCACGAGCACAAGCGCACCGGCGTCGGCCAACGAATTCCTGACCGGCTGAAGAGACGGCGCGTTCTGGTAACGACGCCGGCAGCGTCAACCGGCCGCCTGGTCGGCCGCTGTCCTGATCGCCTCGATGTTCGCCCGATAGGCTTCGACGCTGCCGCCCTTGAAGATGGATGCACCGGCGACCAGCACGCTGGCGCCGGCGGCGGTGACCAAAGGTGCTGTTTGCGGCGAGATGCCGCCGTCGATCTCGATCCGGATCGGCCGATTGCCGATCAGCGCTTTCACCCGCTTCACCTTGTCGACGACCCCCGGAATGAAGGCCTGGCCGCCAAAACCCGGATTGACGGTCATGATAAGGATCAGATCGAGCCGGTCGAGCACATATTCGATCGCCGTTTCCGGCGTCGCCGGGTTGAGCGACACGCCGGCCTTCTTGCCGAGGTCCCTGATCGTCTGCAGCGAACGGTCGAGATGCGGCCCGGCCTCGGCATGCACCGTCATGCCGTCGCAGCCGGCTTCGGCGAAGGCCTCCAGATAGGGATCGGCCGGCGCGATCATCAGATGGCAGTCGAAGAAGGCCTTGGTGCGGTTGCGGATCGCCTTGATCACCGGCGGACCGAAGGTGATGTTGGGCACGAAGTGCCCGTCCATGACGTCGAGATGGATCCAGTCGGCGCCGGCCGCCGCTACCGCCTCGACCTCGTCGCCGAGCTTCGAAAAATCCGACGCCAGCACAGATGGCGCGATCAGGATCTTGTGAGCCATGTTCGCTTCCCGTTCTTGAGCCCGCCTTCGCCTACCGCATCGGCCCGAAAATCGGAATGGATTTTCGGAAAGCACGAAGCGAAGATTCAAAGCTTTGAGACGCGTACTTTGACGTCGCTCTAATCGTCTCAGCGCCGCTTGTCGACAGGAATCCGGCGCCGGTGGCTGTTGCACGAAGATGGGTTGTTGCACAAAGGAGAGAGGCAGCGTCGGCCACCTCTCTCCCTGTTCAAGCGTCGCGATTTCAGTTCACCGGATGCCGCGGCCTGGCCAGTCGTGGCAGTAAGACCCTGCCGCTGCCTTGCTTCACTTTTTGCAGATTGGGCTTTTTCACAGGTTGCTTGGGCACGCAGTGTCCACCCACCAGTTTTTCGGTTGCCCGGCAGGCGGTGATGATCAGCGGGTTCTTAACGCATGCCTTGCCGACCAGATGATAGCCGCGCTTGCAGTCGATAATGATGGGGGTATTGCGCACGCATCTCCCGTCGATGCGTTGTTCGTTGCGCTTGCACCTGTCGGCGATCACTGCATTGCGCACGCATTTCAGGCCGACCTGATGGTAACCGGGCAGGCAGTGGATGCTGACCCCAACGCACTTGCCGTTGACACGCTTTTCGGTGCTGCGGCAGGCAGCCACGAGCGGCCTGTCGACGCATTTGCCACGGATCAGCCTCTGGCTCGGCAGGCATGTGCGGCCGGCATCGATGACGACCGGCGGAAGTTGCGGTTTGCCGGGATTGGGTCGCGTATCGACCGCCAGACCATCGCCATTCGGATCAAAATTGCGCTTGATACAGGTAAAATCCTCGCTGCTGTTGTCGACGGTGGCGATCGAACCGTTCTGCTTGATCTCCTGCAGGGTGCACTGGATCGAGCGGGTTCTGACGATGCTGAGCTCGTGTGCGGCACTCGCCTTGAACACACCGCCATCGTTGAAGGCGGCCGTCGTGCCGGTGAAGAATGCGCCGTTCGAGCAGCTGATGCGGTAGTGAAACGCACCCGGCGCATCGCGCTCAACTTGGAACGCCACCTGACCCTTGCGTGGGCAGAGTTTTTTGAAGCCAGCGCTGTCCGAGACAGTGACCTCTCCCTGCCAGTCCGAATGCGCCGGCGGGTTTTCGGGGTTGTCCTGAGGTGCGTCGGTGAAGCCGCCCCCGCCCGCGCCGGTGCAATGGACGGTGATGTCCTTCCAGCCGTCAAATGGTTCGAACGGACCGATGCCGATGATCTCGGTCTTGTATTGGAAGTAGGCGGTGGCGCCGACATCCTCCCATTTCTCGTAGGTGCCGAAATAGCCATTCTTGGTAGCGTCGTATGACGCCCACGCCTGCTGCACCTCGGAGGTGATCGGCCCGTCGTTCTTCTGGCGCCAGATGCGCATCGACACAGGCCCGGCCTGGTTAGCCTGCGCCCGGCTCGTGACCTTCAACGACGGGCAGACCGTACCGAGCGTCGAGCCGGTCTGGTTCGACTGGTAGGTGGTCAGGAACAGCTTGACGTTGCCCACGTCGAATTCGCCGAAATCATTGGCGACGTCCTGAACCGGCGGCTTGATGACGGGGTCGCAGACAACCTGGACGTCGAACGATCCGTGCTCGGCATAGTGCGAGTCGTACAGCGGATGGGGCCAGCTGCCGCCCTGGGCCTCGCTGACCGCATTGTCCATATCGAGCGCCGTGTCGGTCAGTGCCGAGAAGCTCGCATGGAAGCTGTGCGTGAACGAGTAAGACTTTGTCGGCCCATCGGGCTGGAGGTGCTGGTTGCACCTGGCAATGATCTGGTCGCCGTAAGGCACGACGGCGATACCGGTGTCCGACGACAGCGGTATTATGGAGGGATCGAAGGAGAAATTTTCCTGGCGATCGTAGTCGCGGCTGACAGGCGACGCGCTCCAGATCGGCGGAAACGCGCCGCACTGGCCCGGTCCACAAACGCCGAGCGCCACGCCGACATCCTGCATATAACCTGGCCACCATGTGTTGAGCTTCATGTGGCCCCAGAACTGGACGTTGCCGCTCTTAAGCGTGTCCCATTTTTGCTTGTCGCTGGAGCCGACATGGATCGTCGTTTTGGCGCTTTCGGTGTTGAACGACATTGACTTGATGTTCGCCTGCTTGGCGAAGGCCGGTGTGGTGGCGAGCGCGGCTGCGATCAGGGCGACGGTCGCCGCCGTGTTGCGAAAAATATGCTTGGTTGAAGACATCTTCTCTCTCCCTGAAATGTTCCTTCAGGGAGTTTGTCGCCGACTGCAGCGATTAGGTTCACGCAGCGGCTGAAACACGTCCGACCAACGAAAAACCCCGCCGGATTGCTCCCGCGAGGTCTTGGTATTGCGGTCCAATGTGACGGACTGTTGCGCGCCGGGTCCCTACTGGAGAGCCCGCGGCCTGCGCCTCGGCTGCTGTAGGATGTTCGGGTTCAGCAACAGGTTCGGATTGATCTGCAGCGTCGGCGCCCTGCGGATCCGAGCGCAGTCCGGATACTGTCCGACTGTCCCGACCGGACAGCGCCGCTTGACGATCGGCTGGCACCGGCCGTTGATCAGCCGTGAGCCAGGCGCACACTCCACCTGCGGCCTGCGGCATGCCCCTCTGATCACCTCGGTCCCGCGCGGGCAGACACAGGCGCCGTTCTTGGTGCGGATCTGGCCGCGCAGCAGCTTGCACTGTTCCACTAGGGGCGGCTTTTTCCGGATCGGCCGGCAGGCGTCGCCCCTTAGTTCCGTCCCTCTCGGGCAGATGCAATCACCATCCTGGGTACGGATCTGGCCCTTGAGCAGCAGGCAGCGCTCCTTCGGCTTCGGTATGATGACCGTGCCGCCACCGGACGAGCACTGGCCATTGCGGAAGGTTGTGCCTTCCGGGCAGACACACCGGCCGGCGTCGTTCATGACGAGGCCTGCCGAGCACCCCTTCTTCACCTCATGCCTGATGGTGAAGGGATGGCAGGCATAGGCCTTGCCGCGATCGCCCTGCACGCTGGTCAGGTCGCGGGAGAGCACGTCGCCCGCACCTCGCACCGGCGTTTCGGGAGACAGCACGCCGACGCAGTTCTGGCCGCTGACGGTGCCCTGCAGATCGGCCAGGTGGCCGTCGTCGGGAATGATCACGGTTACACGGTGAACGTGGCTTTCCCCGGCGCCGAGCGTCAGGTTGGCGATGCAGGACGCAGGCAAGGTCGCCGGTTCCGGCGCGCAGCCGAAGGGCGGGTCGATCGAGGTGATCGCAACGCCTTCCAGCCGGCCAAGGCCTTCGACGCCGATCGCATCACCGATGCGAACCGGACCGGACAAGGCGTTTTGCCCATCATTCGCGATGGTGATCTCGAACGAGCAAGGCTGGCCCATCCGGCACTCGGCATCGCCGGTCTTCTCGACACGGATGGTCGAGGCGCCGCCACCCTTGGCGCAGGCCCTGCCGATCGGATGGACGATGTCGTCTCCTGGCGCCGGGCCGTAGAAGCCGCGCGCGCAGTTCTCGAACACGCCATTGCCGGCAATCGTCACATCGAAGTGGCGGCTGGTTCCGGGCGTCATGATAGCGCCGGGAATCTGGCACGACAGCGCATTGGCTGGAACCGGTCCGCACGCCCATTCCGCGCCGTCAGGGGTGATAGTCTGGATCGGGACGGGGGCGCCTCCGACCACCAGCGTGGCGGCATCGCTGACCCGCACCGGACCGGTGGGAGCAGTGGTGCCGGTGCTGATGACGGTGATGCGGCAGGTGATGGCCGCAGCGCCGGCCAGCGAGCCGCTGCACAGCTTGGTGATGCGCAGGGCCGGCTTGCCGCCATCACGGATGCGTTGCTTGGCGCAGGCGCGGTTGTTCGTGAGGTCGCTCTCGCCGGGGATGGCCTTCACCTCGGCGCAGTTCTCGACGGTGTCCGGGCGATAGCCGGCCGGCATCACCGCCTTGACGAAAATCGGCGTCGAGGCGCCCGGCGAGAGCACGATGCCGGCATTGTCGCAACGGAACTGGCCGGGGCCGTTCGGTCCGCATGTCCAGGGCGGGGTTGGGCCGAAGCTCGACGATGCCGGCGCGCCGCCCGGATAGGTGTCGGTGACCGTCAGCGGCCCGTCATAGAGGACAATGCCGTTGTTGATGATGTCGATCACGAAGGTGCAGACGCCATCGGCCGTGCAGACCGGGGTGCGGGCACGCTTCTTCAGGATCAGATCGACATTCTTTTCCACCGGCGGCCGGCAGTCGCGGTCACGGTCGCCACGCCGGCAGATCGGGATCGAGGCGCAGCCGCGGTCGTTTTGCTGGCTGCCGAACAGCGGCTTGCCGCTGGCCCCATAATTATAGGCGGCGCAGTTGCGCAAGATGCGGCCCTTCCAACCTCCGGCCGGCTTGAAGCCGAGCTTGAGGTCGACGGAGGCACCCGGGTTGAGCGTGGTCACTGGATGGGTGCACATCATCGGGGTGGCCGCCGGCGCACAGGCCCAGGGCGCATTCGGTCCTGAATCGAGAGTGGAGCCGGCCGGCAGCGTTACTTCGTCGATAACGATCTTGCCGTGATACGGCCCGTCGCCGACATTGGTGACCCTGATGGTGAAGTCGCAGTCGCCACCCATCGTGCAACGCGGAACGTCGGCGCGTTTTTCGACTTTCAGATCCGGCTCCCTGTCCTTGGGCGGACACCTCTGGTCGCGCGGAATGACGATTTCGATCGTCTGCGTGCAGCACAGGCCCCAGCCCTCTTCCGGGCCGGCATAGGTTTCGATTCCGGTGACGATGAGGTGGATGACCTCGCCAGGTGAGGCACCGACGATCTTCCAGTCGAGCACACCGCCGCCCGCCGGCACCAATTGCGTGTCGGGGATGACGGTGATGCCGGGTGTCGTCGTCGAAAGTTGCACCCATTTGCCGCCCATCTCGGCGCCGACCGGCATGTGGTAGATGAAGGCGCCGCCGCCGGGTACGCAATCGACCGTGCCGCGTTCCACCTTGAAGCATTCCCGGTCGCCGGGAGGTGGAGGCGGCGGGTTGCATTTGGTCAAGTCGATCTTGATCGAGGTTTTTTCGCCGGTGAGGAAATTGCCGTCGTCCGGCTTGGCCGGATCCTGCGACGGGATGATGGTCCCGGTGCCGGGTCCGACCGTCAGCTTGATCATGCCCTGATTGTCGACGATCGCCGGCGAGGCAAACGCCGCATGGTCGATCCTGGCGGTGATCTGCAAGGTAATGACGCGCTCGTTCGGAGCGCCGACGCCATCAAGATCGGAGGCGGAGAGCCGGAAATCGGAAACATCAGCCGTGTCGTTGGGATTTGCCGCCGTGCTGATCGAGGCCCCGGGCAGCGGTCCGCCGGACGCATCCGTGCCGTCGCCGGACACATGCACGCCGACGATCCGCAGGCCATTCGGAAGCTGGTCCTTGAAGTCGATCTTGAGCTTTTCCAGCGCGGCCGCGAGGCTCGGGCTGGCAAAAGCTTGCGGGTTGCCGCGCAGGCCAAAGCTCAGCGAATATACGACAAAGTCGCAGCCTCGTTGCCTGCCTTTCTTGGTGAAGAAAGGCACAACCCGGCCGGGCCGCGGATTGACGATGCGCGGATTGTCCAGGTCGAGTCCGAAATCCGGACTGGCGGTTACGAGCGGACCGGGATCGGCGGGCTTGTCGAGGTCGACCTGGCTGGTCTGGGCCGGAACAAGGTCCTGGGCGAAGCCTTGCGCCGGGGCCAGCATGGCAACCGCGATCCCGGCCGCCATCAGCCAGCGCGCGCTGCGCCTGGCGAGTGACAGCGGTTTCATGCTCGTCGCAAGCGGGGAAAATGCTGAAATGCTCACCTTCCCCTCCTCAACGTTCGCAGCTGACGGCTGGGGTTCTGAGCGACACGGTCATCTTGCAGCAAGGGAAGTAGCCGCCCTTCTCGCGGTCGGACTGCCTGTAGAAGCAGAGCCCGACATCGATCGTGTCGCCAGGATAATGGCCGGTGATGCCGATCGTGTGGCGCGCGCCGGGAGCATGCGAGAGGGGTGAAGTCACGCCGACGCCTGATGTCCTGGACAGAGCCTTGATCGAATCGCCGCCAAAGCCGGCAGGGTCGCGGAGATAGAGTTCGGCCTCGAGACCGGAGGGCGTGCAGAAATACCTGACATCCTCAAGGTCGAGGCAAGGAGGCACGCCGCCGGGCGGCGGAAAATCAGGCGGATAGAAAGGTGGCAGGTAACCGCCGCCCGGTATCTGCTCGTAGTAGCCGGCACGGCCTTCGCAGGGGTGCCAGACCTCGACGTCGCCGACATGACCTTCAACCTCGGGGTCCTCGAAATAACCGTCGAAGTCGACGAACCACGAGCCGAAGGGGGGCACGTTGGCCGGCTTGACCAATGCCGCCGGCGTGATTTGCACGCCGTGCAAGGCGAGCGGCCCGCCGCCGGCGAGCTGTTCGGCAAGCGCCGGATTGTTGCGCAATTTGTCGCCGGTCTTGACCAGCGTTTCGGTGCAGACGCTCGCGTCGAGATTGCCGTCGGCGCCATAGCCATATTGCAGGTCGAGGCCGCCGGCCGACTGCCGGTTGCCTTGCGGGAAACCGACCGGATAGTCCTGCGGCATTTCCACCCAGATTGATTCCGTCGCCGGATCGTCCGGGTTTTCGCGCCAATAGCGGATGACCTCTCCCTTGCCGGAATCGACGAACTGGCTGTAGTCGTAGCGGCTTTCCACCGGGCCGCGCTGGGCCAGGTACATGAAGCCGCTGATATCGAAAGCGATGTCGGTGACGGCGTGGTCCTTGTCGGCCTTGACCGTCAGCTCCCAGCGCGGGTCGCCGGCAAATCTGCCGTCGCGGGCAACGCCCACCGACCAGATCTCGGCCTTTTCACCAACCGAATAATAGAGTCGGCCGCCATGATAGGCGACGGACCAGACGCGGCGCTCATCCTGCGTGTAGCCCCAGCTGTCGGGGTCTTCGCTGTCGAAGGCAGCGTCTTCGATGTCCATCCCCGTCCCATCGTCGGCAAGCGGGGCCAACTGGTGCGCCGGACGCCCGGCAATGCCGTGGTCGAACATGTCGACCAGGGCGCCGTTGGCATCGATGCGATGGATGAGACCGGTGTCGAGGTCGCTGGCGAAGAGCTGGCGGTTGATGGTGTCGAAGGTGACGTCGCCGATGCTGGGACCGCTGTTGGTGTCGATGTCGGCGAATTTGCTCACTTGGCCGGAGATGCCGTCGATCTTCCAGATCGTGCCCGGTCCGCCACCGTTCTCGGTGCCGAACTGGCCATCCATGAAGGTGGCGCCGGCAGCACCGCGACGCTGCCGCTCGGGAGGACCGTCCGCATCTTCGTCTGACGTGACGATGCGGATGCCATGCAACGAGGTGGCGCCGGCATAGAGGTTCGGAATGCCTGAGGGAGCGCCGTCGCGGACACCGTCGTCATAGGTGATGGCGAACACCTGGCCGATCTGCCCGGCCGTCACTTCGAAGGGCGGCGGCGTGAAGACGAGTTGGCCGGAAGCCGGCCCGCCTAGGCTTGAAACATCGAAAACGCGCAAGGTTGCGCGCGTCGTGTCGATGAAGGTTTCGCCGACAGGGTCGACGCCGGGCGGGAGGCCCTCTTCGAATTTGGGGCCTTCTTCGAGAGTGGGATCCTGTTCGAAATCGGGAATGACGGTGCCGGAAAATCCGGTCACCGCCATCGAGCCTCGATAGATGATCTGCGTTTCCTGCGCCTGGGCGGCACCGCCAAGCCACAGGGTGGTGGCGAGCGCCAGCGCCAGAAAGCCACTGGTTTGTTGCATCGCACGACGCGAACGGCCAGCACGAGTGCGCACGAACGCGCCGTGGTCGCCAGACATGGAGTTCCCCCCCGGGCTACGGGAGAAACATCCGGCATTTCCGCGCAAATCAGGGCAAGGCGCGGCGTTCCGGCACGTTTTTCCCTGATCGAATTGTCTGCTTTCCTCGTAGTCACGATATGCCGGCACTTACGCGGGGTCAACGGAATCAGCGGAAGGCCTGGCATATCGGCTCCATCCCGCAAGCGGTGGTCGCGCTGAGTTCCCGGAGACCGCGGAGGCTCTGGATTTCCAGTCATGGGGCTTTCCTTTGGGCCGCACCATGCGGCGCACCTTGGTGTCAGTCGCGAACGGACGCGGAAAGGTTCAGGGGAGCCATGGCCGGAGAACAACCGGCCGGCCCGAGAAAAGGATGTTGGACGCCTTGCGCAGAATGCTTGCGCGCCGCGCAGCCTGTTCTTATATACGCGCCAAGCCGTTCGACGCCGGAATGCCGGTTGCCGAAGCGGAATTTCTTGTGAACAGGGGCTTTCGCCGGAACGCCTGTACGGGTCCTGAGAGCCTGCTTAGCGGAGAGATTAGAAAAATGGCAAAAGTAATCGGTATCGATCTGGGGACCACCAACTCTTGTGTCGCCATCATGGATGGCAAGGAATCGAAGGTGATCGAGAATGCGGAAGGCGCGCGCACGACCCCTTCCATCGTCGCCATAAACAGCGATGGCGAGCGCCTCGTCGGCCAGCCGGCCAAGCGCCAGGCAGTCACCAATCCTGAAAATACCATCTTCGCGGTCAAGCGCCTGATCGGCCGCCGCTATGACGATCCGGTGACGGAAAAAGACAAGAAGCTTGTCCCCTACAAGATCGTCAAGGGCGACAATGGCGACGCCTGGGTCGAGGCCGGCGGCAAGAAGCAGTCACCCAGCCAGATCTCGGCGATGATCCTGCAGAAGATGAAGGAAACGGCGGAAGCCTATCTCGGCGAGAAGGTCGAGAAGGCGGTCATCACCGTTCCAGCCTATTTTAACGACGCCCAGCGCCAGGCAACCAAGGATGCCGGCAAGATCGCCGGCCTCGAAGTGCTGCGCATCATCAACGAGCCGACCGCGGCCGCGCTTGCCTATGGCCTCGACAAGAAGGAAGGCAAGACCATTGCCGTCTATGACCTTGGCGGCGGCACCTTCGACATTTCGGTGCTCGAAATCGGCGACGGCGTCTTCGAGGTGAAGTCGACCAATGGCGACACCTTCCTCGGCGGCGAGGACTTCGACATGCGTCTGGTCGAATATCTGGCGGCCGAGTTCAAGAAGGAACAGGGCATCGACCTGCGGAGCGACAAGCTCGCCCTTCAGCGCCTCAAGGAAGCGGCCGAAAAGGCCAAGATCGAGCTGTCGTCGACGACGCAGACCGAGATCAACCTGCCCTTCATCACCGCCGATGCCACCGGTCCCAAGCACCTGACGCTGAAGCTGACGCGGGCGAAGTTCGAGAGCCTGGTCGAGGATCTCGTCCAGCGCACGATCGATCCCTGCAAGGCGGCGCTCAAGGATGCCGGTCTGAAAGCCGGCGAAATCGACGAGGTCGTCCTGGTCGGCGGCATGACCCGCATGCCCAAGATCCAGGAGATCGTGAAGCAGTTCTTCGGCAAGGAGCCGCACAAGGGCGTCAACCCGGATGAGGTCGTCGCATTGGGCGCCGCCATCCAGGCCGGCGTGCTGCAGGGCGACGTCAAGGACGTGCTGCTGCTCGACGTGACGCCGCTGTCGCTCGGCATCGAGACGCTGGGTGGTGTGTTCACGCGGCTGATCGAGCGCAACACGACGATCCCGACCAAGAAGAGCCAGGTGTTCTCGACGGCCGAGGATTCACAGTCGGCCGTGACTATCCGCGTCTTCCAGGGCGAGCGTGAAATGGCCGCCGACAACAAGGCGCTCGGCCAGTTCGACCTGGTCGGCATTCCGCCGGCGCCGCGTGGCGTGCCGCAGATCGAGGTCACTTTCGACATCGACGCCAACGGCATCGTCAATGTCTCGGCCAAGGACAAGGGCACCGGCAAGGAGCACCAGATCCGCATCCAGGCGTCTGGCGGCCTTTCGGACGCCGACATCGAGAAGATGGTGAAGGACGCCGAAGCCAATGCCGAGGCCGACAAGAAGCGGCGCGCGCTGGTCGAGGCCCGCAACCAGGCCGAGGCGCTGGTGCATTCCTCGGAGAAGTCGCTGAAGGAATATGGCGAGAAGGTTTCCGAGGCCGATCGCACGGCGATCGCCGATGCGATCGCGGCGCTGAAGACCGCTGCCGAAGGCGACGACACGGCCGAGATCGAAGCCAAGACCCAGGCGCTCGCAGAAACCTCGATGAAGCTCGGCCAGGCCATGTACGAGGCTTCGCAGAAGGAAGCCGCGGAGGCTGACGCCAAGGCGGATGCCGCCAAGGACAGCGACGTGGTCGATGCCGATTTCGAGGAAATCAACGAGGACGACGACAAGAAGAAGTCGGCCTGAGCGGCCGGATGGCAGGTTTAGGCAGAAAGCCCGGCGCAAAGCCGGGCTTTTTTGCAACTCTGGCCGAAAAAGTGCGGGCCTGATCGAAAAAGTGCGAGCAAGCCCGTGTCAACACTGGCATCCCGGCTCCATCGCACCTAAATCGGAACAGCGTGCCGGCAAACGACGCAACAAGGCTTCAAGACGTTGAATATCCGGACTGCAGGAAAAGATGAAAGCTGATTTCTACGAAACGTTGGGCGTGCAAAAGGGGGCCGACGAGAAGGAGCTCAAGAGCGCTTTCCGCAAGCTCGCCATGCAGTTCCATCCCGATCGCAATCCCGGCGATCATGCCTGTGAGCACAAATTCAAGGAAATCAACGAAGCCTACGAGACGCTGAAGGACCCGCAGAAACGTGCGGCCTACGACCGTTTCGGCCACGCCGCCTTTGAACAGGGCGGCATGAACGGCGGCGCACACGGCTTCGGCGCCGGCGGCTTCGCCGACATCTTCGAGGATATTTTCGGCGACATGATGGGCGGGCGCCAGCGCCGCTCCTCAGGTGGCCGCGAGCGCGGCGCCGACCTGCGCTACAATATGGAAATCACGCTGGAGGAGGCGTTTACCGGCAAGACCGCACAGATTCACGTGCCGGCCTCGATCTCCTGCACGGAATGCTCCGGCAGCGGCGCCAAGCCCGGCACCCAGCCCGTCACCTGCTCGATGTGCAACGGCCACGGCAAGGTGCGCGCCACGCAAGGGTTCTTTTCGATCGAGCGCACCTGCCCGCAATGCCAGGGGCGTGGCCAGACCATCAAGGAGCCGTGCCCGAAATGTGCCGGCCAGGGCCGCGTCACCGAGGAGCGCTCGCTGTCGGTCAATATCCCGGCCGGCATCGAGGACGGCACGCGCATCCGCCTTGCCAATGAGGGCGAGGCCGGCCTGCGCGGCGGCCCGTCGGGCGACCTCTATATTTTCCTGGCGGTCAAGCCGCACGAATTCTTCCAGCGCGACGGCGCCGATCTCTACTGCAAGGTGCCGATCTCAATGACGACGGCTGCCCTTGGCGGTTCCTTCGAGGTGACGACGCTGGACGGCACCCAGACGAAGGTCAAGGTGCCGGAAGGCACCCAGAACGGCCGCCAGTTCCGCCTCAAGGGCAAGGGCATGCCGGTGCTGCGCCAGCACAACGTCGGCGATCTTTACATCCAGACCGCGGTCGAGACGCCGCAGAACCTATCCCGCCGCCAGCGCGAGCTGCTGGAGGAGTTCGAGCAGCTTTCCTCGAAGGATAATTCGCCGCAGTCGAGCGGCTTTTTCGCCCGCATGAAGGACTTTTTCGAGACCTTCGGCGAGCGCTGATGGCGACTCTCGCCAATCGGGTGTAAGATACAATCGAGCGGAAGCTCCCCTAGCGTCATCAACACCTTATACCGGCGTCCGCCTTGCCTTGAAGCCCGTAGCTGCTAAGTAGCCACTCGGGGGACCGTTCAGGAGAACTTGCATGGCACATGGTCCCGGACTGCGAAAGGCGCTGGCAGAGAAGTTCGACGACGAACTGAAATTCTTCAAGGGCTGGATCGACAAGCCGAAGGCGGTCGGTTCGATCGTGCCGACCAGTTCCATCACGGCCCGCAAGATGGCCTCCGTCGTCGACCCGAAGTCGAGCCTGCCGGTGCTCGAAGTCGGGCCCGGCACCGGCGTCATCACCCGAGCCATCCTCGCCCAGGGCGTAAAGCCTGAAAATCTCTACGCAGTCGAATACTCCCCCGATTTCGTGCGCCATCTGCGCCAGCTCTATCCCGGCGTCAACGTCATCGAGGGCGACGCCTTCAATCTCGATGCGACGCTCGGCGACAAGAGCGGCCTGACCTTCGATTCGGTCATCTCCGGCGTGCCATTGCTCAATTTCCCGGTCGCCCAGCGCGTCGCCTATGTCGAAAGCCTTCTCGACCGCATCCCGACAGGCCGCCCGGTCGTGCAGCTGACCTACGGCCCGCTGTCGCCGATCCCGCCCGGCCGCGGCGACTACACGGTCGAGCATTTCCATTTCGTCATCCGCAACATCCCGCCAACGCAGCTGTGGATCTATCGGCGCGGGGCGCATTAGGGTGTGCCGATATTCAGGTGAGCCCGGCCTGACCTGAATCTCATCACACCTTTCACACATGTCCCCCCAAGGTCCCTTTTTTCGATTTTTGGGCCGGTGCGTTGATTTGACCGATCCTTGACTGTACCTGTCCGGGAACAAGGGTGGCCAATGGCAGTGATCCCGAAAATTCTCGTCTTCGCGGGCTCGATTCGCACTGGCGCCTACAGCGGCAGGACGGCCGATGTGGCGCAGAAGGAACTCGCCCTGCAGGGCGCCGAGGTGACCCGCATCTCGCTTGCCGACTATCCGCTGCCGATCCTCGACGAGGACCTGGAAAAGGAGAAAGGCATTCCTGAAAACGCCATCAAGTTTGCCCGGCAGATCGCCGCGCATGATGGGCTGCTGATCGCGACGCCCGAATATAACGGCTCGATCCCGCCGCTGCTCAAGAACACCATCGATTGGGTGAGCCGGGTGCGCATGGATGGCGGGCGGTCGTTCAGGCCGTTCGCCGGCAAGCCCGCCGGCCTTTGTTCGTCTTCCAAAGGACATTTCGCCGGGGTACGCTGCATCAACCATCTGCGCGCCGTGCTGGTGCGCTGCAAGATGGAGGTGGTGACGCCGGAATGCTCGGTGCCGGAGGGCGGCAACGCCTTCGACGAGGACGGAAATTTCAGGGACGAGAAACTGCACAGATCGATGGAGCACCTATGCCGCACGCTGATCGAAACCTCGCGCATGCTGTCGACGCGGATCGAGGCGTGATCCAGCAACGCGACAGCACCATGCAAGACAGGCTGATCGTCGGCCTCGACCTGCCGACGCTGAAGGACGCCGAGAAGGCGGTGCGCGAGCTCGACGGGGTCATCTCCTTCTATAAGATCGGCTATCAGCTCGCATTCGCCGGCGGCCTCGACTTCGCCCGCGAGCTCGCCAGCGGCGGCACCAGGATCTTCCTCGACATGAAGCTGCTCGACATCGACAACACGGTGGCCAAGGGTGTCGAGGCGATCGCCGGGATGGGCATGACCATGCTGACGCTGCACGCCTATCCGAAGACGATGAAGGCAGCGGTCGAGGCCGCCAGGGGCAGCGATCTCTGCCTGCTCGGCGTCACCGTGCTGACCTCGATGGACGAGCAGGACGTGATCGACGCCGGCTATGAGCATGACCCGCACACGCTGGTGCTGAGGCGCTCCGAACAGGCGCTGCATGCCGGCATGGGGGGCATCGTCTGCTCGGCCGAGGAAGCGGAAGCGGTGCGCCGGATCGTCGGGCCCGACATGGCCGTCGTCACGCCGGGGATACGGCCCAAGGGCAGCGACCATGGCGACCAGAAACGCGTGGTCACGCCGGCGCAGGCGATCCGCAACGGCTCCAGCCATCTCGTCGTCGGCCGGCCGATCGTCGGCGCCGCCGACAGGCGGGCGGTCGCGGAAGCTATTCTTGACGAAATGCGCTCGGCCTAGGACCAATTCCGAAACTCTACTCCGGCGGCCGTCTGGCGGCGTTTTCTCCGCTTCCGGTGCTCATATACTTTAAGTACGCTCCGCTCCGGTTCTCGAAAACACCCCCAGCCATCTCGCCGGAGCGACTTTCAAAATCGGTCCGCACGGCCAAAACGAGGAGAAGAAGCATGCCCAAGGGATACTGGATCGCCCGCGTCGATGTGCGCGATGCGGAAGGCTACAAGGACTATGTCACTGCAGCCAAACCGGCTTTCGATCGTTTCGGCGCCGTTTTCCTGGCACGAGGCGGTGCGCATGAAAAGGCAGAAGGGCCGGGCCGCGACCGCAACGTGATCATCGAGTTTCCGTCATTGGCTGCGGCGCACGATTGCTATCACTCGCCGGAGTACCAACGCGCCGTCGCGATCCGCCAAAAGGTGGCCGACGGCGAGATCGTGCTGGTCGAAGGGGTTTAGTTCAGCGGCCACCGCCGTAGCGTGCAGAGTCATTTGGAACCGTCGCGAACGTGCCCGCGGCGATCAGACCGAATGCAGGATGTAAAGCTTGCGCGTTTTCTCGTGGATGGTCCATTCGCCCTCCCAGCCAAGAGGCAGGACAAGCAATTCGCCGGGCCCGACATCTTTGGCCGCGCCGTCGGGACCGTGCAGCGTCACGCGGCCGGAGACGATGTGGCAAATCTCGGAATTCGTGTCTCGGCGCGCGGTGAACCGGCCCTGCGAACATTCCCAGACACCGACTTCGATCTTGCCATCTTCCGAAGTCCACTGGCGGACTTGGCTGCAGGGTTCCGGGCAGCTTCACGCAGGATTTCTGCTCAAGACGCGGCCAATCGACCAAAACGACTCGCAGCGGTCTCGGCCATCGCATCGGCGAGGCCCATCTCCCACTGCGTACGGCAATAGGCGCGGAAATCGAAGCAGGGCAGGCCGGGGCAGACCTCGAACTCGATGAGATGGACGCTGTCGTCGGCCTCGACCCGGAAATCGATGGAAAACACATCCCGCAAGCCAAGTCCGGTCATCATGCTTTCGGCGATCCGTCGGATCCTTGCATCGGCTCGCGGCTGGGTGGCGGCGACCGGCAGCAGCACCGGCTCGGTGTATGTTCCCGCCGCCCTGGCAGCCTCGCCGGTGTCGCCGTAAAGCACCAGGCTGTCCGCCATGGTCTGGAAATCACCGCCCGAATCGACAAAGGCGACGCCGAGCGCTTCGACGCCGGTGTCCGGCTTCAGGCCCAGAAAACTGGCGCGCGCATTGCGCCCGGCGACATAGGGCTGCACGACGACATCGTCGCGATAGGCGTCGAAAACACGCCGGCTGAGCTCCAGTGCGTGGCCGAGATCACTGCTGCGCGACTCCGGCCAGATGCCGATCTTGGCGCCGAGCCGGTTCGGCTTGACGAACCAGCCGGCTGGCGAAGCTGGTGGCTCGACCAGCCAGCGGCCGTCGCGGGCCAAGCCGGATTGCGGCACCGGCAGGCCGAGTGCGCCGAGCACGGCGCCGGAGCGGAATTTGTCCTGGCACAGTGCAAACAGCGCATCATCGGCGCCGAGTGCCTTCAGGCCGTTCAGCCTCGCCAAAGCCGGTGCCGCGCCACCGCGGAAATAGGCGACGCCGTCTGTCAGCGTCCAGACGAGCGTCGTGTCCTCACCGGCAAGCACGCTTGCGGCATCGTCGAGTTCCACCGGCACGAACGACAGACCGCGCGTCTGGCAGGCTGCCGCCAGCGTGTCGAACTCAGGGGCGATGTCGGTCGACTGCGCCAGATAGGAGGCGATTTCGGCGGCGCGCGCCGGCACGTGGCCATCGGCGACCAGCCGGTCGAAGCAGGCCTTTTCCGGCTCGTATACAAGGATCAGCTTCGGCCTGCGGCTTGACATGAGATGCACGATCCGGGGATGAACGGGTCCTGGCAGCGCGATTGCCTACCATCGCACGGCAGACGCATTCGGCTTTCGCGGAAAACCGACGTCAGCTGGACGCCTGCGCGACAGTGCTGGCGCGATCTTCCTGTTGACCGTGATCTTTTCCGGACCGAAGGTTCGGGATCATGGCCTAGGCGATCAGCACGCGCGGCTCGAAGTGGCCGTTCACCGGAATATCGAGCAGAAACGTCATGCCGGCTTGCGGATCCAGCAGGCGCTGTTTCTCATCCTTGCCCGACCAGGCGGAGGTGACCGCCAGCCGATCGGCATTCCTGCCGACAAAGGCCGGGCAGGAGGGCTGCGTCACCGGCATCGCGACCGATCGGATGAGCTTGCCGTCAGGCCCGTATGCTTCGATGACGCTGCCGCCCCAGCAGGCGTTCCAAAGAACACCGTCGCGATCGAGCACCGAACCGTCGATATAGCCCTTGGCCTTGCGGTGATCGACGAAGATCTTCGGTTCGCCGACCGGCAGGCCAGTCGCTGGATCGCAGGCGACGCGCATCAACAGGCCGGTGCTGGTGTCAGTATAAAAGGCGAACGTTCCATCTTCGGAAAAGCAGATCGAGTTCGACACCGTGATGTCGGAATAAAGCCGGCGCAACTCTCCCTTGAGGAACCAGTAGATCGAGCCGGCGGCCTTTTCCTCACCCTTGCCCATCGTGCCGACCCAAAAGGCCCCGCAGGGGTGGACGCGCGAATCGTTCGAGCGCGTCCCCGCATTGTCGGCCTCGATCGCCGTGTGCAGTGTCATCTTGCCGGTCGCCACGTCGCGGACATGCAGGCCGGTTTCGGTGGCGATCAATTGTCTTTTGTCGTCGATGAAGGCGATCGCGCTGGCCATCTGGCCAAGCTCTTGGATTTTGACCGTACCGCCGGAAAGGCGCTTTTCCAAAAGCTGGCCGTTGACGATGTCGAACCAGTAGAGCGTATCGGTGGTGGGGTCGTAGCTCGGGCCTTCGCCGAGCTGGCAGACATGGTCGGAAAAAACCGAGACGATGGCTTCGCTCATCCTGCCGCTCCAAACGCCGCATCCCAGGCTGCGACTGCGGCCTGCGCCCGCGTTGCCACCTCGTCGACGCTCATACCAGGCTTGAACAGGCTGGAGCCGAGGCCGAAGACGCTGACGCCGGCCGCCTTGTAGCCGGCAAAGTCCTTTTCCGAAACACCGCCGACGGCACCGACCAGCGTCTCAGCCGGCAAAACCGCGCGCATCGCCGCGATGCCGGCCGCGCCAAGCACGCTCGCCGGGAAGAATTTCAGCGCCGAGGCGCCGAGCCGGATGGCCTGGAAGGCCTCGGTTGGCGTGAACACGCCGGGCATCGTCACCATGCCGTAATGCATCGTCCGGCCCATGACATCGGCATCGACGTTGGGGCTGACCAGCAGCCGCCCGCCGGCCTTGTGCAAGCGATCGACATCGGCCGCGGTCAGCACAGTCCCGGCGCCGACCAGTGCCGTCGCCGGCAGCGCGTCAACGATCCTCGCGATCGAGGCAAAAGGGTCCGGCGAATTGAGCGGCACTTCGATCGCTTCGATGCCGGCCTCGAAGATCGCCCGGGCAACGGCCACCGCCTCGTCCGGCTTGAGGCCGCGCAGGATGGCGACAAGGCCTCGCCCGAGCTTCGGAAACGGTGCGGTCTCGGTCATGCTACAACTCCGCTTCCGGCAATCATGCCATTTTCACGCGCCGCCTCGATCAAGCCGGCACGCACTGCCTCTTCGGCATCGACGGCTCTCACCGCAAGTCCGGCAAGACCGAGCGCCTCAGTATAGAGCGTGCCGAGCGCGCCGGAAGCGACCAGCACGACCGACCCGCCTTTGGCATAACGGCGGCTGGCCGACGCGATCTCGCCGCCGATCAGCAGGCCGGACAGGCAAGCAGCGGCATCGTCGGGGTTCAGGTCCTGCAGCAGGCCCGCGGCGCGGATCGAGAACAGCCTCGACGTGACATCGCCGCCCTCAGCCAGCGCTTGCTCGCACCAGCGCCGGAAAAACGGATTGCCTGCTGCAACCGGCTGGGGCTGCTCGCCAAGCGAATGGCGCAGGATCGAATGCGCCGCCAGCACCGAAAACAGCTCCCCGGTCGGCCAGGTGCCAAAACCGGTAACGCCGCCGTCCTCGACCAGCACCCATTTCGAATGGGTGCCGGGCATGCAGACGAGATGGTGGCCTTTTGCCGGCAAACCGGCGCCGGCAAGCTGCGTTTCCTCGCCGCGCATGACGTCAGGCGCGTCGGCCTGGCGCTGGGCCAGGCCCGGCACGATGCGGATGTCGCGGCGCTGGCCGGGGACGCGCGCAGCACCGGCAAGGATGGCACCGATCGGCGCCGGCACGGTGACATAGGGCGCCTCGAGCCAGCCCTGGCGCGATCCGGCCATGCCGCAGACGATGACGGGCATCGCTTCCGGCGCGCCCATCGCCGCCAGATGTCCTTCGAGGACGGTCGAAAACCCGGCGGCTTGCGCGGTGATCAGCCCGTCGTCGCCGCGGCGCTCGGCAAGCACGTTTCCGGCCTCATCGACCAGCCAGACCCTGAGACGGGTCGTGCCCCAGTCGACGGCGGCCACAGAAGGCACGTTGCTCGCTGAGTTCACAGGAAGCCCCCATCGACGATCAGCATCTGTGCGGTCAGCATCCGCGAAGCGTCCGACGCCAGGAACAGCACCGTGCCGACAATGTCTTCCGGCTGCATCACCTGCTTGATGCATTGCTTGGCAATATGGGCGGCGAGCGCCTGTTCGGTGACCCAGAGCTGCTTCTGCCGCTTGGTGATCACCCAGCCCGGTGCGATCGCATTGACGCGAATGCCGTCGGCGCCGAGCTTGCCGGCAAGCCCCTTGGTCAGGCCGACGATGCCGGCCTTGGCGGCGGTATAGGCCGGCATGTCGGGGTGGTTGATCAGAAACGACGTCGACGTGAAGTTGATGATCGAGCCGCCGCCGGCGCGCTTCATGCCCGGCGCTACCGCCTGGGCGGTGAAGAAATGCGGACGCAGGTTGACCGCCTGGTTGTTGTCCCAGAACTCCACCGTGACGTCTTCCACCGCGTGGCGATCGTCAAGGGCTGCATTGTTGACCAGCACGGTGACGTCGCCATGGGCTTCGGCCGCCTTGGCGGCTGAAGCCCGCAGCGCCTCGATGTCGCGTATGTCCGTCTTGAGATAGAGAGGCCGTCGGCCGAGATCCTTCTCGATGCGGTCGGCCAGCGCCAGGCTCGGGCCGTCGGCGATGTCGATGAAGGCGACCTTTGCCCCCTGGCGTGCAAAACCCTCGGTCAGCGCCGCACCGATGCCGGAACCGCCGCCGGTGATCAGCACCGAAGCACCTTCAAGGTCGGCAAAGCGTGCCGATGGCATCATTTTTTTCTCCCTGCGCATGACCCCGAAAATCGGTTTCGATTTTCGGAAAGGATCGTGCGCAAAAGTGCTACAGCGTCCTTTGCGCGTCCAAAAAGGACGCGCGGCGCAGTAGGCTCAGTCGGCGCGCATCCTAGCCAGCCCGGTCGGGGGAGCAAGGGAGAAAAACCGATTCCCCAGGCTTATGTCAGACAAAAAGGCGATCACGCCCACTACGCGTCCTCGCAGCGGCGGCCAACCCCACGAAGGCATCGAGCGCACGCACAGCCTCGCTTTGTCTGCAACTGACCGACTGACGTCCAGCTTGCAGCAGGCAATCCTCAAAATCTCGCGATTGGCAGATGACCGGGGAGGTTGTAAGGGCAAGCACAGCTGCCCATCCGATCCGCCGGAGATCCGCCATGCCTTTGAAAATCGCCATCCAGATGGACCACATCTCCACCGTCTCGATTGCCGGCGACACGTCTTTCGCGCTTTCGCTGGAAGCGCAGCGGCGCGGCCACCAGCTGTTCCATTATACGCCCGACCGCCTATTGCTGCGCGGCGGCAAGGTGTTTGCCCGCATCGAGGAAATGCAAGTCCGCGATGAGAAGGGCAATCACTATTCACTCAGCGAAGAAGTCCGCACCGACCTGTCGGAGATGGACGTCATCCTGCTCAGGCAGGATCCGCCGTTCGACATGAACTACATCACCTCCACGCATATCCTTGAGCGCATCCATCCCCGGACGCTGGTGGTCAACGACCCGGCCTGGGTGCGCAACAGCCCGGAAAAGATCTTCGTCACCGAATTTCCCGACCTGATGCCGGAAACGCTGATCACCAAGGACCCGCTGGAGGTCGCCGCCTTCCGCAAGGAGTTCGGCGACATCATCGTCAAGCCGCTCTACGGCAATGGCGGCGCCGGCATCTTCCACCTGCACGAGGCCGACCGCAACCTTGCCTCGCTGCTCGAGATGTTCGGGCAGTTGTTCCGCGAGCCTTACATCGTGCAGCGCTATCTGAAGGAGGTGCGCGCCGGCGACAAGCGCATCATCCTGATCGACGGTGAGCCGGTCGGCGCCATCAACCGGGTGCCGGCCGAGACTGATTCACGCTCCAACATGCATGTCGGCGGCCGCGCCGAAAAAACCGAATTGACGGAGCGCGAACGCGAGATCTGCGCCCGCATCGGCCCGTCGCTGAAGGAGCGCGGCTTTATCCTCGTCGGCATCGACGTGATCGGCGACTACATGACCGAGATCAACGTGACGTCGCCGACCGGCGTGCGCGAGGTGCAGCGTTTTGGTGGCGCCGATATTGCGAGCCTGTTCTGGGATGCGGTCGAGGACAAACGCAAGTAAGCGCACGCTTTGCGGAACAGTGTTTTTCCGACCCGTTAGCGCCGCGACGCCATCAGATTGTAGCGTCCAGTTGTTCCCGTAATGTTCTTGCCTTCGTGTGAAATCTGTGGTTGTTTCTGGTAAACGCCGTTCGCGGCATGATCGCATGGGCTTCGGGCGAGCCCATGTCCGGGGACAAAAAATGGTGGCAAGGGTTCGCACGGTCGCTTTCCAAGGCATTGAGGCCGTGCCGGTCGACGTGCAGGTGATGATCGCGCCGGGCAAGGTCAACATGCACATCGTCGGCCTCGGCGACAAGGCGGTGGCCGAAAGCCGCGAGCGGGTTCAGGCAGCGCTGCATGCGTCGGGCCTGTCGATGCCGTCCAAGAAGGTCACGGTTAACCTGGCGCCGGCTGACCTGCCCAAGGAAGGCAGCCATTACGATTTGCCGATCGCGCTCGGTCTGATGGCGGCATTGGGCGCCATTCCAGGCGACATGCTGTCCGGCTATGTCGTGCTTGGCGAGCTGTCGCTCGACGGCACCATCGCCGCGGTGGCCGGCGCGCTGCCGGCGGCGATCGGCGCCAATGCCGAAGGCAAGGGCCTGATCTGTCCTTTCGCCTGCGGCCCGGAAGCGGCGTGGGCCGGCAAGGATTTCGACATCCTGGCGCCACGCAGCCTGATCGCCATCGCCAATCATTTTCGCGGCACGCAGGTGCTGTCGCGGCCAGAAGCCGGCATCCATACCTCGGCGCGCGACCTGCCGGATCTCGCCGACATCAAGGGCCAGGAGACCGCCAAGCGAGCACTGGAAGTGGCGGCAGCCGGCGGCCACAATCTGCTGATGGTCGGACCGCCGGGATCGGGAAAATCGATGCTGGCGCAGCGGCTGCCGTCGATCCTGCCGCCGCTGGCGCCGAGGGAATTGCTCGAAGTCTCGATGATCGCATCAGTGGCAGGCGAACTCGGCGAGGGAAAACTGACCGACCGGCGGCCGTTCCGAGCGCCGCACCATTCGGCCTCGATGGCGGCGATGGTCGGCGGCGGCCTGCGCGTGCGGCCGGGCGAGGCCTCGCTTGCCCATCACGGCGTGCTGTTCCTCGACGAGTTTCCCGAATTCTCGCCGCAGGCGCTCGATGCGCTGCGCCAGCCGCTGGAGACCGGCGATTGCATGATCGCCCGCGCCAACCATCGCGTCACCTATCCGGCGCGCATCCAGCTGGTCGCGGCGATGAATCCGTGCCGCTGCGGCATGGCCGGCGAGCCGGGCTATCGCTGCCTGCGCGGCGACCGTTGCCGCACCGACTACCAGGCGCGCATTTCCGGCCCGCTGCTCGACCGCATCGATCTCCGGATCGAGGTGCCGGCGGTCTCGGCCAGCGATCTGATCCGGCCGGACCGGGCGGAGAAAAGTGCCGCGGTGGCATTGCGCGTGGCACGCGCCCGGACGATCCAGCGCGAGCGTTTCGAACGGCTCGGCGCGACCTCCGCCACCACCAACGCGCATTGCTCGCCCTCGGTCATTGAGGAGATCGCGATGCCGGATGCATCAGGCCTGTCGCTGCTCAGGGACGCCAGCGAAAAACTCGGCTTTTCCGCACGGGCCTATCATCGGGTGCTGAAAGTGGCGCGGACGCTGGCCGATCTCGAGGCGAGCGAGACGGTCGGCCGCATCCATCTGGCCGAGGCGATTTCCTACCGCATGAGCTCGGAGCGGATGGCGCAGGCGGCGTGACGTTTCCCTCCCCTTGAGGGGTGGGGGACGCCGAGCCTACCTCACCCGCCTCCTTAAAGGTTGAACCTTCGGGTCAGGCCGATGCACGTGCCTTCAGCTCCAGCCGCCGCGCGTGCAGTACTGGTTCGGTGTAGCCGTTGGGCTGGGTGCGGCCTTTGAAAACCAAGTCGCAGGCAGCGAGGAAGGCGATCGATTTGTCGAAGTCCGGCGCCATCGGCTGGTAGAGCGGATCGCCTGCGTTCTGGCGGTCGACGACGCCAGCCATGCGCTTCATCGTCTCCATCACCTGGTCCGAGGTGCAGACGCCATGATGCAGCCAGTTGGCGATGTGCTGCGAGGAGATGCGCAGCGTGGCGCGGTCCTCCATCAGGCCGATGTCATTGATGTCAGGCACTTTCGAGCAGCCGACGCCCTGGTCGATCCAGCGCACGACATAGCCCAGAATGCCCTGCGCGTTGTTGTCGAGCTCCTTCTGGATGTCTGCCTGAGACCAGTTCGGCCGCACCGCTACCGGCACCGACAATATGTCGTCGAGCTTTGCCTTGGGCCGGCTTTTCAGCGCCGCCTGCACGGCCTGAACGTCGACCTTGTGGTAGTGGGTGGCGTGCAGCGTTGCCGCCGTCGGCGACGGCACCCAGGCGGTGTTGGCGCCGGCCTTGGGATGGGCGATCTTCTCGGCCAACATTGCCGCCATTAGGTCGGGCATCGCCCACATGCCCTTGCCGATCTGGGCATGGCCGGCCAGCCCGCATTCCAGCCCGGTGTCGACGTTCCAGGCCTCATAGGCGGCAATCCAGGCGGCCTGCTTCATGTCGCCCTTGCGGATCATCGGGCCGGCTTCCATCGAGGTGTGGATCTCGTCGCCGGTGCGGTCGAGGAAACCGGTGTTGATGAAGACGACGCGGTCTTTGGCGGCGCGGATCGCCTCCTTGAGGTTCACGGTGGTGCGCCGCTCCTCGTCCATGATGCCCATCTTGATGGTATTTTCGGCCATGCCGAGCAGCGCCTCGACGCGGTCGAATATCTCGACGGCGAAAGCGACTTCCTCCGGCCCGTGCATCTTGGGTTTTACGACATACATCGAGCCGGCGCGTGAATTGGCGCGGCGCCCGATCGGCCCAACATCGTGCAGCGCGATCAACGCCGTCATCGCCGCATCCATGATGCCTTCCGGCACCTCGTTGCCGTCGCGGTCCGTTATCGCCGGATTGGTCATGAGGTGACCGACATTCCTGACCAGCATCAGCGAGCGGCCGGGCAGGCTCAGAGCGCCGCCATCAGGCGCGGTATACGACCGGTCGGAATTGAGTTTTCGCGTAAAGGTCTTGCCGCCCTTCGTGATCTCCTCGGCAAGGTCGCCCTTCATCAGGCCGAGCCAGTTGCGGTAGACCACGACCTTGTCCTGCGCATCCACCGCCGCGACCGAATCCTCGCAGTCCTGGATGGTGGTCAGCGCCGATTCCAGCACGACTTCGGCAATGCCGGCCGGATCGGTCTTGCCGATCTGGTTGCTGCGGTCGATGACGATCTCGATATGCAGGCCATTCTTGGTGAGCAGGACGGCTTCGGGATTGGCGGCGTCGCCGCGATAGCCGGCAAACTGTCTGGGGTCGGCAAGCGTGGTGGCGCCGGCGCCCTCGCCCAGCCGCAACATGCCGTTGGCAACCGAAAGCCCGTTCACCCCTGCCCATTTGCCCGAGGTGACCGGCACCGACTCGTCGAGAAAATCCTTCGCCCAGGCAATGACCTTGGCGCCGCGCACGGGATTGAATCTGCCTCCCTTCTCGGCGCCGCCGGTCTCGGGAATGGCGTCGGTGCCGTAGAGCGCGTCATAGAGCGAGCCCCAGCGCGCATTGGCGGCGTTCAGCGCGTAGCGCGCGTTCATCGCCGGCACCACCAGCTGCGGCCCGGCAACCACCGACATCTCCGGGTCGACATTTTCGGTCGTCACTGAGAAGGCCGGCCCCTCAGGCACGAGATAACCGATCTCCTTCAGGAATCCCTTGTAGGCTTCCATATCGCTGGGCGCGCCATTGTCGCGATACCAGCGGTCGATCTGGTCCTGCAGCGCGTCGCGCTTTTCCAGCAGCGCCCGGTTCTTCGGCGAAAGCTCGTGAACGATGGTCGAGAGGCCGGTCCAGAAGGCGTCGGCTGCAATGCCGGTGCCCCGCAGCGCCTCGTTCACGACGAAATCATAAAGCTCGCGGGCAATCCGCAATCCGGCGATTTCGACGCGATCGGTCATCGGGGTGTCTCCAAGATGAAGGCTTTGGCCGGGCCTTTGGCATGTCAGGGTAGCACGGTCAATTCAGCTTAGGGTGAAGGTGGGTATTTTGGTCCACTTCGTCATCCCAGGCGAAGCAGGAGCGAAACGACGTCGCGGCGCATAAGCGGCTATGTGCAATCGCATATCGGGCCAATTTTCTCATTCCAGTAAACCCGGCCTTATACATTGCCTGTCAAATGAAGAAGACGTTTTGGAGTTGGCCGATGTTGAGATTTGCCTGGCTTGCTTTTGCTCTATTCTCTCTTGCATTCGCGAGCGCTGGTCCTGCCGCGGCTGCTGATGCCGAATTCATCGGCACCTGGCAGCAGGCTTACTCGACCGGCGGCCAATGCAGCGATTGCACGGTCGTCATCCGCAGCGGCAATCCCGGCCTGCAGGTCGCTGCAAGTAATGGGTGGACCGCCGATCTGAAAGCAGAAACGATCAATGGAGAAGCTGCGTTGATCGGAAAAGGCACTTGGCCGGGGTCAACTTCGGCAGGCGCCAAGGCCAGAGGCTTGGCGGCCGCCTTCAAGCTTCATCAAAAGCGGCTGATTTTGGTCATGCAGATCGTCGATCCCAATGGCAGCCGCATACGGGTAAACGCGGTTTTCGAGCGACTTGCAACCGCGCCCAAATCCTCCATCTGACATCACACCGCAATCCTTGGCCTTCCCGACGCCACCGCCACGACATGCGCCTCGATGAACATGCGCTGGGCTTCGACGGTGGAGACGCGGAATTCGGTGGCGACCTCGATCTCGGCGCTGTCGGTGCCGGCTTCCCTGGCCCGTCCGGCGGCAAGCGCGCGCACATCGGCCTCGGCCGCCGCGATCGCCGCAGCCTCGTCGAGAAAATCGCGGACTGTCTCCCCGGACGAAACGCGGAACAGCCCTTCCTTGGGCTGGCTGACGCGGGCCTCGGCTGAGACGCGGACCTGGCCAACGACGGCGCCAAGCGCGTTGGCGACGTCGGTATCTTCCGGCACGACGCAGTCATTGCCGACCAGTTCGGCCAGGCCGGCATAGTGCAGCGGCGCCGAGGCGCCGAGGCCGATGACCGGGCGGTCGAGCGCGACGCTGAGGCGGGCGATGCCGGGATGCGCGTCGACAGCGCGCTGCACCAGCGCGTGCGCCACGGTCGCCGCGCCATCGAGCCCGTCCTCGGCAAAGGCGGTTTCGAGGATGACTTCCGCCGACAGGCGGGTCAGCGTGGTCAGCACCCGTTCCGATATCTCCTCCGGCGAGGCGGCGATCGCCTGCCCGCGCCCGTCGCGCTTGCGGGCGAACAGCTCCGCACCCAGACGGGCCGAGGCGGCGTCCCAATTGGCCTGCTTGCCCAGCACATGGGCGGCATCCGACGGCGTGAAGCCGGCGACATGCACCAGGCCGCGCGACACCAGCCGGTTCAAAGTGGCGTTCTGGGCATTCGAGGTCAAAAGCCTGTCGACGGTGAGCGGAGTCGCGCGGATCATTTCATAAAGCTTGGCTTCGGCGCCGGTCAGGCCGGCCGCCAGCCGCTCCGGCACGCCGGTCCTGACCGCCAAGCGGCCATCCATGCGGCCGGGGTTGGGCGCCCGGATTTGGCGTTCCAGTTCGACAGTCACCGCCTCGCCATGCACCATGCCGGCCAACGCCAGCGGCACCAGGCGGCGCGGCCCAAGCAGGATTTTCGGGTTGAGCGCGCCGTCCTCCAGCGCCACTTCGGAATCGCCGCCGAGCCCAAAAGTGCGCATGGCGACGGCCTCGACCATGGTGCGGAAGCCGCCGACGGTGGCGCCTTCCGGGTCGAGCCTGGGACGACCGCCGTCGAGCACGGCGACATCGGTGGTGGTGCCGCCGATATCGGACACGACAGCATCGTCGAGGCCGGTCATGTGGCGGGCGCCGACAAGGCTGGCGGCGGGGCCGGAAAGGATCGTTTCGATCGGCCGCTGGCGGGCGAAGGCGGCCGAGACCAAAGCGCCATCGCCGCGCACCACCATCAGCGGGGCTGCGATCTTGCGGGCGGCCAAAAACCCTTCGGTCGCCGCCACCAGCCGGTCGATCATCGAGATCAGCCGGGCATTGAGCAACGTGGTGAGCGCCCGGCGCGGGCCGCCGAGCTTGGCCGAAAGCTCGTGGCTGGCGGTGACCGGCAGGCCGGTCTTTTCGCGGATGAGGTCGCGAGCGGCAAGCTCATGCGCCGGATTGCGGGTGGCGAAATAGGCGCAGACGGCAAAGCCGGACACCGAGGCGCCGAGTTCCGGCAGCGCCGCCTCCAGCCCGGACAGGTCGAGTTTTGCCGCATTGCCATGGACATCGTGGCCGCCGGGGCAGAACACCACAGGGTCGGTGCCGAGCGCCGCCTTCAGCCCGTCGCGGGCAAGATCGCCTTCGGAAAAACCGATCATCACCAGCGCCACGCGGCCACCCTGGCCTTCGACCAGTGCGTTGGTGGCGAGCGTCGTCGACATCGATACCAGTTTTATCGCTGCAGGATCGGTGCCGGCTTTTTGCAGCACCGCATCGACCGCGCCTGATATGCCGACCGCCAGATCGTGGCGGGTGGTCAGCGCCTTGGCTTTGGCGTGCACTTTTCCGCTTGGCCCGCCGGCTTCCGACCACAGCACGGCGTCGGTATAGGTGCCGCCGGTGTCGATGCCGAGGAACAGGGGGGAGGATTTGGCGGTCATATTTTAGCAGCGGTCCGGGGCGGCGAGGTTTTTGCTGTGAAGCCCTTAGCCGATATGGCCCGGCCGATAAAGCCGCGAGCGCTGGGCCAGGCGCGCGTAATCTCCCCCCTTGAGGGGGAGATGGGCGGCAGGCCAGAGGGGGTCGTCTCGCGTGGAGCGCCGGCATCCTTTGTCCGCGATCGAGTCGCGTCCGGACGTACCGACCCCCTCTGTCGCCTTTGGCGACATCTCCCCCTCGAGGGGGAGATTCCCGCTCACGGAACCAGATCGATCTCTTCGGTCTCGCCGCCGCTGCAGGTGTAGCAGCAATCGTCGCATTTTTCGGTGTTGCCGGGGCCGACGCCCCAATAGGTGCCCTCGTCGCCGTCGACCCAGGCGCCGTAGCAGATCGATTCACCGTCATCGCAGGACAGCGGGATCGACTTGGTCTCGCCGTCGCTGAGATAATAGTCCTGATTGTTGCCCGGCCAGATATGGTCGCGGTCCTGGCTGTAGAGCTCGACGCGCATGGCGTTGGGATGGCTGTTTTTGATGGCGAAGGTGACATCGCCGGCATAAGCCGCCGATGCAAACGATGCGGCAAGACAGAGCGCGACGGCGATGCGCCGCGCGAAAGCGTAAGACAACATGATGATTCCCCCCGGAATGAAACGGCCTGCCCGGCCGCGAGGAGACCATGGCATAGAGGCTGGAGGGGTGGAAGGGGGTGGCGGTAAATCTGCGCGTCGCGAAAGGCGCGACCTTTCCTTCTCCCCCTTTGTTTGGACTGGGGACATCGCGCTTCTGTCCTTGAACGGCATCCCGAACCCCCTCGCGCACAACGCGCAAAACTGTTCGCGATGTCCTCGCACACCTGTTCGCGATGTCCCCAGTCCAAACAAAGGGGGAGAAGGGGGAGCGCTTACCTCAACACCGCCACATGCGGCGCGAGCCGCCGGATCGCCGCGATCATGTCGGCGCCGGTGATGTCGAGCGAGGATATCTCCATATGGACGATGTTTTTGCCGAAGGGCAGCAAGCGGCCGAGCGCGTTGGCCGGCGCATATCTGATCGCATCGGGAGGCGGCTCGGTCAGTTCGAAGCTGATCATCGCCGCGCCTTCGCCGGAGGTGAGGTGCGCGCTGCGCACCTTCTCCCAGGGCACCAGCACGTCGCCACCGCGCCGGTCGCGAAAGCCACTGGCGTCGAGCACCACCTGGACGCCGGTGTCGAACGCGCCGCGCGCCAGGAACAGACCAAGCCCCAGGCAGCCAAGCGCCAGCACCACCACCAGGAACAGCCCTTGGCCCGGGGCGCCTGACGCAAGCCCCTTCAGCGCGAAGAAGCCGAAGATCGCAGCGATCAGGAGCGGCCCGAGCGCGGGAAAGATTTTTCCGGTGGGGCTGTTGCGGATTTCGACGGGCGAAGACATGGGCCACTCATCGGCCTGATTTCAGCAGGGTCCAGATCCAGCCGATGAATGTGAGGACCAGAAACGGATATCCGGCAGCGGGCAGCGGCGCCGAAGTCGGCAGCAAAGGGGCGCCCCAGAGGATCAGGCCTGCCGACACGACAAACAGCACAGCGGCCACGACAGCGGTCAGGCGCATCCACAGTGCGAAGGTTTTCGGCGCGCTGACCATGACAAGGGCGGCCGCCCAAAGCGAGATGCCCCCGACATAGGAGGGAACGCTGGCCTCGAGGCCTGCGGCATTGCCTGACAGCAGCAGGCTCTCGCCGGCGACGAAGGTGAGGAACCCGGCCGCGACCCAGTCATTGCCCAGCCGCTGGTACTTCATCGTCAACAGGGCGGCTGCCACCACGAGTGCGACGCCGTCGATCGTCCAAAGTGTTTCGCGCAGCTCGGCGCTCGCCACGAAGGTGCCGGCAAGCCCAAAGGCGCCACCGATCGCCAGGCCAATCGCGGCGACGATATCGGAGATGGCAGGGTTGGCGGAACGCATTGAGATCCCCCTTCCAAGCCCAAGGATACTTCAGGAAAGGGCGTTTTCCAATCGTTGGTTTTCGTGGCGCAGCTCGCTCAGTCCCCATTTTCAGCGTGGATAACGCCTCCTGCGGCATATCTACCTTGCCGAACTGCCGCGCGTTCCTTTGCCCTCTTTCTGCTTGTCGAGCAGCTTGCCGGTCACCGGGCTGCCGGGCGCTCCCGGCAAAAGTACAGGATCGCGGCCATGACAGCCAACATAACTGCGAGATAGTATGGCGAGAACGCCACGACTTGTTCTGCCGCTCCCCAGGTGATTGGTCTGCCTTGATCTTCGTTGCGCGTGATGATTGCTTCAACCATTGCGTCATGGCTGAACAGCATGTTGATCGCAAAGATCACAGCGCCGCTCGCTAATAAGGCGGCGTTGAGCAGTTTCGCACCTGTTGCAAACCTCAGCAACATGATGCCCCCCAAACCATAGAGCGCTCCGTAGACCATGAGCGAGACCATCTTGAGCCGTGTTTCCTCCACCATGAAAAGGAACGGCACTCCGGTGCCAGGCTCGGTCCCGCGCACCAGCTCGTTTACGCCGGACAGGACTCCGACCGTCCCAAGGAGGAGGTTTGGCCATTGGCGAAGCCGCACGCCGGCTTCCCATTCAGCGACAGCGTAGGATAGCAGATACTCACCGAGCGAGAGGTTCAGCAGGCGATTAATCGAGAGCAAGACCAGGGAAATGACGATTTGCGCCGACCACGGCAAAGGTCCGCCAAACGCAGTTTCCGGTAGTGATGGCGCTAGATAGATAGCCAGACCTACAACGGCGTTGATCCAGATGAAATCAAGAAAAAGCGAAAGGAACGGAACAACATATTTGCGCATGAAAGGCGATTTTCCCCAAAGACCCCGAGGCAAAGATACAATCGGGGGTAGAAAACGCAATGGCGACTGGGTCGTTACACTCGCTCTCTACCGGGCAGCTTCAACGCCGCGCTGGCGGGGGCCCGCTGCCTCCGGCAGCTCCCCCGCTTTCGAAGCCTGTCATCGATCCACCGGATCGATGACTTGGCGCGCTGCGCGCCAACCGGCTTCTCAGTCCCCCATCTTCAGCGCCTGGATAAACGCCTCCTGCGGGATATCGACCTTGCCGAACTGGCGCATCCGCTTCTTGCCCTCTTTCTGCTTGTCGAGCAGCTTGCGCTTGCGTGAGACGTCGCCGCCGTAGCATTTGGCGGTGACGTCCTTGCGCAGCGCCGAGATCGTTTCGCGGGCGATGACCTTGCCGCCGATGGCCGCCTGGATCGGGATCTTGAACAGATGGTGCGGGATAAGTTCCTTCAGCTTCTCGCACATCAGCCGGCCGCGCTTTTCCGCCGCCGTGCGGTGGACCAGCATCGACAGCGCGTCGACCGGCTCCTCATTGACCAGGATCGACATTTTGACCAGGTCGCCCTCGCGATAATCGGTCAAATGATAGTCGAAGGAGGCGTAGCCCTTGGAGATCGACTTCAGCCGGTCGTAGAAGTCGAAGACAACCTCGTTGAGCGGCAGATCGTAGGTCAGCATGGCGCGCTTGCCGACATAGGACAGATCGGCCTGGATGCCGCGCCGGTCCTGGCAGAGTTTTAGGATGCCGCCGAGATACTCGTCGGGCGTCAGGATGGTGGCGCGAATCCACGGCTCTTCGATCGCCTGGATTTTGACCACGTCGGGCATGTCGGCCGGGTTGTGCAATTCCTTCGTCGTGCCGTCGTTCAACAGCAGCCGGTAGACGACCGAGGGCGCAGTGGCGATGAGGTTGAGGTTGAACTCGCGCTCCAGCCGCTCCTGGATGATTTCGAGGTGCAAAAGGCCAAGGAAGCCGCAGCGATAGCCGAAGCCGAGGGCCGCGCTGGTTTCCATTTCGAAGGAGAAGGAAGCATCGTTGAGGCGCAGTTTGCCGACCGCGGCGCGAAGATCCTCGAAATCGGCGGCGTCGACCGGGAACAGGCCGCAGAACACCACCGGCTGCGCCGGCTTGAAGCCGGGCAGGGCCTGGGCCGTCTGGCGCTTGTCCTCGGTGATGGTGTCGCCGACGCGGGTATCGGCGACTTCCTTGATCGAGCCGGTGAAGAAGCCGAATTCGCCGGGGCCGAGCTCGTCGACATTGATGCGGGCCGGCGTGAAGACGCCGGTGCGCTCGACAAGGTACTTGGCGCCGGTGCCCATCATGCGGATGGTCTGGCCCTTCTTCAGCACGCCGTCGATGATGCGGACCAGCACGATGACGCCGAGATAGGCGTCGTACCAGCTGTCGACCAGCATCGCCTTCAGCGGTGCTGTGATGTCGCCCTCGCGCGGCGGCGGCAAATCGTTGACGATCGCCTCCAGCACGTCGGGAATGCCGAGCCCGGTCTTGGCCGAGATCAGCACGGCGTTGGAGGCATCGATGCCGATCACCTCCTCGACCTGCTCGCGGATGCGCTCGGGCTCGGCGGCGGGCAGATCGACCTTGTTCAGCACCACGACGATCTCGTGGTTGTTGTCGATGGCCTGGTAGACATTGGCCAGCGTCTGCGCCTCGACGCCTTGAGAGGCATCGACGACCAGCAGCGAGCCTTCGCAGGCGGCGAGCGACCGCGACACTTCGTAGGCGAAGTCGACATGGCCGGGCGTATCGATCAGGTTGAGGATATAGTCCTCGCCATTGTTGGCGCGGTATTTCAGCCGGACCGTCTGCGCCTTGATGGTGATGCCGCGCTCACGCTCGATATCCATCGAGTCCAGCACCTGCTCCTTCATGTCGCGCAGCTCCAGCCCGCCGGTGGACTGGATCAGCCGGTCGGCAAGCGTGGATTTGCCATGGTCGATATGGGCGACGATGGAGAAATTGCGGATGTTTTTGATCGGCGTGGTCATGATGGGGCGGCTTTAGCAGGGGCAGCTTGCCCGGGCAAGCGGCCGGGCGCGGCGCCAGGGCAACGAGTTCAGGTTAACGACGGCGTGTAATTTGTGGCCCGCCGCAGGTTAGCGTGATTCAAAGAGGCTTC
>NZ_JBVVQD010000033.1:0-77257 GCF_055811755.1 Mesorhizobium sp. WSM4840
GAACCCCCTCGCGCACAATGCGCAAAACTGTTCGCGATGTCCTCGCACACCTGTTCGCGATCTCCCCAGTCCAAACACCCTTGTGGGAGAAGGTGGATTGGCGCGCGGAGCCAAGACGGTTGAGGGGTGTTGGAAGAAATGAGGCGCTGATGATTCTGTCGCCGTGCGCCAGCTTCTCGACTTGGATGAGGGTGTTTCGCCAAGCTGGAACACCCCTCATCCGACCGAGCTTCGCTCGGCCACCTTCTCCCACAAACAAGGGGAGAAGGGAAGAGCGGCATCTATAACCTCACAGGTAATGGAAATGCGATCGCTGCCGGCATAGTGTGCCGCCATGACAGCAACCCAGAGTTCCGCCGGCAGCCTCATTCGCGAATGGCGCACGCGCCGGCGCATGAGCCAACTCGATCTCGCCATGGAAGCCGAAATCTCGCAACGGCATCTGAGCTTCGTGGAAAGCGGCCGCGCGGCACCCTCGCGCGATATGGTGCTGCATCTGGCCGAGCAGCTGTCGATCCCACTGAGGCAACGCAATCAGCTCCTGCTGGCCGCAGGCTTTGCCCCCAGCTTCAGCGAGCGTTCGCTCACCGATGCTTCACTGGCGCCGGCGATGGCTGCCGTCGAGGTCGTGCTCAAGGGGCACGAACCCTTCCCGGCGCTCGCTGTCGACCGGCACTGGAACCTGGTATCGGCGAATGCGGCCATCGGCCCGTTCCTTGCCGACGTCGCCGAGCCCTCCTTGCTGAAGCCCCCGGTCAACGTGCTGCGACTCAGCCTACACCCAGGTGGCGTCGCGCCGCGCATCATCAACCTGGCCGAATGGCGCGCGCATCTTCTTGACCGGTTGAAACACCAGAACGACGCTTCAGGCGACCCGGTTCTGGTCGAATTGGAACGCGAGCTTCGGACCTATCCGTCCGGCCTGAACGGCACGCGGCCGGTACCGGTCGAGCCGAACGCGATCGTGCACCCGCTGCGGCTTGCCCATGGCGATGCTGTGCTGTCGTTCATCAGCACCATCACCGTGTTCGGCACGCCGCTCGACGTGACGCTGTCGGAACTGGCGATCGAATCCTTTTTCCCCGCCGATGAGCAGACAAGGACCGTGCTGGTGCGATTGGCGAAGGAGCGGGCCGAGCCGTCCTGATCATCCTTGCGGCGGCGTCGCCTGGCGGGTGCGGGCACGTTCGAGGCCAAGCTGGCGCTCGCGCCAGATGATGAAGATGCCCGCGGCAACGACGATCGTGCCGCCGACAAGCATGTGAACCGTCGGGACGTCGCCGAAGGCGAGATAGCCGACGGCTATGCCAAGCAGCATCGACGTGTATTCGAAGGGCGCCACGACCGAGGCCTCGGCATGGCGATAGGCTGCCGTCATCAGAATCTGAGCGAGCCCGCCGCAAAAGCCCGCAGCTATGAGAAGACCCGCCTGCGCCGGTGTCAGCGCCTGCCAGCCGAACGGCAGCGAAAGCAACGCCAGGACGCTCGCCGTCACCGAAAACCACAGCACGATGGTTGCCGTCGGTTCGCTCTGGACGAGATTGCGCACCAGCAGCATGGCGACGGCCGAGATCGCTGCCGCGACCAAAGCGGCGATGACGCCGAGCACCTCCTGATCGCCGAGTGCTGCGCCCGAACCAAGCAGCGTCAGTTCCGGCCACGAGATGACCAGCACGCCGACCAGTCCCACCGCAACCGCGCTCCAGCGATAGACGCGAATCGCTTCGCCGAGGAAGATCGAACTGAACACCACCACCAGCAGCGGCTGTGCGTAGTTCAGCGTGATCGCCTCGGGAAGCGGCAGCCGTGTCAGCGCAAAGAAGCCGAGTCCCATGGCGCAGACGCCGACAACGCCGCGCGCAATGTGGTTGAGCGGGCGCTTGGTCGAAAACGCCATGCCAAGCTTTCCCTGGAAGGCCAGGAAGACGACGATCGGAAAGATGGCGAAGAAGGAGCGGAAGAACACGATCTGGCCAGCCGGCACCGTGCCCGCCGCCTTGATGCAGGACGACATGCCGACAAAAACCGCCACCGACACGATCTTGAGCATGATCCCGGTCAGCGTGTTGTGCCCGTCGGGATGATCTGTCGGGCTCACTTAGCAATTGCTTCCTGGATCGCCGCCCAGATGCGCGCTGGCGTTGCCGGCATGTCGATATGCCTGATGCCGTAGGCGCGATAGAGCGCATCCGTCACCGCATTGAGCGCGGCAGGAGTCGCTCCGATCGTGCCGGCCTCGCCGGCGCCCTTGATGCCGAGCGCATTGGTGGTCGATGGCACATTGCGGGTCTCGAAATGGAAGAACGGTAAATCGTCGGCGCGCGGCATGGCATAGTCCATGAAGCTCGCCGTCAACAGCTGCCCGTCCTCGTCATAGACCGTGTTCTCGGTCAGCGCCTGGCCGATGCCCTGGACGACGCCGCCATGCACTTGGCCGGCCAGCAGGATCGGATTCACGGTGACGCCGAAATCGTCGACGATCGTATAGCGAACAATCTCCGTCGTGCCGGTGTCGGGATCGATCTCGACCTCGCAGATGTGGGTGCCGTTCGGATAGGTGCATTCGTCCTGCACGAACTCGCCAAAGCCTTTGAGATCGTCCGGGTTCTTGGCGGCCTTGGCGATGCTCGAAAAATCGATGGTGCGGTCGGTGCCGACGATGCGGGCAACGCCGTTGGACAATTCGATGTCGCCGGCCGAGGCTTCCAGCTCATCCGCGGCGATACGCTTGATCTTGTTGGCCAGATCCTCGCCCGCGCGAGAAGCTGATACGCCACCAAGGGGAATGGAGCGCGAGCCGCCGGTGCCGCCGCCGGCCTTCAACTCGTCGGTGTCGCCCTGGCGGACATGGATCTTGTCGATGTCGAGATGTAGCTTTTCCGAGAGGAACTGCGCATAGGCGGTCGCATGCCCCTGCCCGTTGGTCTGGGTGCCGATCTTCAGCGTCACGGTGCCGTCGCCGTTCAACTCGACAAAGGCCGGCTCAGAGCCCGGAAAGGCACAGGCCTCGATATAGGTCGCCATACCGATGCCGCGGATCTTTCCTTCAGCCTTCGACTGCGCCAGCCGCTCCGGGAACGCCTGCCATTCCGCCTCCTCGATGGCGCGGTTCATATGGCCTTCGAATTCGCCGGTGTCGTAGAGACGGCCGGTCTGCGTGCGGTAAGGGAACTGCTCAGGCTTGACGAAATTGCGCCGGCGAATCTCCTCGACGGGAAGGCCCAGATCGTGAGCGCAGGCGTCGACGAGCTTTTCCAGCAGGAATGCCGCTTCCGGGCGGCCGGCGCCGCGATAGGCGTCGACCGGGCAGGTGTTGGTGTAGAGGCCGGTCACCGAAACATCGAGCGCCTGGATGTCGTAGACGCCGGTCGACATGGTGACGCCGATATAGGGGATAAATGGGCCGTATTGCGAGACATAGGCGCCGATATTGGCGAGCAGATCGACCTTCATGCCGAGGAAGCGGCCGTCCTTGTCCATCGCCATCTCGGCGGTCACGACATTGTCGCGGCCTTGCGCATCGGTAAGGAAGTGCTCGGTGCGGTCGCCGGCCCATTTCACCGGGCGGCCAAGGCGCCTGGCGGCCTCAAGGACCAGCGGATGTTCGCGATAGACGAAGCTTTTCGGCCCGAAGCCGCCGCCGACATCCGGCGTGATGACGCGCAGCTGGTTCTTTTTGATCTTGAACACGTCGGCCAGGATGTACTGCATCGAATGCACACCCTGCGAGCCCGTGGTCAGCACGAAGCGGTTGTCTTTCGTGTTCCATTCGCCGATCGCCGAGCGCGGCTCAATGTAGTTGCAGACCAGCCGGTTGTTGATGAATTCGATGCGGGTGACATGCGCCGCCCTGGCGAATGCCACCGCGGTCTTCGCCTTGTCGCCGATGTGGTAGCTGAAGGCACGGTTGGAGCCGAGTTCCGGCCACACCAGCTGCGTGCCTTCGTCAAGCGCGGTGGCGGTGCCGGACGCGGCAACCTCGCCCTCGTAATCGACCTCGATCAGTTCGGCGGCGTCCTGCGCCAGTGTGCGGCTGTCGGCGACGACGAAGGCGACCGCGTCGCCGACATAATTGACCCGGTCGCGGCAAAGGACCGGAATATCGCGGGTCGGTGCCTTGGTGCCGTCCGGCTGCCTCTGCATGACGCCGGATTTCAGCTTGCCGAGATGAGCAATATCCGCACCGGTCAGCACCAGATGGACGCCAGGTGCCGCCTTGGCCGCCTCGGTCGAACCGATGGTGAAGCTTGCCTTGGCCACCGGTGAGCGCAGAACGTAGCCGTGCAGAAGGCCGGCCGGCTGGATGTCGTCCGTGTAGCGACCGAGACCCTTGATGAAGGCCTGGTCCTCGTAACGCAGCACAGAGGCGCCCATGCCGAATTTCGGTGTGACGACGGTCAACGTATACCTCGCGATGATGATTGGAAAACGAGTGCCTGAAATAGGCGCTGCGCCAGTTTTGTCGAGTGACGGTTTCGTGTAAAGAGCGCGGGCTTCAAATTTCTTGGACCAGCGGACTCACCTGCCGCTGCGGGAATCGACAGGACACCCCACGGAATGCGCACGGACACCGGCCAGGTCTTCAGGCTCGAAGACTATCGCCCCACCGACTATCTCATACCGGAAACCAGCCTGACTTTCCGCCTGTCGCCAGAAGCCACGCGCGTCGTCGCCGTGCTGACGGTTGAACGCCGCGACGGCATCGCGGCGTCAGTGCCGCTGGTGCTGGACGGCGATGGCCTGACGCTCAGCCGCATCGCAATCGACGGCCGGACACTCGCGCCGGCAGATTTTTTTGCCACGCCCGATCAGCTGACGATCACCACGCCGCCCGCAGCACCCCGTTTCCAGCTCCTGATCGAAACCGAGCTGGCGCCGGCACACAACGAAGCCCTGATGGGCCTCTATCGCTCCAGCAACGTCTATTGCACGCAATGCGAGGCCGAGGGCTTTCGGCGCATCACCTATTTTCTCGACCGCCCCGATATCCTGTCCGTCTATACGGTGCGCATCGAGGCGCCGCAGCACGAGGCGCCACTGCTCCTTTCCAACGGCAACCCGGCGGGCAGCGGCGAACTTGCCGACGGCTGGCACTATGCGGTCTGGCACGACCCCTTCCCCAAGCCGTCCTATCTGTTCGCCCTGGTGGCGGGCGCTCTCGGCAAGGTCGCGGACAGCTTCGTCACGTTGTCCGGCCGCAAGGTCGAGCTCGGCATCTATGTCGAGCCGGGCAAAGAGCGGCTCGCCGGCTACGCCATGGACGCCCTGAAACGGTCGATGAAATGGGACGAGGAGGCGTTCGGCCGCGAATACGACCTCGACGTCTTCAACATCGTCGCCGTGTCCGACTTCAACATGGGCGCGATGGAGAACAAGGGCCTCAACATCTTCAACGACAAATATGTGCTGGCTGATCAGGAGACTGCAACGGACGCCGATTTCGCCAATATCGAGGCGATCATCGCGCATGAGTATTTCCACAATTGGACTGGCAACAGAATCACTTGCCGCGACTGGTTCCAGCTTTGCCTGAAGGAAGGGCTGACGGTTTTCCGCGATCACGAATTCTCCGCCGACCAACGCTCGCGAGCGGTGAAACGCATTGCCGAAGTGCGCACGCTGCGGGCGCATCAGTTTCCCGAAGACCAGGGACCGCTGGCGCATCCGGTGCGACCGCGCCGCTACCGCGAGATCAACAATTTCTACACGGCCACGGTCTACGAAAAGGGCTCGGAAGTGGTGCGCATGATCCGCACCATTCTCGGCAGCGAGACGTTCCGGGCCGGCATGGATCTCTATTTCGAGCGCCACGACGGCGACGCTGCGACGATCGAGGACTTCATCAAGGTGTTCGAGGATATGTCCGGCCGCGACCTCTCGCAATTTTCGCTCTGGTACCATCAGGCGGGCACGCCCAATCTGACGATCAGTTCGACGTACAATCCGGCAGCCCAGGAATTCATGCTCGAGATCGAGCAGTCGGTACCGCCAACGCCGTCCGAAAGCCGCAAGCGGCTGATGCATATTCCGCTGGCCTTTAGCCTGGTCGGCGCCGACGGCAAAGCGATAGCCTATAGCGGCGTCGAGGGCGCCAGCGTCGAGGACGGCGTCATCCATATCCGCAAGCGCCGGCACATGGTGCGCTTCTCGGGCGTTGGCGAGCGCCCGGCGATGTCGCTCAATCGCGGCTTCTCGGCGCCGGTGACGCTTTCCGTCGAGCAGAAGGCCGACGATCAGTTCTTCCTTGCCGGCCATGACAACGATACGTTCTCGCGCTGGCAGGCGTTCAACACGCTTTTGACCGAGGCGCTGATATCAGCCTTCCGCCAGGTCCTTGACGGCAAGCAGCCCGGTTTCGCATCACGGCTGACCGGGCTTGCCGGCAAAATAGCCGGCGACGAGACACTCGAACCGGCCTATCGGGCGCTGGCTCTGGCGCTTCCGGGCGAAGCCGATATCGCCCGCGACATCGGCAAGAACATCGATCCCGATGCCATTTTCCGGGCCCGCGAGCCGCTGACGGCCGCGATCGCCGAGGCCAACCGCGAGATATTCTCCGACCTCTACGATCGATTGGCCGACAAGGACGGTTTCAGTCCGGATGCGGCGAGCGCCGGGCGCCGGGCGCTGCGCAACACCTTGCTCGACTATCTCTCGCTGCTGCCGGGAGGTGCGGCGCTTGCGGCCCGGCACTTCCAGTCCGCGACCAACATGACGGACCGTGCCGCCGCACTGACCGTGCTTGCGCTCCGCCACCGCGGTTCGCCCGAGACGGTCAAGGCGCTGGCCGACTTCGAAGCGAAATATGCCACCGATCCGCTGGTGATGGACAAATGGTTCCAGATCCAGGCCAGCGTGCCGGGCCCGCAAACCATTCATGCGGTGCGCGCCCTCACCGGCCACCCGGCCTTCTCGATGGCCAATCCGAACCGGGTGCGCTCGCTCGTTGGCACGTTTTCCAGCGCCAACCAGACCGGCTTCCATCGCGCCGACGGCGAAGGCTACCGGTTTTTCGTCGAAACGGTCCTGCAGGTCGAAAAGCGCAACCCGCAGCTGGCCGCCAGGCTGGCGACGGCACTCAGATCATGGCGCTCGCTCGAACCTGCCCGGCGGGCCAAAGCAAGGGAAGCGCTGCTTTCGATTGCCAAAACCGAGAACCTGTCGACCGATTTGCGGGACATCGTCGAGCGCACGCTGGCGTAAGGTATGTCGATATTCAGGTGATGCCGGCCTGCGAACGGCGGTTTTCTGCGCTTCCGGTGCTCACGTACCCAAAAGTACGCTCCGCTCCTGTTCTCGGAATCCACCATTCTCGGCGCGACCTGACCTGAATCTCAACACACCTTTGAAGGTTGCCGCCCGGCATCGGGCGGAAAAGCCATTATTTTAGTCGATTTTTAATCTTTTTTCGCCGCGCCTATGGACAAGCCGAATCACCTTTGATTCTTTAGCTGAAGATTCGGAAGTGCGGCGTCGCCGGATCGTCAAGCAGATTTAAAATCGGGGAGAGCCATTTATGGCGAAGGCGGACGCGTGGGGCGCGCCCGGAGGGACGGGTTTTGAGCAGCGTGAGACGAGAAGCGATGGTCTCGCCGGCAACGCGCGGCTCATCGCCGAACCCGCCTACCGACGGCTTCTGGCAGCCGAGCCATTGTTGCGTCGATCGATACCGGCCCTCATCATCATTTTCCTGGTCGTCATCGCGGCGCTGCGGTTCCTGTCGCTGATGAACGAACGTGACGACGTGGAACGCGACGCCAAGGCGATCCTTTCGCTCGCGGCGGGCCAGCTCGCCAGTTCGATGAGCACCGATGCGAAGATGGCCTCAACGCCTGGCGCGACGCAGGACCTGTTGGAGGGCATCAGCCGTCAGGGCGCCATGGGCCGAAGCCACGTGCTTGCGGTCACCGATAGCGCGTTCAAGATCGTCGCCGTGACACCGCAATCGACGGACTGGGAAGGGCGGTCGCTCGACGTCATCGCCCAGGGCGGTCAGCCGCTGTTCATGTTCGGCGACCGCGCCGGGGTGATGGAGGTAAGCATCGGCGGCAAAGACTGGTATGCCGCGGTGAGCCTGACAAATGCCAGGAACGGTGCTGCCGCAGCGCTCGTACCGCAGGAAGCGGTCTTCGACACGTGGCGCAAGACCGTTTCGCTCAACGTCACGCTGTTCGTGCTGACAGCCGGCGTGCTGATCGTCATCCTCTACGCCTATTTCGGCCAGGCGGCGCGCGCCCAGGCCGCCGACCGCATTTATCTCGAAGCGCACCAGCGCATCGATATGGCGCTGGTGCGCGGCCGCTGCGGCCTGTGGGACTGGGACATGGTGCGCGGCAAGATGTACTGGTCGCGCTCGATGTACGACATGCTGGGCTATGAGCCCTGCGACACAATGCTGTCGTTCGGCGAGGTCGACGAGATCATCCATCCCGAGGACGGCGACCTGTTCCAGCTCGCCAACAGGATCGTCGCACGCGAGATCGATCACATCGACCAGGTGTTCCGGATGCGCCATGCCGATGGACAATGGGTGTGGATGCGCGCAAGGGCGCAGGTGATCGACCCGGAAGCGCCGGAGATCCAGCTGATCGGCATCGCCGTTGATGTCACCGAGCAGCGGCACCTGGCGCTACGCTCCGAGGCCGCGGATCTTCGCCTGCGAACGGCCATCGAAAACATCAACGAATCCTTCGTGCTCTGGGATTCCGCCCAGCGCCTGATCATGTGCAATTCCAAATACCAGCAGGACAACGGCCTGTCGGACCGCGACGTGATGCCGGGCGCCTCGCGCGCCGTTCTGGAAGATCGCATGCTTGCCTTCGCCTCAGAGCGCCGGCTTGCCAACACCAACGGGCAGCAAGGCGGCGTAACCTTCGAGCGGCAGCTTGCCGATGGCCGCTGGCTGCAGGTGAACGAATTGCGGACCAGGGACGGCGGCACCGTCTCGGTCGGCTCCGACATCACCCAGATCAAGCTGCACCAGGAGAAGCTGGTCGACAGCGAGCGCCGGCTGATGGCGACGATCCACGATCTCAGCCTTGCGCGCCGGGCTGAGGAAGAGCGGTCGCGCGAACTGGTCGAGCTCAATCACAAATACATGAAGGAAACCGAGCGCGCCGAGGCCGCGAACCGGGCCAAATCCGAGTTCTTGGCCAACATGTCGCATGAATTGCGCACGCCGCTCAACGCGATCATCGGCTTCTCGGAGCTGATGGAACAGGCGCTGTTCGGGCCGTTGGGTTCGCCGCGCTACGAGGAATACGCTACCGACATCAACGGCAGCGGCAAATATCTTCTGGGCGTCATCAACGACATCCTCGACATGTCGAAGATCGAGGCCGGCCAGTTCTCGATGGATCAGGAGGAAATCGACCTCTGCCCGCTGATGCGGGAAACGGTGCGCGTCATCTCGCTGCAGGCAGCGGAAAAGTCGATCACCGTCGAAACACGCATCCCCGATTCGCTGACGCTGTTCGCCGACCGCCGGGCGATCAAGCAGATCATCATCAACCTGCTGTCGAACGCGGTGAAATTCACCGGCCAGGGCGGCCGCATCGCGGTAAGGGCCCGCAACACGTCCAGCGCTCTGGTCCTGACGATCGAAGACAATGGCTGCGGCATCCCGAAGGAAGCGCTGAGCAAGCTCGGGCGGCCGTTCGAACAGGTGCAGAACCAGTTTTCCAAGAGCCATGCCGGTTCCGGCCTTGGCCTTGCCATCTCACGCTCGTTGGCCGAACTTCAGGGCGGCGCCTTGAAAATCCGCTCCACCGAAGGCGCCGGCACGATCGTGTCGGTGCGCATTCCGATCAAGAAGCCGACGCAGCCGGTCAGGGCCGCCGCCTGACCTCTGTTGTCGTGAAGCGGTTGCAACTCTCGGAAACGCCGTGGGGCAGCGCCCCCGATGCAATTCAAAGCAGCCGTTTGGTGTTGCGACGTCATGACCGTTTCGCACGAAGCAAAAGGTCGAAATCCTTTCTGACCTTTTGCGACGTCTCCTTGAGGTGCGCTTCCAGCACAGCGAAATCCGGCAGGTCGGTGACCGCCAGAAGCAGATCCAAAAGCCCCGGCGGAACATCGTCGCGTTCGAACACCCCGGTGAGGCAGAGCCGCGTCATCTGGGTCAGCGCCAGATAAAGCGCATAGGCATCGCAAAGCTCCTGCCTGACCTGGGCCTCGGCGAAATCCGGCGCCAGCCTCGACAGGGCTTCCGCTGTCCCGGTGACCCGGCGGCCGGCTTCGAGCTTTCCCGTGATCACCGCCACCTGCGCGATGAATTCGAGGTCGATGAGACCGCCCGGGATCAGCTTGATGTCCCAGAGATCGCGCGACGGCTTCTCCTTCTCGATCATCGCGCGCATCTCGGCCGCCTCGGCCATCACCTTGGCGCTGTCGCGCGGCAGGGCAAGCACCGCCGCCACCTCGGCCTCGACCTCGGTGCACAGCGCCTGATCGCCACCGATCGCGCGGGCCCTGGACAGCGCCATATGCTCCCACGTCCAGGCGTCCTTGCGCTGATACTTCTTGAAGGCATCGACATGGGTGGCCACCGGCCCCTTGTTGCCGGACGGCCGCAAGCGAAGGTCGAGCTCGTAGAGAACGCCCTCGGCGGTCGGCGCGGACACGGCTGATATCAGCCGCTGCGTCATCCTGGAGTAAAAGTGGGATGGGGGGAGCGGCTTGTCGCCGTCGGATTCTTCGGCATCCGCATCGTGATCATAAAGCAGGATGAGGTCGACGTCTGAGCCGGCCGTCAGTTCGCGGCTGCCGAGCTTGCCCATGCCGAGCAGCGCAACGGTGCCGCCGGCGATGCGACCGTGACGCAGCGCGAACTCGGCGATGACCGCCCGCAGCGCCGCGTCGATGGTGAGATCGGCCAGATCGGAAAAGGCACGGCCGGCGCGGGCCGGGTCAATCGAGCCGGCAAGCAGCCTGACACCGATCAGGAATTTCTGCTCGGACGCAAAGATGCGCAAGCGGTCGAGCACGTCCTCATAGGCCCTGTCGCCCTCGAGGAAGGCGGCGAGACGGCCGGACAGATAGGCGCGATCCGGCAGCTCGGTCAAAAGGGCCGGATCCAACAGGCCATCGAACACGTGCGGCCGGCGCGTGATGATAGCGGCCAGCCGTGGGGCCGCGCCCATGATCGTCGCCAGCAGCTTCAGCAGAGCCGGATTGGACTGGAGCAGCGAGAAGAGCTGGATGCCGGCGGGCAGGCCGGCAAGGAATTCGTCGAAGCGTATCAACGCCTCGTCCGCCCGGCGCGTCTGACCGAAGGATTGCAGCAGCGCCGGCGTCAGTTCGGTCAACCGCTCGCGCGCCTCGGCCGACTGGGTGACGCGATAGCGGCCGAAGTGCCAGCCGCGGATGACGCGGCAGATGTCGCTCGCCCGCTGGAACCCCAATCTCTGCAGGGTCTGCAACGTATCGGGGTCATCGACATCGCCGGTAAAGACCAGATTGCCGATGCCCGCCGAAAGCTCGGGCGCAGTTTCGAAGAGTGCTGCGTAGTGGCGTTCGACCTGGTGGAGTGCGGCGCGGAACGCCTCGGCAAAGGCCGCCGCATCGGCAAAGCCCAGAATGCGGGCAATGCGTTCGAGCTCTTCGTCATCCTCCGGCAGTACATGGATCTGCTCATCGGCGACCATCTGGAGAGCATGCTCGACGCGGCGCAGGAACCAGTATTGCCGGGCGAGCGCGTCGCGCGCATCGGCCGTGATCCAGCCGCGTGCCGCAAGCTGGCCAAGCATCGGCACGGTCACGCGGCCGCGCAGCTCGGGGAAGCGGCCGCCGGCGATGAGCTGCTGGGTCTGGACGAAAAATTCGATCTCGCGAATGCCGCCGCGGCCGAGCTTGACGTTGTGGCCCTTCACCGCGATCTCACCAAGACCCTTGTGGGCGTGGATCTGGCGCTTGATCGAATGGACGTCGGCGATCGCCGCATAGTCCATGTATTTGCGCCAGATGTAGGGCTGGAGATCCTTCAGGAACGCAGCACCGGCGGCGAGATCGCCGGCCACCGGACGCGCCTTGATCATGGCGGCGCGCTCCCAGTTCTGGCCGCGCGCCTCGTAGTAGCGCAGTGCCGCCTCGACCGGGATCGCCAGCGGCGTAGAACCGGGATCGGGACGAAGCCTGAGGTCGGTGCGGAAAACATAGCCGTGTTCGGTGCGATCCTGGAGAATGCGGACCAGCCGGCGCGTCAGGCGCGAAAACAGCTCCGTCGCATCGAGCGGGTCGACGACGGCAGACGCCTGCGGGTCGAAGAAAACGACGAGGTCGATGTCGGAGGAGAAGTTCAGCTCATGGGCGCCCAGCTTGCCCATGCCGAGCAGGATCCAGCCCGACCGGCGCGCCGGATCCTCGAGGTCCGGCAGTTTGAGCTTGCCTTGTCCGTGCGCGTCGCGAAGCAGGAAGTCGACGGCAGCGCGGGTGCAGGCGTCGGCAAGATCGCTCAGCCGCTGTACTGTGACTGCTGTTTCAGCCTCGCCTGCAAGGTCGGCCAGCGCGATCAGGACATGCGCTTCCGCTTTCCATTGCCGCAGCTCCATCATCAGGCTGTTTTCGGAGATGGCTTCCGCCCGCGCAGCCTTGTCGATGGAGGCGCCGATCGACGCCAGCCGGGCCACGACGGTCTCATCGAAAAGCGCATCCACGATCTGCGGGCGGCGGCGTACTGTGTCGCGGAGAAATGGCGACAGGTCGAACACTGCGGCGAGGAAATCCTGGACGGCGCCCTTGCCGGTGAGAAATTTCGCGAGCCGGGCAAGCCCGTCTTCCTGCGCAGCGGAAGCGATTTCCGACAATTCCCGCCTGGCGCGGTTCCGATCCAGGGGGACGAGCTTTGTCGCCGGATTCAGAAGCCAGTTGGTCTGTTCCGCAGCCGCCCTCACCGCCATCAGCGATCCTCCCGTTCGGGAAAACTCATGACGACGGACAATCCGGGATCGGCGGGCAGAAGATCAAGCCGTCCGTTGTGGAATGTCATGATTGCGTTGGCAAGGCTGAGGCCCAGACCGGAGCCCGGCTGCGAGCGGCTCTTCTCCAGGCGCACGAAACGCTCGGTCGCCCTGGCGCGATCGGCATCGTCGGGAATGCCCTGGCCGTTGTCTGTGACGGAAAGCCTGATTTCGCTACCGACGCGATCGAGCGTCACGCGGACGATCGGCTTGGATGTCGAATCGGTCGAATATTTGATCGCGTTGTCGACGATGTTCGATAGCGCCTGGCCGATCAGCTCGCGATTGCCTTCAACGGCGAAGGCATCCTGCACCGAGGTCTCGAGTGTCACTCCCACCTCCTCCGCCACCGGCTCGTAGAGCTCGACGACATCGCGCACGGACGCAGCCAGATCGACCCGGCTGGTGCTTTCTGAGGAATAGCCCGCCTCCAGCCTGGAGATCATCAGGATGGCGTTGAAGGTCTTTATCAGCTGGTCGGACTCGGCGATCGTCGCTTCCAGCGCCTGGCGGTAGTCGGTAGCGCTGTGCTTGCCGGAAAGCGTCGCTTCGGCACGGTTGCGCAGCCTGGTCAGCGGTGTCTTCAGATCATGGGCGATGTTGTCGGAGACCTGCTTCAGCCCTTCATTCAGCGTGGCGATCCTGGCCAGCATGGAATTGAGATTTTCGGAAAGCCGATCGAACTCGTCGCCGGCGCCGGTGACCGGTAGCCGGCCGGAAAGGTCGCCGCCCATGATGCGGCGACTGGCCTCCGACACCGAGTCGATGCGCTTCAGCGCCGCGCGGCCGACGAAGAACCAGATCAGGAACCCGCCGAGCGCCATCATGCCGAGCGCCAGCATCAAAGCGCGGCGGATGACGGCGCGGAACCGCTCCGGCTCGCCAAGGTCGCGGCCGACGAGCATGATCATCTGGTTCGGCAGGCGCAGCACCAAGGCAATGGCGTTGTGGCCCTTCTCGCCTTCGACCTGGACTTCGCTCTGGCTGGGTTCGTTCGGGTCGGCGACCGGGTTGCGCTGCCGCTCGAGCTCGCCCTCGCCGAAGCGTCGGTAGGAAAACGGCGCCGTCGTCCAGCCCTCGGCCTCGAGAACGCCGGGCTCCAGGCTCTGCACGTTTCCGGTTAGGATCTGGCCGTTGGTGTCGGCGATCAAATAGAGATTGGCGCCGGGCTGGCGGGAGCGCTGCTCGACCACGCGGACCAGCAGCGGCAAGCCGCCGCGCTGGTAGGCCCGGGCGAGGCCGAGCACTTCGTCGTTGATAGTCTCCTGCGTCTGGCCGGTCAGCATGCGTGCCGACAGCGAGGTCATGTAGAAGACGAGCAGCACCGCACAGATGGCGAACAGCAGGAGATAGAGCGCCGAAAGCCGCGCTGCCGTCGTCTTCATGATGGCCGGCATGGAGAGAGCCATGCTACCCGCTCTTGAGCATATAGCCGGCGCCACGAACCGTGTGCAGGATCGGCTTGTCGAAGCCCTTCTCGATCTTGCCGCGCAGCCGCGAGACGTGAACGTCGATGACGTTGGTCTGCGGATCGAAATGGTAGTCCCAGACATTTTCCAGCAGCATGGTGCGCGTCACCACCTGGCCTGCATGGCGCATCAGATATTCAAGCAGGCGGAACTCGCGCGGCTGCAGCGTGATCTCGCGCGCCGCGCGCCGCACCGAATGAGAGAGCCTGTCGAGTTCGAGATCGCCGACCCGGTAGACGGTTTCGGCTTCCTTGGCGCTGGCGCGGCGGTTCAGCACCTCGACCCGGGCCAGAAGCTCGGAAAAGGCATAGGGCTTGGTCAGATAGTCGTCGCCGCCGGCGCGCAAGCCGGTGACCCGGTCGTCGACTTCGCCGAGCGCCGACAGGATCAGCACCGGCGTTGTATTGCCTCTGGATCTCAGACCGGCGATGACCGACAGGCCGTCGCGGCGCGGCAACATGCGGTCGACGACCATCACGTCATAGTCGCCGGAGTCAGCGAGCGCGAAGCCGGTTTCGCCGTCGCCGGCGACATGGGCGGTGTGGCCGGCCTCGGTAAAGGCTTTCTGGAGGTAATCGGCCGCCTCGCGATCGTCTTCTATGACGAGAATCTTCATGGGACCGTTATACGCGATTTCGCTGGAAGATTGAGTGGCCGGCATATGCATCGTGGCCTTCACCAGGGCGTATCGCGAACAAATTTGATTCAAGGATACGCAGTAAGTCTTTGTTTTGAAATGTCGTTGCCCCAGAGCCATCGGCACCCTCGGATCAAGCCCGAGGCTCATCCCAAAACCGCTTCACACTTCTGGGCGAGATGCTCTGTTGTTCGAGCATATCGTCATGCACTGTTCGAGCGGCAGCGGGCGATGGGAGCCCGCTGCCGCTGGGGCGGAACACGATGACTGACTAACGCATTCAAGCCCCGTGCTTTCCCCATGCGACGGCTCGGGGTGTTTGAAACCGCCGCACCGGAAAAGTCTGGAACGTCAGCCCTTGGCGACAGGCAGCGCGACGAAGCGGTTGCTGTCGTCGCGGGTGATCTGCATCAGCACCGCCTTGCGGCCCGATTTCACCGCATCGGCCATGGCCTCGGCGACGTCGTCGGTGCCATTGACCTCCGTCGAATTGACCGAGGTGATGACGTCGCCGGGCTGGATGCCGCGATCGGCGGCATCGCTATCGGGATCGACATCGGTCACCACAAGCCCTTTGCCCTCATCGGACCTGGTGACGGTGAGGCCGAGATCGGCCAGCGTATCGGCCTTTGGCGGAGCGGAAGGCTGCTGGTCGGCCGAAGCCTGCTTGTCGCTCAAAGGCAGCGTGCCGAGGTCAACCTTGACGGTCTCACTCTTGCCGTCACGCCACAGCGTGACGTCGACCGGCTTGCCGGGCTGGTAGGCGCCGATCAGACGAGCGAGTTCCTTCGGCGAAGCGACGTCCTTGCCGTCCACCTGAGTGATGACGTCACCAGCTGATATGCCGGCCTTCTTGCCGGGACCATCGTCTTGGGCGCTGGAAACGAGCGCGCCCTTATCGGACTTCAGCCCGAGCGATTCGGCGATTTCGGAGGTGACCGGCTGGATCTCGACGCCAAGCCAGCCGCGCTGGACGGTGCCGTCCTTCATCAGATCCTGCACGACCTGTTTGGCGGTCGAGGCGGGAATGTCGAAGGCAATGCCGACGCTGCCGCCGGACGGCGAGAAGATCGCGGTGTTGATGCCGACGACCTGGCCGTTGAGGTTGAAGGTCGGGCCGCCCGAATTGCCGCGGTTCACCGAGGCATCGATCTGGATGAAGTCATCATAGGGACCGGCGCCGATATCGCGGCCACGGGCCGAGACGATACCGGCGGTGACCGTGCCGCCGAGGCCGAACGGATTGCCGACGGCCACGACCCAGTCGCCGACGCGAACCTTTGAATCATCGGCGAAGTCGACATAGGTGAACTTGCCGTCGCCTTCGACCTTGAGCACCGCGAGGTCGGTGCGCGGATCCGTGCCGACCAGCTTGGCGTCGAGTTCCTTGCCGTCATGCATCACCACAGTGAAGGACGAGCCGTCTCCGACGACATGGTTGTTGGTGACGAGGTAGCCATCCTCGGAGATGAAGAAACCGGACCCTTGGGCGACCGGCCGCGGCTGGCGGTCACGGCGTCCGAAACGCCGCATTCCATCCCGGCCATCCTGATCGCCAAAACCACGGAACTCCCTGAAGAAGCGGCGCAATTGCGGATCATCGGGAAGATTGCCGAAAGCGTCCGGCAGGTCGGAGCCGTCGTCGGCGGTCGATTCTATCTTGGCTTTGACACGGACACTGACGACCGCCGGCGAAACGCGCTCGACCACATCGGCGAAGCTGGGGACCTGCGGCGCCTCGACACGCACGGCCTCGGCCAGGACCGGGGCTGTCCCGGTGGCAACCGCGCCGAAGCCGATTGCGCCGGCAATGGCCACTGAAGCGGCGGCAGCCATCAGGCGTTTGCGGGTGCGGGGATATGAATTGGGGGCAATATTCATGGGTCTCGTATCCTCTTTCAAGGGATGCGCTTCGGTCGGCATCCTCGGGCAAGAGAAATAGGGGCGCGCACATTACGGCGCCATTTCCGGTGCATGAAACTTTTGTAATGTTTGCGGGCGGCGGCCGCCATCAGTCCCGGTGCAAAATAGTGTCCAGCTCTGCCTGTTCCTCGGCGGTCAAAGTATTGGTTGCCGTCGAACGGCGCGACCGGGCAGTCAGCACGATGAAAATCCCACCGACAAGCAGCAGAAACACCGGCGTACCCCACAACAGCGCATTGCGCAGGCTGAAGCGCGGCTTCAACAGCACGAACTCGCCGTAGCGGGAAACGATATAGTCGATCACCTGCCGGTCGGTGTCGCCGGCGACGAGGCGCTGGCGAACCAGCACGCGCAGGTCGCGGGCAAGATCGGCATCGGATTCGTCGATCGACTGGTTCTGGCAAACCATGCAGCGCAGCTGCTCCGAAAGCGTCCGGGCCCGCGCCTCGAGCGCCGGGTCGGCCAGAACCTCGTCGGGCTTCACCGCAAGTGCGGCGCCGGCAAACAACAACGTCAGCAGCAGAATCAGCGAGGCCAGCGAAAATCTTGCGCTCATGGCAGGCTCGCGGAAGGCACGGCGCCTGCCGACTTGCGGCGGCGCGACGGTGCCCCGACGCGCAGCCGCCGGTCCATGAGCGACATCGCAGCACCTGCCATCATGACAAGGGCGCCGCCCCAGATCAGCGTCACCAGAGGCTTCCACCACAGCCGCACCACGACGGAGCCGTCGGTCGCCACGTCGCCAAGCGAGAGGTAGAGCTGGCTGAACCCGATCGTCTTGATACCGGACTCGGTCGTCGTCATCTGCCGGACGGGATAGGAGCGCTTGGACGAGGTGATTGCAGCGGCAGTGCGTCCATCGGCGCCGAACAGGGCGAAGCGGCCGCGATCCTCGCTATAGTTGGGCCCGTGGGCCGGATAGAGCCCTTCGAAACGCAGCGTGTGGCCGGACAGTTGCACGGTCTCGCCTGCACGCATCGACAAGATCTTCTCGGTGCCGAAGCAAAGCGTGCCGACGATGCCCAGCGTCGTCAGCCCGAGGCCGAGATGGGCGAGCGCGGTGCCGAAGACCGAACGCGGCAGGCCGGCGAAGCGCCTGAGCATGGTGCTGGGCGCCACAGCGCCAAAGCCGGACTTGACGGCAATATCGGTGAGCGCGCCGCAGATCAGCCAGACGGCCAGGCCGACGCCAAGTGCTGCGAACACCGACGCGCCATCGATGAACAAGGCCGTCACCAGCACGGCCAGAAGCGCTGCGGCGAAGGCCGCCATCAGCCGCTGGGCGACAGCGAAAATGTCGCCGCGCTTCCAGGCCAGCAGCGGCCCGAACGGGACCACGACGAGAAGCGGCACCATCAGCGGGCCGAACGTCATGTTAAAGAACGGCGCGCCGACCGAAATTTTGTCGGCTGAAACGGCCTCGACGGCCAGCGGATACAGCGTGCCGATCAGCACGGTGGCGGTGGCCGTGGTCAGGAACAGATTGTTGAGGACCAGCGCCCCCTCGCGCGAGATCGGATGAAACAGGCCGCCGGCCGTCAACCTCGAGGCGCGAAAGGCGAACAACGCCAGTGATCCGCCGATGAACAGTGTCAAGATACAGAGAATGAACACGCCGCGCGTCGGATCTGTGGCGAAGGCGTGGACGGAAGTGAGCACGCCGGAGCGCACCAGGAAGGTGCCGAGCAGCGACAGCGAGAAGGTCAGGATCGCCAGCAACAGCGTCCAGATCTTCAAGGCCGAGCGCTTTTCCATGACGATCGCCGAATGGAGCAGCGCGGTGCCGGCCAGCCAAGGCATGAAGGAGGCGTTCTCGACCGGATCCCAGAACCAGAAACCGCCCCAGCCAAGCTCGTAATAGGCCCAGTAGGAACCCATGGCGATGCCGCCGGTCAGGAACATCCAGGCGACCAGCGTCCATGGCCGCACCCAGCGCGCCCAGGACGCGTCGATGCGGCCTTCGATGAGGGCGGCGACCGAGAAGGAAAAGCAGATCGAGAAGCCGACATAGCCGAGATAGAGCAGCGGCGGATGGATGGCGAGGCCGAGATCCTGCAGGATCGGGTTGAGATCGCGGCCCTCGATCGGCGCCGGATTGAGCCTGGCGAACGGGTTGGACGTCGCCAGGATGAACAGGAAAAAGGTGGCGCCGATCGCGCCTTGCACGGCCAGCACATTGGCTCGAAGGGTCGCGGGAAGATTGCTGCCGAAAGCAGCGACGAGCGCGCCGAAGAAGGTCAGGATCAACACCCAGAGCAGCATCGAGCCCTCGTGATTGCCCCAAGTGCCGGTGATCTTGTAGATCAGCGGCTGCAGCGAATGCGAGTTGTCCCAGACGTTGGCCACCGAAAAGTCGGACGTTGCATAGGCTATCGCCAGCGCCGCGAAGGAGAGAGCGGTCAAGGCAAAGCCGGTCACTGCGACCGGACCGCCGACGGCCATCAACTTCTGGTTGTTGATACGCGCGCCGAACAGCGGCACCAGCGCCTGCACCAAAGACAGCGCGAACGCCAGGACCAGCGCGAAATGTCCGGTTTCAACCAAGGCCGTTACTCACTCTTGCTCTCCTGCCACACGCCCTTGGACTTGAGGCTCTCGGCCACCTCCTTGGGCATGTAGTTCTCGTCGTGCTTGGCCAGCACGCTGTCGGCGACGAAGACGCCGTCCGGGCGAAACGTGCCTTCAGTGATGACGCCCTGCTCCTCGCGGAAAAGGTCGGGAAGAATGCCGGTGTAGGTGACCTTGACCTGCTTCTGGTTGTCGGTCACCGAAAAGGCGACGGTGGCCCCCTCACCGCGCTCGATCGTACCTTTTTCGACGAGGCCGCCGAGTCTGATACGCTGCCCGGGCTGCAGGCTGGCGTTGGTCAGATCGGCGGGCATGTAGAAGTAGGAGGCCTTCTGGCCGAGCGCGTAGAAGGTCAGACCGGTGGCGGCACCGAGAAATGCCAACCCTCCGGCGATCACCGACAGTCTTTTCTGCTTGCGCGTCATGTTTTACTCCGTCGCCGTCAGGCCAAGCGAGACGGCAAAGGCGGTGAATTTCTTCGCTTCCTCACTATCGGAGCCAAAAACGGCGATACCGCGATTGAGCGCATCGCGTGCCTGATCGGCCTTGCCCAGCACGACATAGGAACGAATAAGCTGCATCCATCCTTCCGCATCGCGCGGGTTTTGCCGCAGTCTTTCATCAAGTCCCGCGACCATGGTGTCGATCATCGCTTCCCTGTCCTGCGGCGACATCGACGAGGATGCATCGACATCCCCGGCGCCGACATCCCCGGTGTTCGGGCCTTTTGCAGGCACTCCCGAAGCGACGCTCTGTCTGGCGGATTCGGCCAGTGCTTGCTCGACGGCGGCGCGCCAGGCTGAGTCCTGCGGCAAGGCCGCGAGCATTTTCTGCCAGCCAGCTGTCGCCTCCTCAATGCGGCCTTCCTGCGCCATGCCCATCGCCAGATAAAAGCTGGCCTTCGGATTTGCCGGATCGAGCTTCAGCGCCGCCTCGAAGGCGGCCTGAGCGTCGGCCGAAACAATGCCGCCCGCTGCGCTGGCGATCGCCTCGCCGAGGCCGGCCTGGCGGGCAGCGCTGTCGCCGTCGAGGCGAATGGCGTTGCGGTACGCCGTCACCGCGTCGGAAAACCGCTGCATGCGCAGATAGACCGGCGCCAGAACGTCCCAACCCCTGCCGTCGGACGGATTGGCGGCAAGGTGGGCCTCGGCGCGTGCCACCAGTTCGTCCACCGAACTGTCGGCGGGATTCCTGGCCAGTCGCTCGCTGAGCGGCTGCGACGGCAGCTCGGGCGAGCCGAGCTGGCTGTACAAGCCCCAACTGACCAGCGGAACCGCCAGGACCGCGGCCGTCGCAACCAATCTGGTCGCCATCGACGGCTGCCGCGCCGCTGCCTTGTCGGCGGCATTGTCCAGGCGAAGGATGCGGCGGGCGATCTCCGCACGCGCCTCTTCGGCCTCCGCCGGCTGGATCAGGCCACGCGCCACGTCCCGGTCAAGCTCGGACAACTGGTCGCGATAGACTTCAAGGTCATGATCGCTGCTAGCCGAGCCACCCTTCGGGCCGCCGGCCAGCGGCAGCAGAACCGCCAGGCTTGCACCCAGCGTGAGAATGGCAGCTATGACCCAGAACAGCATGCTTCTTCCAATAACGGCAGAGCCCTGCCCTGCCAACACAGGCGTCCTGCGACGCTTTGACGGCAGATGCGTCGCTTGTCCTTGATTAATGTCAACCGGACCTAAAGCGCGTCGCGTTCGACCGGCCTCATGCGACGCGCTTCAGGCTGTTGTTTTCATGCATGTCGTTATCGCAAACCGCTACACACTTTTACGCGACATGCATTATCCGGCCGGTCGTTACGTCAGTGGCGTCCAGCTGCCATCGGCGTTGCGGCAAGCGGTTCCGCGCGCGGTGGCGCCGGCAGCGCCGGTAAAGACCGTATGAGTGTATTGCCGGCAGTCCTGCGAGCCGACACGATAGGGCTGGGCGGGCACGACTTCGCCGTAATGCGCCGACCGATCGCTCTTCCATGTCACCTTCTGGCCGCTCGCCGTGTACTCGAGCGCCCTGTATTCCGCTTCCAGCGCCTTTCGCTTTTCCGGATCGCTCAAGCCGGTACCGATGGATCCGCTGACGAGGCCGCCCCCCATGGCGGAAATGATCGTCGTCGCGATCTTGCCGTCACTTGGCGGCGTGGCGGCCGGTTGCGGCGCCACCGTGGGGCCAGAGCTCTTGCCCAGCGTCGTGCAGCCGGAAACGGCCAGCAGTGCGGAAACGAGCGCGACGCGAATCTTCATGCCAACAACCGGTTTTCTTGAGTTAGAGCTGGGCCGCGCCATCGGGGAAGTCGGCGTGGCCATAGTGTCGATGTTTGTCGGAAATTTGGCCGCGGCCGACGGCTCCGGGACCAGTCGACATGCCGCAATATCACGCACCGTCGATCAATGTCGACTGGCCCAGCAAAAGCATAAGTCTAGTGAAGGCTCCGCAATCGAACCACCGCCTTCAACCCGCCCATGCTCGACCGTTCCAGAGCCAGAACGCCTCCATACTCGTTGACCAGGTCAGCGACAATGGCAAGTCCAAGCCCGGTCCCCGGCTTTGTCTCGTCGAGCCGCCGTCCGCGCTTCAGCGCCTCGCGCGCCTTGTCGTCGGGAATGCCCGGGCCGTCATCTTCGATGCTGATCTCGAACAGATTGACAGCACCCTCCTTGCCGACGCCACTCTTCTTGCCAGAGATTGGCGCCGCCGACACGGCGACCGCGCTCTTTGCCCATTTCATGGCGTTGTCGAGCAGATTGCCAAGCAATTCTTCCAAATCCTCGCGTTCGCCGGCAAAGACGATATCGACTGCCGGCAGCGAAAGCGAGAGAGCGGTCTGCGGGTTGAGTTTTTGCAGAACGCGCACCATGCGCTGGACCAGCGGCGCCACCGGCGTGCGGTAGACGACGCTGTCGCGTTGCGCCGCAACGCGGGCGCGCTGCAGATAATGGTCAACCTGCTTCTGCATAGAGGCGGCCTGCTCGGCTATGAGCTGGCCCTTGGCGCCGCCGAGCGCCCGCCCCTCATTGATCAGCACCGCCAGTGGCGTCTTCAGCGAATGGGCGAGGTTGCCGACCTGCGTCCGCGAGCGCTCGACAATACGCTTGTTGTTTTCGATCAGCGCGTTGGTCTCGTTGGCGAGCGGCTCGATCTCGGCCGGGAAGCGACCGTCGAGCCTTTGCGCGGTTCCTTCGCGCACCATGGCGAGAGCGTTCCTGACCCGGCGCAATGGCTGCAGGCCCAACAGGATCGCGATGGCGTTGATGGCGATCATGCCGACGCCGAACAGGGAAAGATAGGTCAGCAGGCGACGCTGGAAGGCGCCTATCTCCTGCTCGAGCTCGGTCTTGTTGCCCATGACACGGAAGCGCGCTGCGCGATTTTTCGCGTCGAGAACGAATTCGCTCTCGAACACTTCCAGTTCCTCGCCATCGATGCCTTCTGTCGCATAGCTGCGCTGGAAGCTGGCATTGAAAGGAACCTCGGCGACGCTTGGCGACAGGATCGCCTTGGTCATCGAGGAGGAGTGCAGCTCACCGCGCACGCCTTCCGACGCAGGCTCCACCGACCAGTACCAGCCGGAATTCGGCTCCGAGAACCGAAGATCGCCAAGGTCGGGAGCGCCGGTCAGCGAACCGCCTTCGGACACGCCGACCGAGCCGATCAGATTGAACAGATGCGCCGACAACAAGCTGTCGAAACCGCGCTCGCTCGCCTGGCGATAGAGGGTCGTGATCAGCGTGAAGATGACAATCAGGGTGAGTATCGCCCAGACCGTGGAAAAGGCGATCACCCGGAACGCCAGCGAACGCGGCCAGAACCGCAGTGAAAGCGGCGTTCTTGCAGTCTGTTTGAGCGGTTCCGCCTTACGCCTCCGGCTCACGCATTCGATAGCCCATGCCGCGAACGGTTTCTATCATGTCGATGCCCATCTTCTTGCGAAGCCGCCCGACAAAGACCTCGATTGTGTTGGAATCGCGGTCGAAATCCTGATCGTAGAGATGCTCGACCAACTCGGTCCGGGACACGACCTCGCCCATATGGTGCATCAAATAGGCAAGCAGGCGAAATTCGTGCGACGTCAACTTGAGCGGCACGCCGTCGACATCGGCCTTGGAGGCCTTGGTGTCGAGCCGCAGCGGCCCGCATGTCAGCTCGGACGACGCATGGCCGGCCGCGCGCCGGATGAGCGCCCGAACCCTGGCCAGCACCTCTTCGATGTGGAACGGCTTGGTGACATAATCGTCGGCGCCGGCGTCGATGCCGGATACCTTGTCGCTCCAGCGATCGCGCGCCGTCAGAATCAGGACCGGCATCTTGCGGCCGCCGCGCCGCCAGCGCTCGACCACGCTGATGCCGTCCATCTGCGGCAAGCCAATGTCGAGCACCACGGCATCATAGGGTTCGGTATCGCCGAGGAAATGCCCTTCCTCACCGTCGAAAGCCCGGTCGACGACATAGCCGGCATCGACCAGCGCGTCTGATATCTGCCGGTTGAGATCCTTGTCATCTTCGACAACGAGTACGCGCATGCGGGGATCATACCTGTTGAAGATCTGGCCTGTTGAAGAACTGCCCTATTGAAGAACTGCCCTATTGAAGAGTTGCCCTGTTGAGAAGCTGGGCGTGAGATATAGGCCGATTCCAGCGCCTGGGAAACGGCAGGGATCAGTTCAGCGGAACGACGATCTCGGTGCGGCGCGGACGCTGCCCGTCCTTGCCCGGGACCAGCACGACGATGACGCAGACCGGCTGGCCACCGCGCGTCGACTGCGACGCCTTGGCCAGCGTGCCGCCATTCTGCTCGGCAACCTGCTGACCGATCGCGTAGCAGTCGGAGGCAGCCAGGATGATCGGCCGGTTCTGCTCGGGCACGACGACCGGCAGCGCCCTCGCCTGCGACGCAAACAGACCGGCAGCGCAGAGCGCCAATGTCGCGGTTCGGAAATGGGAGCGAAGCGTTTTCATGATCAGCGTCCTAACGCATCGGTGCTGAACGTGAAATGAACAGTGAACGCCTGCAACACATGCCTATCTCACCCCCTGAAACGCGAGACAACCAACCTTATGATTTTGGCGCCCCAACCCGGCAAATTCATCCAAGCGCCAGTCTAGACTGTGTTGCAGCCAGATTGAAAGCGCGTCAGGCGTTTTCTTCCGTCACGGCGCGAAAGCGCAGCAGCCCGTGATAGGCTGAAAGGTCCTCGTCGTAACGGGCCTCGGTGAATTCGAGCCTGAGATTGATGCGGTGATGCTTGTCGAGCGCGAGCGCCGCATCCTGGAGGCGGGTGCTGACAAGGTCCATAACATCGAGCATTTCTTTCCTGGCCTCGGACTTCGACCAGAAATGCAGCGTGAAAAGCTGCTCGGCATCGTTCTCCATGCCGGTTGTCCAGTCGTAGACGCTGGTCCGGCCGTAGGTGACATAGGGGAATGGGACATTTTCCGGGGCATGATCGAACAGTTTTGCGCCGCCCAATGCCACTGACAGGGAACCATCACCGTTCAACGCTTCGAACAAGACCTTCTGCAGCGCGGCGGCCGGCGCGGTCATCGTCTTCTCCCTCGCCCGTCACGGCTGAACAGGCCTTCACCCCGACAGCGATTTCCGCTTGCAGCGTAGCCGCGTTGACGGTCTGGCGCCAGATCACTGGATTTCCAAGGTCCCGATCGCGCGGACGGTCGGGATCTATCGAAAATCGGCCGCTGTCAGCACATACATGCTCTTGCCGGTACGGGCATAAGCATTCCTTGCGACGTCATGTATGGGACCGACGGCCGAATCGAAGGCGGCGAGATACGTGGCTTCGGCTGTCGCCGTCTCCGGCGGTGCCGTCGAGATGGCGTCTGCATGGACAAAGAAAGAAATCTGGGACATGCCGTCATAACCGACGAAGCGGATCCGTCGGCTCGCCTCGTCGTAGCTTCGACTTAGATTTGGAAATGTCAGGCTCATGACTTGACCGCCGTTAAGCGGTTCCCGCCTTCTTGACTGCCGCCCGCTTTTTCTTGGGAGCGACGGGATTGAGGGCTTCCGCCGCACGGTCGGCCTCTTCCTTGGCCAGCCGCAGCGCCCGCAACCTTTCGGTCTTGATAGTCCTGGCTTTGGCCTCGGAAACATATTCGGCCGTAGCCTGGTTTCGCTCCGCAGTTTTCTTCTGCTTTTCCATGAAGCGCGCTTCAGCTTTTTCCATGATATTCTGATTGAGTTCCGCCATTGATAAAATCTCCTTTTCGCTGAGGTGATGAAAATTAGTTCCTCACCTAAAATAGGAACTCGGAACGGAAAAACCAATTTTCAAAAATGTTTTTGATTGATCAAATGTCTGAAAGACATCATGAAATACTAGAAATTGCATTCGCACCGACCCCAAATGCCGTACCGACTGCTCATATACCCCGCTCCAATCAGCGCTAGATCGGGAAACGGCCCGCGCCGGCCCCGCTGGCTTCAGGCTGACGGTTTCTTGCTTCGGCGGTCCAGCAAACTCGAGCTCACGCTGCGGACGAGGACGATCATGGCCTCCACCGCCTCCTCGTCCGACAGGCCCTGGTTCTCAACCAGCGATTGCCACGTCGTGAAGTCCAGCGCATGCCCTATCGCTGCAGCAGGCAACCGGGCGGTTTCGCTATCAGGAACGAGCCAGCCTTCTTCAAGGATCGCGACGCCGTTTGCGAGAACCTGTTGCCGGCGGGCCAATGCCGCGGCAACAACCGGCATTTCGGCATCGCGATACAGATTTGCGAGGAGTTGCCGCTTGCGCCTGTAATAGCTGTAGAGTTGAAGGAGCGCCGTCCGGAGCCGGGCTTCCGGTTCGACGATCAATCGCCAGGCCTCGGGACTTGGAGGAGGGTCCTGGCCGAAGGAATATGCCGAGCAGGCATTGAAGACCGCTTCCTCATCGGGAAAATGGCGGTAGACGGTCAGCCGCTGCACCCCCGCTTTCTCGGCGATAGCGCTCACGGTTGTTCGCGACGGACCCACCGAGCTGTGCAGCTCGAATGCCGCGCGGGCGAGCGCAAGATGGGTCTCGGCCTGTTTGACCGCGCGCCGCTGCAATCGATATGAGCGCCGCTGGCCTTCTTTCAGTGAACTCACGTGATCACCAATATTGACATGGGTTTGAATGACGCCTAGAAATGGGTGATCGGCAGCGTACACCCATTTTCAGGAGGATGATATGGAACGCGCATTGCCTGATTCGGCCCTCCAACATACGACAGCTCATCCGACTGCCAACGAGGCATCGGGGCCTATCACGGTTCAGCCCGGGGCCGGCGACCGCTTCGATCTGGGCGGTTTCGGCATCCGCTGGAAGATCGACGGGTTCCACACGTGCGAGCGCTTCTCCATCGTGCACCATCCGCTGGCGCTCCGTGCACTGGCGGCGCCGTTGCACCGGCATCACCGCGAAGACGAATATTCGTATGTGGTGAGCGGCAATCTGGGCGCGTTGCTTGGCGACGACATCATTACTGCCGGGCCGGGCACATGGGTGTTCAAGCCGCGAGGCCAGTGGCATACGTTCTGGAACGCTGGCGACACGCCGTGCGAAATTATCGAAGTAATTTCACCGGCGGGGTTTGAGAACTATTTCCGCGAGTTGGCAGCGATCTGGCCCGACAGGACAAAGTCCGGCGAACTTTTACGAAAGTACCAACTGGATATGGACTTCGAGAGTGTTCCAGGCCTCTGCGCTCGTTTTGGACTGACGTCCGCCCGCCCCGCCGCAACGATCCGCGCCGAGGATAGCGGATGACGGCGCAGCGCCTCCGCCCCGATTTCGCAGCGATAGACGAACGAAACGGGATGACCGCCGAAAGGGCAAGGCGCAGCATCCTTGGCCCGGAAATGGTTAGGGCTCACGGCCGCCACCTATTCGTGCAGGGACTGCACTGATCCTCACGACACCGGTGCTGCGCCACCCTCTTCCGTGCGCCGCGCTATGAATTCGTCGAGAACACCTGATGTGGCAGCGGCGGAAGCCGGCGGCCGAAAATCGGCCAGCAGCCGTTTCCAGATGCCGGTGGCGCGCTCCGTGGCGGTTCTTGACCCGGCCTGCGTCCAGTTGCCGAAATTCGACCAATCGGCGACCAGCGGCTCGTAGAAAGCGGTGCGGTAGCGCGCCATTGTGTGCCCGGCCGAAAAGAAATGCCCGCCCGGCTGCACTTCGGCGATAGCCTCGAAGCCGATCGCGGCCTCGTCTCCGGGCGTCGCCGCGCAGAGTTCGGAGACCGTCTGCAGTGCCTCGATATCGGTGATCAGCTTCTCGAACGAAACGCTCAAGCCGCCTTCGAGCCAGCCCGCGGCATGGATGCAGACCGTTGCACCCGCAAGCACCGAGCCCCACAGAGCGAACTGCGTTTCATGGGCCGCCTGCGCGTCCGATATGTTGGCGGCGCTGCCGCCGCCGGACCGCCAGGGAAGGCCGGTGAGGCGCGCAAGCTGACCGGCGCCGAGCGTCGCCTTGACGTGCTCCGGCGTGCCGAACGCCGGCGCCCCCGACTTCATGTCGACATTGGAGGAAAACGAACCATAGACGACCGGCGCGCCCGGTCGCACATTCTGGGCCAGCGTCAGCCCGGCCAGCGCTTCGGCGTGCTGCAGCGTCAGTGCGCCGGCCACCGTGATCGGCGCCATGGCGCCGGCCAGGCAAAAGGGCGTGATGATCAACACCTGCCCCGCCTTGGCAAAGTCGATGATGCCTTGCGCCATCGGAATGTCGAGCTGACGCGGCGAATTGGTGTTGATGACGGTGTAGCAATGAGCGCCCGAACGGAATTCGGCCTCGGACAGGCCGCGCGCCAGCCGCAGCATCTCGAAGCCGTCCTCGACCTGCGGCGTGCCGCGCGCGAAGACGAACGGTAACTTGTCGGAGAGCGTCAGTTGAGCCCGGTTGACGGCATAATGGCGGAAACGGTTGTCGATGTCCTGCGGCTCGATGCAAGGTCCCAGCATATGCAGGACGTCGAAATGCTGCACCAGGCGGATCAGATCCTTGAAAGCGGCAAGCGTTCCCGGCCGCCGGCCGCGCTCTAGATCGGTGACGTTCGGCGCCCCGGACCCCGCCAGGAACGTCATCGAGCCAAGCTCGAGCGTCAGGTCGCGGGCACGGTCACCAGCGTGCGCCCGGATCGATTTCGGCGCAGAGACCAACGCCGCCGCGACAATGTCGCGGCCGATGCGCACCATTTGACTGTCTTCGTCGACCAGCGCACCGGCACGAGCAAGAATGGTGCGCGCCTCCGGCAGCAGCACCTTGACGCCGAGTTCCTCGAGCACGCGCAGCGCCGTGAGATGTATCGCGGCGACCTGGTCGGCCGAAAAGATCGGCTGCGGCAGGAACGGGTTCTTCAGCGAACGATAGTCCGGCCGGCGGCTGGTCTCGCTGCCGGCCTCGCCGGTTCGTCCGTGCCGCCTGCGTTCGCGCCTGAGATCACGTGCGGCGTCATCGATCATGGCGGATACTCCTCATTGCCGTATTGCCCTGCCGTATTGCCCTGCCCTGGGGATCGTAGGGAGAAGCCGCTATGACGCGCGCCGGCCGCTCGGCCCAGTTCGTTGAGGCGGGCAGGATACTTGCACTGTACATATGTGTCTAGTACGGTTGTATGCAGTTCCCCCTCATGCCTATTGTGCGGCCATGATCATGATTGCTCCGCAGGACGAGCCGGCGCCCGGCAACATCAAGGTGACGCGCTGGGACTGGATCAATCTTGCACTCCAGACATTGATTTCAGACGGCATCGAAAGCGTGCGCGTGCTGCCGCTCGGCCAGAAGCTCGGCGTTTCGCGCTCAAGCTTTTACTGGTATTTCGATAGCCGTCAGGATCTGCTCGACCAGTTGCTTGCCCATTGGCGGAACACCAACACCAGGGCGATCGTCGAACGCGCGCAGCGGCCAGCCGAAAGCATCATCATGGGCGTCATGAACGTGTTCGAATGCTGGGCGGACGAGCGCCTGTTCGATCCCAGGCTCGACTTCGCCATCCGGGAATGGGCGCGTCGTTCCGACGACGTGCGCCGGGCCATCGACCAAGCCGACAAGGACCGGCTAGGCGCGATCCGCGACATGTATCGCCGGCATGGCTACGACGAAGAGGATGCCTTCATCCGCGCCCGTGTCCTTTATTACATGCAGATCGGTTATTATGTGCTCGACCTCAAGGAACCGGTCGAGGCGAGAGTCAGTCATCTCGCCGCCTATCTGCGCAGTTTCACCGGCCAGGAGCCAAGCGACGCCGACGTGGGACATTTCATGCGCTTTATCGCGGCGCGGTAATTTGAAAGCGGATGCGAGGTGCCAAGGCGGTGGAGGTTGCAGGCCCCTACCCCTCGCATCGACAATCCGTGCCGCAAAAGTCCCCCTCGCCCTTGTGAGCGGGGCCAAAATGGACGAATAGTCTTGGCTGGCGCGCCGCCCTGAAATTGCCCGCATGCAGTTTCTCAGTGAGAGGCGTAGCCGCAGCCGGATCCTGGAATGGCCAGTCCTTTGAAACCACGCAGGAGAAGAGGTCCGATTGCCGCAAGACTGCTGGCAGCGGATGCGTGGTTCGATTCCTCGCTCTACGAGATCGGCTTCAAGGCGCGCCGGTTCTGGGAAGCGGCCACGATTTTTTTCCGGCGCTTCCGCGTCTCCGGCTGGCGCCGCGGCATCATCGAACTGTTGAGCGAAGGTTTCACCCTCGGCGCCGGCGGCATCGTCGTCATGCTGGCGCTTGCCTTGCCGGCCTTCCAGGAAACCGCCGGCGACTGGCGTGCCCAAGGCGATTTCGCCATCACCTTCCTCGACCGCTACGGCAACGAGATCGGCCAGCGCGGCATCATCCAGCGTGATTCGGTGCCGGTCGACGAGATGCCCGACCAGGTCATCAAGGCGGTGCTGGCCACCGAGGATCGGCGTTTCTTCGATCACTACGGCATCGATGCGCTCGGCCTTTCGCGCGCGATCTTCGCGAATGTGCGGGCGAATTCCGTGGTGCAGGGCGGCTCGAGCATCACCCAGCAGCTGGCCAAGAACCTGTTCCTGACCAATGAACGGACGCTGGAGCGGAAGGTCAAGGAAGCCTTCCTGGCGCTGTGGCTCGAGGCCAATCTGTCGAAGAAGGAAATCCTGCAGCTCTATCTCGACCGCGTCTATATGGGCGGCGGCACGTTCGGCATCGAAGCGGCCGCCGATTTCTATTTCGGCAAAAGCGTCAAGGATGTGAACCTCGCCGAAGCGGCGATGCTGGCCGGCCTGTTCAAGGCACCGACCAAATACGCGCCGCACATCAACCTGCCTGCTGCCAGGGCGCGGGCCAATGTGGTGCTGTCGAATCTCGTCGAAGGCGGCTTCATGAGCGAGGGTCAGGTGCTGCAGGCGCGGCTGAATCCGGCTGAAATCGTCGACCGCGGCGAGCAGAAGAGCCCGGATTACTACCTCGACTGGGCATTCGAAGAGGTCAAGAAGATCGCCGCGAAGTCCGGCCAGCATTCGCTGGTCGCTCACACCACTTTCGACGCCAACATCCAGAAGGCGGCGGAAGAATCTATGGAATTCCATCTCCGCCAGTTCGGCAAGGAATACAACGTCACCGAAGGCGCCATGGTGGTCATCGAAACCAATGGTGCAGTCAGGGCGATCGTCGGCGGCCGCGACTACGGTGCCAGCCAGTTCAACCGCGCCACGAAGGCGCTGCGCCAGAGCGGCTCATCGTTTAAACCCTACGTATACGCAACGGCGATGGAGCACGGCTTCACGCCGGACTCCGTCGTTTCCGGCGGGCCGATCTCCTGGGGTGCCTGGTCGCCGCACAATTACAATGACGGACGCGCCGGCAAGGTCACGCTGATCACGGCGATGGCCAAATCGGTCAACACCGTGCCGGTGCGGCTGGCCAAGAATCATCTCGGCATCAAGCCGATCAAGGCGATGGCGGAAGCCATGGGCGTCGAATCGCCGCTCGAATCGCACAAGACGATGGTGCTCGGCACATCGGGCATGACCGTGATGGACCAGGCGACAGGCTATAGCGTGTTTGCCCAGAACGGCTTCGTCGGCTCCCGGCATGGCATCACCCAACTCGTCACCCGTACCGGCGAGGTGGTTTACGATTTCGCCAAAGATGCGCCGCCGCCGCACCGTGTGCTCTCGGAACAGGCGCTGAAGTCTATGAACACCATGCTGGCGGCGGTGCCGGTGATGGGTACGGCGCGGCGCGCTGCTCTTCCCAATATCGTTTCGGCCGGCAAGACCGGCACCACGCAGTCTTATCGCGACGCCTGGTATGTCGGCTTCACCGGCAACTACACGGCTGCCGTGTGGCTCGGCAATGACGACTTCACCCCGACCAACAACATGACCGGCGGCTCGCTGCCGGCGATGGTTTGGCAGAGGCTGATGGTCTATGCGCACCAGAATATCGACCTCAGGCCGATCCCCGGTCTCGATCATCCCTTCGTAGACGAAGAAATCGCCGCCAAGGCCGAGGAAGCGGAAACGAAGAATGCCGAGCAGGCAGCGGCCGACGCTACCGCCGAGCGCCCGCCGGTGCTGTCCAGCCAAACAACGCGGGCGCTCAGGGACATCACAAGACTGTTCCAGTCAGCGCCCGTCCTACGGGCGCCTGCGACGCCGGAGACCCTGTCGGCGCTTTGACGCCGGCACGACGGGCCAGGCCATGCTCGCGCCGGCAATTCCACAGAGGTCCGCTTGCCATCGCCCCCTGCCCCGCGATATCCCCGGGCGGCACTCCTCTTTTTTCCCGCGGCTCTTCATGCTCAAGAACGCATTCCTGACGCTCCTCGCGCTTGCCATAGCCATCGGCGGCGGCGGCGGCAGCGTCTGGTACGCTCTCAAGACGCAGGATGGCATCGGCGCGATCAGGATCGACCCATGGACAGCGTTTCCCGATATCGGCACGAGGGCGGCGGATCCTTATTCGAAAGCCCGCGTGGCGCGCGAGGGTATCCTTGCACTCGGGCAGGCAGAAGGCCTGTCCTTTATCGCCGAACGCGATTCCGGTGGCGAACAATTGAAACGCCAATGCGCCTATGAAATCGAAGGCGGATTTCCCGCGGCCCGGTTCTGGACCCTCTATGCCGCCGATCAATCGCTCGGGGTGGTCGAGACCGGCAAGCCAAGGCTTGCGGCACTTCAATCATACCAGGTGCTGCGCCAGCCCGACAATTCGGTAGTGATTTCCGTCAGCAACCGCCCCGCACCCGGCAACTGGCTGCTTTCCGACGGTTTCGGCCGGATGTATTTCGTGCTGACATTCTACGACACGCCGATCGCCAGCAGCACGGGTCTTTCGGACATCACGCTGCCGCAGATCCTGAAGGTCGGCTGCAATGCGTAGGCTGCTGCACGCGATCCTGCTCGGCCTGCTGGGCGCCGGCATCGTGCACATCGTCGTGCTGCTGCTCGTCCCGGAATTTTCCGAACGTGATGCGTGGTCGCGGCTGGCCATGGCCTCGGACCTCTATAGGATGACCAGGCTGGACGCCGAGGCCGGCGGTATGCCGGTGGTAAAATCCGTCGACCCGCTGTTTAATGCGGCTGCTTGCCGGTTCGATCTGTCAGAAGGGATGGTTCGGGTGAAGGCACCAGGAAACGTCCCGTTCTGGTCCGTATCGGTCTATGACCGCAGCGGCCATAACATCTACTCCTTCAACGACCATAGTGCGACCGGAAGGGTGCTGGACAGTATCGTACTGACGCCGGCGCAGATGATCGAGATCCGCAAGGAGCTCCCGGAGGAATTGCAAGGGGCAATCTTCGTCGAGGTGCCCGTCGACGAAGGCATGTTCGTCATCCGCTCGTTTGTGCCCGACGACAGCTGGAAGCCGGTCGTGTCGCGGTTTCTCGAGCAGAGTTCCTGCGAACTGCAGGCTTACTGACGTCAACCGAAATATGCCGCCGGTTTCCGGCCCAACAGGGTGCGCGGCGCTCATTTACAGTGTTAGAGCGTCCTTTGCGCGCCCAACAGGGCGCGCGGCGCTCTAATGATGCGGAACAGGCAGCGTCCCCGACGATCCCGGCATCGTCGTTGACGAGCCCGGCATCGTCCTTGACGAGCCCGGCTTATCTGGACCCGCGCCTGGCCGCGTCTCGCCCGTCAGCTGCCGTGGCTCGTAGCGGACGCCTGGGAAAATGATCACCGCCGCCGGCGTTCCGGTGTTTCGTTCTGCTCGATTGGTTGCCGCCGTTCGCGGCACGAAAGACAGTACCATGCCCATGGTTCGTGCATTCCTCTCGGTTGCCCCGGAGCACAACGCAACGCCTCCAATCTGATTAAGGACGGCAGTAGGTTAACGGAACGCTAACGGATCGCCGCTAATTTGATCTTTGTTCTGAGGTCAGGAAGTCCTGACCCGAGGCAAATGCGAAACCGACACAGTCCCGGTCGAGCATGGTCCAGATCGTGTCGAGTGTCAGGCGTATCCTTCGTGTCAGCTTCGGATTTCAGGCAAATCGCTATACGGGCTGAATCGGGAAAGGCCGAAAGGCTGTTCCGCGCGGCGGTGTCGGCGTTCTGTTCGCTCACCCGCCCTTCGCGCCGGGAGATCGCACAACTTGAGGATCTGACGCTTCCGCTTTTCGCCAATGTGTCGGTCGAATCGCGCCGCTATGTCGCCGCCGCCCTTTCCGAATGCGAATACGCACCCACTGCGCTGGTCCGGCGGCTTTGCGGGGAGCCGGTCGACGTTGCCGCGCCGTTGCTCATCCGCTCGCGCGCGCTGAGTGATATCGACCTCGTCGCGCTGATCGGACGGCACGGCCTGCCGCATGCGCGCGCCATCGCGCGCCGCAAGGATCTGAACCCGACCATCGCCCAGTTGATCAGGGCACTTGAAAAGCCGACGCTGGTGAGCGTGCGGCAGCAGGAGGCGGTCGCCAAGACGGCGCCTAAAAGCGCCGAAGTCATCGCGCCCAGCCCCGACAGCCAGCATGTGCCCGGCGCCGCCGCCGAGAATGCACGGCGCCGGCTGCGGTCAATGATGCGTGCCGATGATGAGAGCGGCGGCGCGACCGTCAATCCGTTCGCCGGCGCTGAAACCTATGTCAAACTGCGCGAGACGGCGCTGACCGGCAATGTCGCATTCTTCCAGACAGCACTGGCCGACGCGCTCGAAATCGATTTTTCAACGGCGCGGTCGCTCACCGCAAACCAGAACTACACGTCCCTTCTAGCCGCCCTGCGCGCGCTTGATCTCGGCGAAGAGAGGGCGTTCCTGATCACCGTCGCCGTCTATCCCACAGAGTTTCCGCACCCGCAGGCTATTCGCATCTTCCTCGACCGCTACCGACTGCTGCATCGCGACGCAGCGCAGGACAGGCTACGCGGCTGGAAGGCCGAGACACTGTCGAAGGCCGTTCGCAATGCCGGACCGGTTGCGGCAAGCGCCGACATCCGCAAAGCGGACAGCGACAATGCTGCCGCCAGCCCTAAAGCGCGTCGCGTCTGACCGGCCTCATGCGACGCGCTTCAGGTTGTTGTTTTATGCACGTCGTTATCGCAAAACCGCTGCACACTTTTGCGCGACATGCATTAAGGCGCGTCGGGTCTGAAAGAGATTCAAGCGAACGCTTTAAGCCTTTGTTTTCATGCATATCGTTAGAGCGACTTGACGGAAATAAGTTCCTCGACGGGAACAGCGCCGGCCTCGATCTCGACGACCCAGATGTCGGGATCGAATTTCTTCTCCCTTTCCAGTTGTGCGTCAAAAACGGCGGCATCCTCGCCGGCGCCGAGCAAACTGAAGAATCGGTCGTCGGGTTTGGCTGAATCGTAGCTCGTCTGCGGCGCCGGTCCAAACAAGGCAATCTCGCCCATGCGGCCTCGCGCCAGCACGAAGACGGCGCCGGCCTCGGTTGCGCCGCGCTTGACCACGGCGGCAAAGCCGCCGGCGCCGAAAACCCGGCGCAACAGGGCCGATACCCACAGATCGGTGGTTATGCGCATAGCAGCATTCTGGACGACATCGGATGGTACTTAGAGCGCTTTGCGTTTGGGTGAAACCAAAACCGCGCGCCTCCGCCCATCAGTTGGTCAGGCCGATCTCGCGCATCTTGACGTAGACGACCTCGTCGGGCTCGCCGGTCTCAGGCAGCCCGAACAGCGACTGGAACTCCCTGATCGCTGCCTTGGTGCGGGCCCCGACCACGCCGTCGAGTTGCATATCGTCATTGCCGAATGCCTTCAACCCAGCCTGGATCTTGATGATACGGGCGTCGGGTGCCTGCGCCGGCACATCTGCCGGCGCCGAAGCGGAGACGGGAATCGCGGCCAGGTCGTCCGGACGAGGTGCCGGATGGGGCACGACCGTCGAGGCGGTTGGCGTGGCGCCCAGTTGATCGAGCAGAACGCTGTCGATCTCACCGGATGCGTTGAGCCCGACCTTCTGCTGATAGGCTTGTATGGCCTTACGCGTGTTGGGGCCAGAAATGCCGTCGACCGTGCCGGAATAGAAATCCAGGTCCTTCAATATGCCCTGGATCTGCTCGACGACCGGATCGCTCTTGATCGGGGCCAGGCCCGGCCGCACGATGTTGATGGTGGTTTCGGGCTCGTCGGCGCCTGCTTGAGGAAAGCTCTCTATGCTCCTGGTCGCGAAAAACGCGCCGGCATGAGGAAAAGGCTGATACCACAGGGCGTTCGCCGAGACGTAGAACAGCGTCACCAGGAAGGCGGTCGAACCGCCGACCAGAACCGGATTGCGCGAGATCAGGCTGCCGACCGCGACCGCGCCACCCTGGAAGGCATCGCCGCGGCGCTTGACCGTCTTAGGCTGTTTTGCGGAGCGAGCCATGCCTGTCCCCTTTCGTCTCCGCCTTCGCCGCAGGCATTGGCAGCACGCCGGGCTTGTCCGTCGAACGTCCCTTCGGTCCGTTCACCGGCAAGCTGATCGTGACCGTGGTGCCCTCGCCCGGCATGCTTTCGATCGACATCGTGCCCTCGTGCAGCGCCACCAGGCCCTTCACCAGTGACAGGCCGAGCCCGGTTCCCTCGAAGCGGCGCGTATAGTCGTTCTGGATCTGCATGAACGGCTTGCCGAGATTGGCAAAGTCTTCCTCGGCGATGCCGATGCCGGTGTCCCTGACCCAGAAATGCAGTCGCGAGCCGATCCGCTTGGCGCCGACGACGACATCGCCGCCATCGGGCGTGAACTTGATGGCATTGGAGACTAGGTTGATGAGTATCTGCTGCACGGCACGACGATCGGCGTTAATCTCGCCGGCATCCGGTGCGATCTGAGCCTGCAGATCGATGTTCTTTGCCTCGGCCTGCAAGCGCATCATCGACTGGCACATTTCGACCGCTTCCACGAAACGGAACGGTTCCGGCTCGGTTGCATAGGCGCCGGCTTCGATCCTCGACACGTCGAGTATCGAGGTGACGACGGCAAGCAAATGCTGGCCGGACTCCTTGACCAGGCCGACATATTCCTTCTGGCGCGGATCCTTGAAGGTGCCGAACATCTCATGCAGCAGCATGTCGGAAAAACCGATGATGGCGTTCAACGGCGTGCGAAGCTCGTGGCTGACGACCGCCAGAAACCGTCCCTTCGCCACTTCGGCAGACGCGGCCGCCTCTTTCGCAGCGGCAAGCTCTTCGCGCAAGCCGGCGAGTTCGTCGTTCTCGCGCAGGACGAGCGCGAAGACATCCTCCTGCTCCGCCCGCATCAGCTCAAGGGAAAACGGCCGGTAATTGTCCGCCATTGGGCCGTTGCCGTTTTGCGGCAGTCGGACGCGAAGATCGAGCCGACGCGCCGACGCGCCATCGCGCATATCGGCCAGCGCGCTGAGGTATGCGACGCGATCGGACAGATGGATGCGGTCGAACAGGCCGCTACCGGACAGCAGTTCCGGCTGCAGCTTCAGGATCGTGCGCGCCTTTGCCGACGCATCCAGAACCTCGCCATGCCTGCCGGTCCGCAGGACAACGGCGTCAATGATGTTTTCGAGCCGATCGTCGGTCGCCGGATCAAGCCGCGCGCCGGCCGGATTGCCAAGTCTCGCGACGCGCGGAACGACGGTGAGCGTCCAACCCAGCGGCAGCAGCCAATGCCAAGCGGTGATTTCCGCCGGGCTGAACGGGAAGACTGAACCGGCAAAAGCCTGCAGCAGGATAGCGACAAATGCAGCTATGGCGCCCCAGAGTGCGGCGCGACGAGACGCCCCGATCCACCAGGCTTCGAACGGCAGCGCCACGACAAGCATGGCGACCGGCGAGGCCGGACCGTCCGCCGCGGCAATGACACCGGCAAGAGCAAGACTGCCCATCACCAGGGCGACCTGGCCGGCAAACGCCATCTTGCCCGATGCCGCCACCAGCAAGGCGGCAAACCAGCAGAGGCCGAAAGTCGCAAAGATCGCAGCCATGGTCACGGCCGCGCCCATGCCCGAGGTGACCAGCGTGACCGCCGCACCTGCCGCAAAGAACGGAGCGGCCAGCATGACACCGATAAACCGGCGCTGGCACCGGCGGTCGTTCTGTCCGAGGATCGACGGATGAACCATACGTTCGCAACCGGCTGCCATAGCGCCGGGCAACTCAACGTATCTGGCCCTTATCGAACTCAACTCAACGCACTCGCACCTGGTCGTGAACTGCCCCGCTTCGCAGGATTGCTTTTGTTGATCTGAAACTCGCATCCAGCGTTTAAGGAATGGATAAGGCAGGAACCGATCAATGCCCGGCCTGAGACAAATATTGGGAGGCGGGCGCGGCAAAACCTTGGCAATTGCAGCCATAGTAAATGGAGCGTTATCCGGGCGAACCGCCCTTTCGCCTCCGGCAGTCGCCACCGGCACACCTCGTTTCGGGGAAATAACTGCGGAAAACAACCGGATAGATGGTTAACCTAAAGTGAAGAAAATCGGCTGGATTTGAGACAAATCCATCGCAAAATGCTTCGTTTCGAATTTGCCTAAAATTTGAGGAAAATTTTCGCTGACCGGGCAAGCCGTCCTTTGCGCGGCTATGCCACTATCGTACCCATAAAGAGGTCATGCCGCACGAATGCATGATCCGATCACAGATGAGGGGATACAGATGGGCTTTCTGATCAGAATGGCTTTCTGGTTTTCGCTGGTGCTTCTGGCACTGCCGCTGAATGTCGGCTCCGACGAGACAGGCCACCAAAGTGTCGGGCCGATCCAGGCGTTGTTTGCGGCACGCGATGCGGTCGGCGACATTGCCGGCATATGCGAGCGCAAGCCCGATGTCTGCGAGACCGGCAAGTCCGCAATGCACACGATCACCGCCCGGGCCAAGGAGACCGCCAAGTTCGCGGCCGCCATGTTGGACGACAAGACGGGCGAACCAGACACGGCGACAATGACCGGCAGCTTGCCCAAAGACATCGTCTTGCCCGCCAAAATCGACTTGCCGGCGAAAATCGATCTGCCGGCGAAAAACTGAGATATTTTTCAGTGCATCTATCACCGCACCACAGGCCGTCCGCCCGTCGACGCCTATGGTGTTTTTCCTCTTTTTCCGTGACGCGGCGTCGCCGGATGACTATATCCCAAGTGATGACCACGACGATCCAAACGATCCGCGACGACTTCTCCCTGCTTGACGAGTGGGAAGACCGCTATCGCTATGTGATCGAACTGGGCGAGGCCCTGCCGCCGTTTCCCGATGAGGATCGCAACCCTGCCAACAAGGTGCCCGGCTGCGTCAGCCAGGTTTGGCTGACGACCGAATATGGATCGGGTCCCGACCCAGTCGTCACCTTCGCCGGCGATTCGGACGCCCATATCGTGCGCGGCCTTGTCGCTATCATGCTGGCGCTGTTTTCCAGACGACCCGCCAGCGAGATCCAGAAAACCGACGCGGAAGCCACGCTGAAGGCACTTGGCCTCGACGAGCACCTGTCGCCGCAACGCGCCAATGGTCTTCGTTCCATGGTCAAGCGCATCAAACGCGACGCCGAGGCGGCGTTGAGGCAGACCGCCTGATTAGGCCGCGCGATTGCCCCGCATGACGGAGAGCCCGCACATGAGGCAACGCATATCGGCTGCTCCAGCAATGCTCCGAAACCAAAACGGCGCCCGGAGGCGCCGTTGATCGTTCAACCCACGTTGGGAAGCGCCGATATCAGCGTCCCTTGCGCTTGCGGCCGAGACCCATCTTCTTGGCGAGCTGGGAGCGGGCGGCAGCATAGTTGGGAGCAACCATCGGGTAGCTTGCGTCCAGGCCCCATTTTTCACGATACTCGTCCGGCGTCAGACCGTAGTGGGTCATCAAGTGACGCTTCAGCGACTTGAACTTCTTGCCGTCTTCAAGACAGACGATGTAGTCGTCATGGACGGAGCGTTTCGGGTTTACTGCCGGCTTCTGCTTGTCGGCAGGAGGCTGTTCACTGGCCCCGCCCACGCGCCCGAGGGCGGCATGGACATCGGCGATGAGGCTCGGCAGCTCGCCGACCGGCACCGGATTGTTGCTGACATAGGCGGCTACGACGTCGGCCGTCAATTCGATCAGCGCATCACTATTTCTGGAAGGTGTTTCGATAATATCCATGGCTTCCTGGCCCCAACGTGAGTTGTTTCTATCTGCGCCCTATTTTTGACAGGTCGGGCATCGCGCGAAATTTTTGCAGGAAAGAGCCTCTGCGATTCGCGTCGCAGCATCCTAATGAGCCACTAAACCAAGTAAGTCAATTCGCTTCTTGCGCTGTATTCATCGATGGCAATAAAATATTCGACGATCAGCTTCAACCTTTCGTGCACTCTGTAACTTTGCGATATTTTCTGGGCGGACCAGCAGCGGCGGACGCCCGGTCGAGCTGCCGTTACATCCATGAGAGCCAGTAAAAAAAATCTCAATGCTTGGCTATGCTTGGTTGTGGCGCGGGCTAGCTGGTTGTTTTCAGAGTCCACAAAACCATAGGTTGCGATTTGCTTTTTGCAAGCTAGCCGGAAATCAGCACCGCGCACCGGCAGCGATGTGGGGTGATGTATTTTCCGTAGACCCAGCCGGTTACGAAATTGCCGTTCTGTGCCGGATCATGCCAGACTTCGCACCAGCGATAGCGGATCTTCTGTTCCTGCTTCCAAGCGCATGACCCCGAAAATCGGAATCGATTTTCGGGGCCATGCGCAGATTCAAAGGTGCTACAGCGTCCTTTGCGCGTCCAGAGGACGCGCGGCGCTGTAGTGCGGCTGCTTGGCGAGGTCGAGCAGGTTTATGCCGCCTGTGCATTTCCCGGTCATCTGCAAAACGGCACCGTTGGGATAGGCGGCCTGCTTCTGGGATGACCCCGCCGGATATTTGCGCACGTTGAGCGTGTCGCCAAACGGAACGTTGGTGGCTTGCCAAGCTGCGAACACGGTTGCATGAGATTGGCCGGTAAAGGCCAAAACTGTCGAAGCGACGGCGAAAGCCGCAGCAACGTGAAAACGGAATTTCATTTTTCCCTCTCCTCCGGCTCATCTTCTGGAGCCCGACGCAAACATACATTCCGGCTCTTGAACCCGCGCTGATCGGCGTGTTCATTCTCCATTCAAGTAACTTCCACAGCGAGACGCAATGACCCAAACCCCAGCATTTCCAACTGTCAGCCCGCCACAACCCGAGAAGCGACCGGTCTTCGATCTGCATCATGGAGTATCCCGGACGGACGACTATGCCTGGCTGAGAGCCGACAACTGGCAAGTGATGTTCAGGGATCCGTCGCTGCTCGACGGCCAGATCCGCGCCCATCTCGAAGCCGAGAACGCCTATCAGGCGGCGTTGATGGCCGACACCGCCCAGTTGCGGAAGCAGCTTTTCAAGGAGATGAAGGGCCGCATCAAGGAAGACGATTCTTCCGTGCCGATGAAGGATGGGCCGTACGCCTATGGGTCATCCTTCAAGCTTGGCGGCGAGCAGCCGCGTTATTTCCGCACGCCGCGCGATGGCGGCGACCAGCAGATCCTGCTCGACGGCGACATCGAGGCCGAGGGCAAGGCCTATTTCCGCCTCGGTGGCGTCGACCATTCGGCCGATCACGGCAAGCTCCTGTGGGCATTCGACGACAAGGGCTCCGAGTTCTTCACGCTTCGTGTGCGCGATGTTGCCAGCGGCAAGGAGTTGCCGGACAGGATCCCGGACACGGGCGGCGGCGGCGTGTGGGATGCCGGAAATGACGGATTTTTCTACACCCGCCTCGATCCCAACCACCGTCCTTCCAAGGTGCTGTTCCATGCCCTTGGCGACAGTCCTGAGAACGACCGGCTGATCTACGAAGAAACCGATCCGGGCTTCTTCATGAATGTCGGCGGCACGCGCTCCAACGAATGGATCATGGTCGGCATCAACGACCACGAGACCTCGGAATACCGCATCATGAGCGCCAGCGAGCCATTCGCCGAACCGAAGCTGGTTTCGCCGCGCGAGACCGGCCTGCAATACGATCTCGAAGAAGGCGGCGATATCTTCTTCATTCTCACCAACGCCGACGGCGCCAAGGATTTCAAGATCATGACGGCGCCGGCGAGCGACCCAGTGCGCGCCAACTGGCAGGAGTTGGTGCCGCACGAAGCCGGCCGGCTGATCCTTTCGGTGATCGGCTTCAAGGACCATATGGTCAGGCTTGAACGCAAGGAAGGCCTGCCGCGCATCGTCGTGCGTGACCGCAAGAGCGGCGAGGAACACCTCATCTCCTTCGACGAGGAAGCCTTCTCGCTCGGCCTGTCGGGATCCTATGAATACGACACCGAGATCATGCGCTTTTCCTACTCGTCCATGACAACGCCGGCGCAGGTCTTCGATTACAACATGCGCACCCGCGAGCGCGTGCTGCTGAAGATCCAGGAAGTTCCGTCCGGTCACGACCCGGAGCATTACGCAACGCGGCGGCTGATGGCGCCCGCAGCCGACGGCGAACTGGTGCCTATCTCGCTCATCCACCATCGCGACACGCCGCTCGACGGATCAGCGCCTTGCCTGCTTTACGGCTACGGCTCCTACGGCATCACGGTCCCGGCCGCCTTCAACACCAATTTGTTTTCGCTGGTCGACCGCGGATTCGTCTACGCGATTGCCCATGTCCGCGGCGGCAAGGACAAGGGCTATGGCTGGTACGATGACGGCAAGCGGGCGCACAAGATGAACACGTTCACCGATTTCATCGCGGTCGCACACCACCTCGTCGCCGAGCGCTACACGGCTCATGACCGCATTGTCGCACAGGGCGGCTCGGCCGGCGGCATGCTGATGGGCGCGATCGCCAACATAGCGCCGGAATGCTTCGGCGGCATCGTCGCCGAGGTTCCGTTCGTCGACGTGCTGACCACCATGCTCGACGCGACCTTGCCGCTGACGCCGCCGGAATGGCCTGAATGGGGCAACCCGATCGCTTCGGCGGAAGACTACCGGACGGTCGCCGCCTACTCGCCCTATGACAATGTCGGGGCGCTCGACTACCCGCCGATCCTGGCGCTTGCCGGTCTCACCGACCCGCGTGTCACCTATTGGGAGCCGGCCAAATGGGTAGCGCGGCTGCGCGACCGCAAGACCGGCGACAATCCGGTGTTGTTCAAGATCAACATGGACTCCGGCCATGCCGGCGCATCCGGCCGGTTTTCCAGGCTCGAGGAAATCGCCTTCACATATGCGTTTGCACTGAAGGTGGCGGGCAAGGCCGACCTTTCCACCACCGCGCCGGCCCACCCTTTTTGACGCGCAAAGGGCGCTGTAGGAGCTTGATCTTGCGCACGATCCCCAACGGGGAATCGATTCCGATTTCGGGTCATGGCCTGGCTGATTTTCCGCTCGCAATTGCGATGGCCGCGCGCTACCCAATGCGCGGCTTTTCGCAGCCGCGCCGCCAAAATCATCCAGTCAAGTCAAGGGTCTGCCATGTTGCTCGTCGACGTCTATCTCGACAAATCGCCCATCCAGGGCATCGGTGTCTTTGCCAAGAACCACATCCCACGCGGCACACTGGTCTGGAAGCTCGATCCCAATTACGACCGGCGTATCCTCGTCGAGGTCTATGAGCGCGAAACCGGGTCGGTTAAAGCCTATCTCGATCGCTATTCCTACCCCGACCGGCGCGACCCGAACTACATCGTTTTCGAAGCCGACGACGCGCGCTACATGAACCATGCCGATGACCCGAATTGCGACGTCGCCACACCCGAGGAGACATATGCGTTGCGTGACATAGCGCCCGGCGAGGAGATGACCTGCGACTACAATCATTTCTTCGAAGCCGGCTTCGATTTCCTCGGCGACCGCTGACGCGCCGCCATCCCGTCCGGTTTTCGCGTCAGCTCGAAGGCTGCTTGCGCGCCGGATAGCCATTGGGATGCGGCGGTATGGCCTTCAGATAGGCTGATATTGCCGCCCGGTCCTCGGGCGTCAGTTCGGCCATGTTTCTCTGCACGTCGACCATGGCGCCACCGACGGAATCGAAATCCGGCGTGAAGCCGGTTTCGAGAAAGTAGGCTATGTCGGCCTCCGACCAGTCACTGAGCCCGCCTTCACCCGAAGTAATGTTCGGCACGATGCCGCTGCCTTCGGCAGCAGTGGCTCCGGCCAACCACTCGCTCTTCCTGGTGCCGCCGGCAAAATCACGCGGCGTGTGGCATTCGCCGCAATGGCCCGGCCCTTCGACCAGGTAGCGGCCGGCCATCACCGGATCCGGCGTGCCATCGGGGAAGGAAACCACCGGCTGGTCACTCAAATAGAGACGTTTCCACAGCCCGATGCCGCGGCGGATGTTGAACGGGAATCCCAGCGAATTGGGCGGCGCCTTGCCGGCGACCGCTGGAAGCGTTTTCAGGAAGGCATGGAGGTCGGCAATGTCGGCCGGCGTCATGCGCGCGTAGGATGCATAGGGAAACGCCGGATAGAAGTGCTCGCCGCTCGGCGACACCCCCTTCAGCATGGCGTTGGCGAGGTCTTCGACCGACCAGGCGCCGATACCGTCCTTGGCATCCTGCGAGATGTTCGGTGGCACGAAGGTGCCGAACGGCGTCTTGAGTTCGAGACCGCCTGCCAGTTGAAGGCGAGCATCGCCTTGTGAGCCTGGCTTCGCATGACATGATGTGCAGCCTCCGGCATAAAAAACGCGCTTGCCCCTGGCGGCATCGCCGGGGCCGAGTTGCGCCAGGGTCTCAGTGTCGAGCCTGACCGGCGCCGACTGGAACCAGCCGGCGACAGCGCCGGCGGCGCCCAGTACGAGGGCGGCGCCGACGAGTTTTTTCAGCCGGCGCATCGCCCGCTATCAGCCCTTCTTAATCCTGTATGTCTGGTGGCAGGTGCCACAATCGCCGCCTATGGTGTTGAACCCCGCCTTCAAGGCATCGACGTCGGCAGGGGCGGCCGCCGCCGCCTTGACGTCGGCGAGATATTTTTCCTCAACCGCCTTGAAGCCGGTCATATCCTCCCAGATCTTGGGGGCAGCGGTGGTGTCGCCGGTTTCGCTGCCAGCCGGGAAAAGGGTCTCGACGTTTGCATGGAATTTCTCGGCGTTCGCCTGCAGCGCCTTCAACGCCACCAGCACGGCCGCGGCGTCATAGGGGGTCTCGCCCTTGACCACTTTCGACAATTGGCCGGCGATCTTTCCACGTTCCTTCATCAGGGCCTGACGCTCCTGGATCGGATCGGCGAATGCCGCCGAACCGGCGAAGGCGAGCATCGAGATGGCGAGGATAAGCTTTCTCATTCAATTGGCTCCATGGTGAAGATGTTTCGGGTGAAGGTCCGACTGATCGATAACGGCAAAATTGGCTTAAAAATTCCGGAAATTCGCCTCACGCTTGTGTAAATTTTTCGCGACGATCGTTCTGTGCTGGAAAAGGGGCGGCCGATCCCTTGAGCCAAAAAGAAAGCCCCGGTTTTGCCGGGGCTTTCCTGCAACTCAGTTAGGCCTATGCCTTTTCGTAGAGCTCGAGGACATGGTCCCAGTTGATAAGACTGTCGACGAAGGCTTCGAGATATTTCGGCCGGGCGTTGCGATAGTCGATGTAATAGGAGTGCTCCCAGACATCGACGCCCAGGATCGGCGTCGCGCCATGGACCAGCGGGTTCTCGCCGTTCGGCGTCTTCGAGATCGCCAGCTTACCGTCCTTGACCGAAACCCAGGCCCAGCCCGAACCGAACTGAGTGGTTCCGGCGGCGATGAAGTCGGCCTTGAACTTGTCGTAGCCGCCGAGGTCACTGTCGAACGCCTTTTGCAGCGCGCCCGGCAACTTGTTGCCGCCGCCGCCCTTCTTCATCCACTTCCAGAAATGGATGTGGTTGTAATGCTGGCCGGCATTGTTGAAGAGCCCGGGGTTCTTGCCGAAGGACTGTTTCACAACCTCTTCGACCGACAAATCGCCGAGCCCGGCTTCGGCAGCAAGCTTGTTGCCGTTGTCGACATAGGCCTTGTGGTGCTTGTCGTGGTGATACTCCAGCGTCTCCTTCGACATGTAAGGCTGCAAAGCCTCGTAGTCATAGGGCAAGGCGGGCAGTTCAAAAGCCATCGGTCGTACTCCTCGTGGAAAAATCCGGTGCAATACCGGACTAACATAGGTCTGGATTAATATGGAGCAACTCCGGAATGAAGCGCCGGTTCGCTTTTTCGCCAGTCAGCCGGCCGAAGTCGAATGCGCCCAATCCCAGTAGAGTTCGCGCGCCTTCTTGGCTACAGGCCCGGGCTGAAGATTGCGATCCTCGATGCGGGTGACCGGCACGACCTTTGAATGGTTTCCGGTCGAGAATATCTCGTCCGCTTCGAGGAAATCGCGCACCGACAGCGTCTTTTCGGTGGTCTTGAACCCATACTCGTCAAGCAGCATCATCGTCCGCGAGCGGGTTATGCCGGACAGGAATGTGCCGTTCGGCGCCGGCGTCAGGACATGGCCGTCCTTGACCAGGAAAATGTTCGAGGTTCCGGTCTCGGCGACATTGCCAAGCATGTCGAGCACCAGGGCATTGTCGAAGCCGCGCATCTTGGCTTCGAGGATGGCACGACCGTTGTTGGGATAAAGGCAGCCGGCCTTGGCGTTGGTCGGCATGGTTTCGATGGTCGGACGCCGGAACGGCGAGACGCTGACCGAAAAGCCCGACGGCGGGATCATCGGCGATTCATAGAGGCAAAGGCAGAAACGGGTCGAGGCCGGATCGGCCGGCACGCCCATATAGCCACCATGCTCGGCCCAGTACATCGGCCTTATGTAGACCGCCGTCTTGCCGTCGAACTTCTTCAGCCCGTCCCAGGTCAGCCCGACGATCTTTTCGGCGCTCATGGATGGTTTGAGACCAAGCGCGATCGCCGAAGCGTTTACCCTCGCGGCGTGGCGGTCGAGGTCGGGGGCGACGCCCTCGAACCAGCGGGCACCGTCGAACACGCTGGTGCCGAGCCACATGGCATGGCTGCGCGGCCCCAGGATGGCGACGTTGCCTTCGTACCAGTCGCCATCCACGAAGGTCCATGTCGCGGATTGCGCCGCAGTCGCCAGTGTCATCGCTTGGTTTCCGTTCCAGACTGTCCTGTGTCGCCATTGGAAGATGCTTTGGCGTCTGCCGTCAACGGGCATCGCTGAGATTTGTTGAGGCCAGCGCTATGTGAACTGCAATCTGTGCTTGCGCCTTGCCTTGCCTCGCCGCAAAACTGTCACCATGCACCACGCGGCTTACGTTTTCGACGCTTACGGCACGCTGTTCGATGTCCATGCCGCCGTGCGCCGTCATGCCGACCAGATCGGGCCGGATGGCCAGCTCCTGTCGGAGATATGGCGCGCCAAGCAGCTGGAATATTCCTGGGTCAGGACGCTGATGGGCGCCTACGCCGATTTCTGGCAACTCACCGAGCAGGCGCTCGATTTCGCGCTGCGCAAGGTTCCCTCGGCGGACAAGGGGCTCAGGGCCAAGCTGCTCGACGCCTATTGGCGGCTGGACTGCTATCCGGAGGTGCCCGTCGTGCTCAAGGCGCTCAAAGCATCTGGCGCCAAGCTGGCGATACTCTCGAACGGCTCGCCTGAAATGCTGGAGGCGGCGGTCAACTCGGCCGCGCTCGACCAGTTTCTGGACGACATCTATTCCGTCGACGCCGTCAAGCGCTTCAAGGCCGATCCGTCGGTCTACGACATGGTCACGACAGGCTGGCGCCTCTATCCGGGTGCGGTGTCGTTTCAGTCATCGAACCGCTGGGACGTCGCCGGCGCCACCAAATTTGGTTTCCGGACAGTCTGGATCAACCGCTCCAACCAACCCGAAGAATACCATGACTTTCCGCCGGCCCTAATCCTGCCCTCGCTCGAAGGCTTGCTGACTGGAGGCTGACGCATGACCCAAAATCGGAATCGATTTCTGGAAGGGACCATGCGCAAAGTAAAAGTGCTACAGCGTCCTTACGCGTCCAAATGGACGTCGCGCGCTCTAGCCCTGTTGCCCCGGCGCAACAGCGGCGGAACCGTCACAGCTTTGCCTTTGTTTGTCCACCCTCAGGCCAGAATCGGAACCGCCTATCGCGCCGGGCATTGGTAGGGCTGGCGCCGTACTGATCGGCGTATTGATGTTTTGTTTCGATTTGAGACCTAAAGGCAACCATGTTCACAACCGAAATCGAGTCCTATCGCCTGAGCCGTCGCGGCTTTCTCAACGCCGCTGCGCTCGGCGCCGCCTCGATTGCGGTTTCCGCCTGCACCACGGTGGGAGGGCAGCCGGTCGAGCCGCCGCCGCCAGCCAACGTCGAGCCGCCGCTCCTGGACTATGCAACAATGTACGCTCCGGTCAGCGACGGTGGGTTCGAGCTCCCGGGCATACCGTTCGAGAAAATCGACGAGCAATTTCTGCGTCAGATCGTTCCCGATCCGACCGGCCAACGGCCCGGCACCATTGTCGTCGATACGGCTGGCCACCACCTCTATCTCGTGCGACCGGGCGGACAAGCCATTCGTTACGGCGTCGGGCTGGGTCGCGCCGGTTTCGAATGGTCTGGCGATGCCGTCGTCCAGTGGAAGCAGAAGTGGCCGAAATGGACCCCGCCGGCCGAAATGATCGCCCGCCAGCCCGAGCTCGCAAAATACAGCGCCGAGAATGGCGGCATGCCCGGCGGGCTGACGAATCCGCTCGGCGCGCGGGCGCTGTATCTGTTCGAGGGCAACGAGGACACGCTTTACCGCCTGCACGGTTCGCCGGAGTGGTTCTCCATAGGCAAATCGGTATCATCCGGCTGCGTTCGCTTGATAAATCAGGACATTATCGATCTCTACAACCGCGTGCCCAACAAGACGCCGGTGGTCGTTACCGCCGGTGTCGGTCAGGAGCTGGTTGCCACGGCAGACCGCAAAGCCATTCCGATCGATGCGGGCGTCCCGGAAGGATCGATCCTGCTCGGCCCGGCAAGAACGATCTCTGACTCGATTTTCTGAGCTGGTCGAAAGCGTTGGAGCGGTGGACTTTCGGCGCCGCAACTTTCCGGTCCGATGCTTTTCCCTGAGCAGTCGGATTCTCGCAAAACCGGTGCCCACTTTGGGTCCGATGCGGTGCTTTCAGCGCCGCCCCCTTGCCAGGCTTCCGAGGATGCCGCGCACGATTGCCCGTCCGACGGATGACCCGACCGAACGAACGACCGATTTGATCGCCGCCTCCGCCACCGTCTGGCGATTTGACGCTCGCGGCGCCGGTGCTCGCCTGCTGCCGGTGGGCTGGTGGGCGGGATCGTCATTGCCGAAGCCTGGAATGGTCCAGCGTGAGCGGCCGCTCTCCTGCTGCTGCGCCTCCGCGTCCAGCGCATCCTTGGCTTTTTTCTGCAGCATCTCGAAAGCCGAGTCGCGATCGACGGTCTGATCGTACTGTCCCGCGACCGGGCTCTCGGTGATCAGCATACGGCGCTCGTCAGGCGTGATCGGCCCAAGTCGCGACGACGGCGGGCGAACCAGGGTCCGCTGGACCATGGACGGAACACCTTTGGCTTCCAGCGTCGAGACCAGCGCCTCGCCGGTGCCGAGCTGCGTGATCACGGTTGCACAGTCGAAATCGGGATTGGGCCTGAACGTCTCGGCGGCGGTCCTCACGGCCTTCTGCTCCCGTGGCGTGTAGGCGCGCAGGGCGTGCTGCACGCGGTTGCCGAGCTGGGCTAGAACCGTTTCGGGGATATCCAGCGGATTCTGGGTGACGAAGTAAACGCCGACGCCCTTCGAACGGATCAGGCGGACCACCTGTTCGACCCGGTCGATCAGCACCTTCGGCGCGTCATCGAACAGAAGGTGCGCCTCGTCGAAGAAGAAGACCAGCTTTGGCTTGTCGGGGTCGCCGATTTCGGGAAGCTCCTCGAACAACTCCGACATCAGCCACAACAGGAATGTCGCATAGAGCCTGGGATTCATCATCAGCTTGTCGGCAGCCAGCACGCTGATGGCGCCGCGCCCGTCGCGGGTGGTACGCATGATGTCGGCGATGCGCAACGCCGGCTCGCCGAAGAAATTCGTCGCTCCCTGCTGCTCCAGGACCAGCAGCGTGCGCTGGATCGCGCCGACCGAGGGTTTTGTGACATTGCCGTAGCGAGCGCCGATTTCTTCGGCGCGTTCGGCGATGTTGGCAAGAAGCGCTTGCAGGTCCTTCAGGTCCAGCAGCAACAGGCCCTCTTCGTCGGCGATGCGGAAGGCGATGTTCATGATGCCTTCCTGCGCCTCGGACAGGTTCATCAGGCGCGACAGAAGCAGCGGCCCCATTTCCGAGACGGTGGCGCGGATCGGATGGCCCTGCTCGCCGAACAAATCCCAGAAGATGACCGGAAATTCCTGGAAATCATAAGGATCGAGCTTGACCTGCTCGGCGCGCTTGACCAGAAAATCCTGTGCCGTGCCCATCATGGCGATACCGGACAGATCGCCCTTGATGTCGGCGCAGAAGACCGGCACGCCGGCATTGGAGAAACCTTCCGCCAGAATCTGCAAGGTCACGGTCTTGCCAGTACCGGTCGCACCGGTGACCAGGCCGTGACGATTGCCATACTGAAGCAGCAGATTTTCGGCGCGCTGGTAGCTGTCATCAAGCTTTCGGCTGGCTCCTATGAAAATACTGGTGTCGTCAGCCATGTGTCCGGTCTCCGCAAACCTGAAGTGTTGAACGCCCTGTCTATTGAAAGTAACGGGGCTCGCCGCAGGTATAATGACGCCATTGCGCAGCGACAATGGCCATGGTCGAAATAGGGCTTTTGGAGCTTGCGGATTTTGCGCATGTTTGGCAATCGGTTGACGGTTCACCGTCGCAGGACGCGTGTTGCATTGTGATATGGGACGGGGAACCGTAGACTGACGTTCCAGGCCTATCGGCCGAGAAGACGAGGAGAGCGGATGGGCGCCGGTGCCTTGACCCACGATGCCGAACTTCCGAACCCTGACCGGCAGCGGTGGCTGGCCCTTGCGGAAAAAGCCTTGGCCGGCGGATCCTTCGAGGAAACGCTCGTATCCCATACGGACGATGGCATCCGCATCGAGCCGCTCTATGATCGTTCAGTCACCGCAGAGCCTCTCGCGCGGGCAAATCCCAGATCGCCGTGGATCGTCAGCCAGCGTATCGACGATCCGGATATCGGCCGCGCCAAAGCCCAGGCCCTGGAAGACGTCGCACAGGGCGCCACCGGATTGTCGCTTGTCTTCGAAGGCGCGCCGAATGCGTTCGGCTACGGCCTGCCGAGGACTGCCGAGGCGCTGGAGACCGTGCTCGACGGCGTGCCGCTCAACCGCATCCAGGTCCGCATCGACGCGCATCCCTGGAGCCGCGCCGTGGCCGACTGGCTGGTTGCGTTCTTGAGCAAGCGCCGGTCGGACCCGGCAAAGCTCAACCTTTCCTTCGGTATCGATCCGGCGGCAATCTTTGCCGGAACCGGCCGGTTGCGGATGTCGATCGAGGCCCTGCAGGCATCGATGCCGCAGTCCCTGGCACATTTTTTCTCGATGGGCGTGCCCGGGGTTCTGCTGGAGGCAGACGGACGCGTCTTCCACAATGCCGGCGCCACCGAAGCGCAGGAGCTGGGCGCCATGATGGCTTCGGCGGTCTCCTATCTCCGGATGTTCGAGGAGGCGCGCCAGCCGCTCGTCTATGCGGCGCCCCATATCGGTTTTGCGCTGAGCGTCGACCAGGATCAATTCGTGTCGATGGCCAAGGTCAGGGCTTTGCGCAGGCTGTGGGCGCGTGTTCAGGAGGCATGCTCGATCGTCGCCTCCACCGCCAACATCCATGCCGAGACGTCCTTCCGCATGATGACTTCGGCGGACCCGGAGACGAACATCCTGCGTACTGCGATCGCCGGTTTTGCCGCGGCAGCCGGCGGGGCGGATTCGATCTCCATCCTGCCGCATACGATCGCGCATGGCCTGCCGGCGGGCTTTGCCCGCCGTGTCGCCCGCAATACGCAACTGATCATGGCCAGCGAAAGCCATATCGATCATGTCGCCGACCCTGCTTGCGGTTCGGGCGCGGTTGAAGCGCTGACCGCCGAACTCTGCGAAGCGGCGTGGGAAGAATTCCAGCGGATCGAGGCGGAAGGCGGCGTGCTGTCCAGCCTGCAGCAAGGACACATCCAGGAACGGGTTCAGGCGGCCGCCGCCCGCCGCAATGCTGCCTATCAGGCGGGCGATCGGGCCATCATCGGCACGACGCTTCACCCGTCGAAGACCGAACGTCCGGTCGAAACGCTGGCGGCGGAGCGGCGGCCTGCCGTCACCGAGGGCGTAGCGGTGTGCGAGCCGCTGTTTCCGATCCGCCTCGATCAATCGATCGGAGCAGCGCCATGATCCCGGATTTCAGCCAGATCGGCTGGTCGGCGCCGCGCCGGGCGCCGATCGAGGCCAAGGGCCAGCGGATGACCCCGGAAGGGCTGGCCATCAAGCATCTGTACAACCAGGGCGACCTCCAGGGGTTACCGCATCTCGACACCTATCCGGGCCTGCCGCCATTCGTGCGCGGCCCCTACCCGACCATGTACGTCCAGCAGCCGTGGACGATCCGGCAATATGCAGGCTTCTCGACGGCGGAAGAGTCGAATGCCTTTTACCGGCGCAACCTTGCAGCCGGCCAGAAGGGACTGTCGGTCGCTTTCGACCTCGCCACGCATCGCGGCTACGACAGCGATCATCCGCGTGTTGCCGGCGATGTCGGCATGGCCGGCGTCGCCATCGATTCCATCCTCGACATGCGCCAGCTCTTCGACGGCATACCACTTGACGAGATGACGGTGTCGATGACCATGAATGGCGCGGTGCTGCCGATCATGGCGCTCTACATCGTGGCGGCGGAAGAACAGGGCGTTGCGCAGAAGGACCTCGCCGGAACCATTCAGAACGACATCCTGAAAGAGTTCATGGTGCGCAACACCTACATCTATCCGCCAAAGCCTTCGATGCGGATAGTGTCGGACATCTTCTCCTACACGTCGCAGCACATGCCGAAGTTCAATTCGATTTCGATCTCCGGCTATCACATGCAAGAGGCAGGTGCGACCGCCGACCTCGAGCTCGCCTACACGATCGCCGACGGCATCGAATATGCCCGCGCCGGTGTCGCGGCGGGTCTCGATATCGACCGTTTTGCGCCGCGCCTTTCCTTCTTCTGGGCGATCGGCATGAACTTCTTCATGGAGGTCGCCAAGCTAAGGGCAGCCCGCCTTTTGTGGTCGAACCTGATGCTGAAGAACTTCTTGCCGAAGGACGAGCGCTCGCTGTCGCTGCGCACCCATTGCCAGACTTCGGGCTGGTCGCTGACGGCGCAGGACCCCTACAACAACATCATCCGCACCATGATCGAGGCGATGGCGGCGACGCAGGGTCATACGCAATCGCTGCACACCAACTCCTTCGACGAGGCGATGGCGCTGCCGACAGACCATTCGGCTCGTATCGCCCGCAACACGCAGCTCATCCTGCAAAAGGAATCCGGTACCACCCGCATCATCGATCCATGGGGAGGCTCTGCCTATCTCGAACGGCTGACGCATGACCTGGCGGCGCGCGCGCTTGCCCATATCGAGGAGGTCGAAAGGCTGGGCGGGATGGCCGCCGCAACCGAAAAAAACATACCGAAGCTGCGCATCGAAGAGGCCGCCGCGCGCACGCAGGCGCGGATCGATTCCGGCGAGCAGATACTGGTCGGCGTCAACGCCCATCGTCCGGAGACGGACATCAAAGTGGACGTGCTGAAGATCGACAACGCCGAAGTCAGAGCCCGTCAATTGTCGAAACTGCAACGGCTGAAAGGCACGCGCGACGTCGGTGCCGTCGAGAGCGCACTGAGTGCGCTGAGCCGCGCTGCGGAGAGCGGCGAAAATCTGCTGGAGTTCGCTATTCGCGCCGCGCGCGCCAACGCCACGGTCGGCGAGATTTCGCTGGCTCTGGAAAAGGTCTTCGGCCGCCATGTCGCTTCGGTCCAGACGATCTCCGGCGTCTATCGCAAGGCGCTCGGCGACAATCCGGTGGTCGACCGGCTGCAGGACAAGATCGTGGCGTTCGAGGAGAAGTCCGGAGGCAAGCCGCGCATTCTCGTCGCCAAGATGGGGCAGGACGGCCACGATCGCGGCCAGAAGGTCATCGCCACGGCCTTTGCCGATCTCGGCTTCGACGTGACCGTTGGGCCGATGTTCCAGACGCCGGACGAGATCGCCAGGCTCGCGGTCGAGCACGACGTGCATATCATCGGCGCCTCGTCGCTGGCGGCGGGCCATTTGACGCTCATTCCCGAACTCAAGGACGCGCTGAAGAAGCTCGGCCGCGATGGCATATTGATCGTCGCCGGCGGCGTTATCCCGCCGCAGGATTACGGTGCTGTGCTGCAGGCGGGGGCCGCGGAGATCTTCCCGCCGGGCACGGTCATCCCCGAGGCCGCCGACCGGCTGATGGACCGGCTGCTGCAGGCTGGATGAGCCGTTATAGTATGTGTTGTAACGGGGGCGTGTTTCGTTATAATTGGTGTTGCAACAAGGGTGCAGCACCATGAACACGATCATCCGCAAGATCGGCAATTCCGAAGGCGTCATCCTGCCGAGGGAGCTTCTCGATCGTCTGAACCTGAAGGCTGGCGACCAGCTTCAGATCGTTGAAACCGGTGATGGCCTTGCGCTGAAGCCGGTGGACGATAGCTTCGAGCGGCAAATGAAAGCTGCCCGCGAGGTGATGGACAAATACAAAGTGGCGCTTCAAAAGCTCGCCGAATGAGCTGGCAATTCCTGAGCCGGCGCGCCGTGGAAGCGATGCACGCGGAGCAGCTGCGCCGGCATGGCGGCGCGCAGGGCTTGCGAGACGAGAATGCTCTTGAACCGGCGCTCGCCCGAGCCGAGAACAAGGCAAACTATGGTGATCCATCGATCGAGGATCTGGCTGCGGCCTATATCTTCGGTATCGCCAGAAATCACGCCTTTGTCGACGGCAACAAGCGCACGGCCATCGTCGCCGCCGGCGCGTTCCAAATTGTCAACGGCTATACGCTGACGGCCGACAACGGCACGATCTATGAATTCGTCATGGGCGTCGCCGCCGGCGAGATCGACGAGGCTGGGGCGGCGGCATTCTTCCGCGACCATGTCGTCAAGATCGAGGTCTAATTGTCGGAGAGCTTGACGATTTCCCACTCCTTGCCGTTCACCACGGCAATTTCGCCGACCTTCTTGCCGAACAAAGCCAGGGCCATCGGTGAAACATGGGAAATCGTGCCCTTGGCCGGATCGGCCTCATCCTCGCCGACGATCTTCCAGTGCACCTTCCTGCCGTCATCGCCTTCCAGCGTGACACCCATGCCGAAGCGAACCAGGTCGCTGCCCGGTTCCGGCACGGAAAGCTCGGCGCTTTCACGCCGCGCGGTCCAGTAGCGCAGGTCGCGCGAGATGAGCGCGATGCGCTCGCGGTCGGCCCTCTTCTCCGCTCTGGCCAGATCATCGCGCAGGACAGCCAGTTCGGCGTCGATCAGCGCCAGGCCGCGTTGCGTCACCAGATTGCGATGCTGACTGATCGGCCGCTCGCCGATGCCGGCGATGGCGTTTTCGCTATCCTCTTCGCGCGTGAAGGCTCTGCTCATTAGTCGAGCTTATGCCTCGCGCGGCGACTTCACAAGCTATTGCCGGCAAACCGGATCGGCCGATCCGGTCTGGCACGATTCCTGCGGCGTGACGGCCGAACGCTGGGACTCTGTGCCGATGTTGAACAGACGAAAATTTCTCGCACAAACCGCCGGCTTTGCCGTCCTGGGCCTCTCGCTCGGCAAGGCAGCGGCGGCCAGCCTGCCCGGCATCGACAATGCCCCGATGCGCGGCTCGATCAACGCTGCCGACCTCGGCGTGCAGCCCGGCGCGCTTGACGACCAGAGCGAGGCCTTCGCCACGCTGCTGCGCGAGGCAAACGACCGCGACATGCCGGTGTTCCTGCCGCCGGGAACCTATGTTGTATCCAACCTTTCGCTGCCCAGCCGTATCAGACTTTCCGGCGTGCCGGGCGCATCGCGGATCGTCTATGGCGGCAACGGCCACCTGCTCATGGCCGAACAGGCTGAGCATATCGAATTCACCGGATTGGTATTCGACGGCACCAACCGCTGGATGGGCGATTACGCGCAAGGCCTGCTCGACCTTCGCCGCGTCGCTCACCTCGTCATCGACAATTGCCAGATATCAGGCAGCGGCAAGAACGGCCTGGCGCTCGAGCACGCTTCGGGTCGCATCGAGCGCTCGGAAATATCAGGCGCAACCGACGCCGGTATCTATTCGGTCGAAGCCGCCGGCCTGGAGATATCAGGCAACACCGTGTCCGACTGCGCCAATGGCGGCATCCTCGTGCACCGCTGGCAAGCGGCCGAGGACGGCACTATCGTCAGCGGCAACCGCGTCGAGCGCATTCAGGCGCGAAGCGGCGGAACCGGCCAGAACGGCAACGGCATCAATGCGTTCCGCGCCGGCAACGTCGTCATCTCGGGCAATATCGTCTCGGATTGTGCGTTTTCGGCGATCCGCGCCAACAGCGCCAGCAATCTGCATATCGCCGGCAACACCTGCTCGCGGTCGGGCGAGACGGCACTCTATTCCGAATTCTCCTTCGAGGGGGCGATCGTCAGCAACAACATCGTCGATGGCGCCGCCAATGGCATCTCTATCGTCAATTTCAACGAAGGCGGCCGCATGGGCGTGTGTTCGGGAAACATCATCCGCAATCTCTCGACCAGCGGCCCCTACCCTGCCGACGCGCCCGGTTTCGGCGTCGGTGTCAGCGTCGAGGCGGATACTGCCGTCTCCGGCAACGTGATCGAGAATGCGCCGCTCTACGGCATGCACATCGGCTGGGGGCCGTTCATGCGCAATGTGGTCGCCACCGCGAATATCATCCGCAAGGCCGGAACCGGCATCGCCGTCACCGTGGTCGAGGGCGCCGGGACGGCGGTCGTCTCCGACAATGTCATCGACGGCGCCCAGAACGGGGCTATCGTCGGCCACCGCTGGGCCGAGCCGGTGACCGGCGATCTCGCCTCGTCAGGCAATGCCGGCTATGCGCACCTGACCATCGAGCGCAATCATGTGAGCTGAATGCCCGATCTCAGTGCAGCAGTGGGGCGGAGTGCGCCGACCTTGGCGCCGATCCGGCTTTGGATGGGTGGATTTGCCTGTTCGATCAGCTTCTCCGCCAGTGCCTTGTTGGCGTGCAAAAGCCTGGCCATGCATGCCGCGACCATGACTTCAGCCGCGCGGCCAGCGCCATCATCGCATTTGAGCGCAATGCCAAGGCCAAGCTCCGGAAGGGCTGCGCAATAGACGCCTTCGGCCCCTCCCTTGACAAAAATCCGGCCGGGTGCGGCCTCCATCAGCGCAACATCGGCCCTGCCTGTGCCGGCGACCAGAAAGGGCTCGGCCATGCAGGCGGAAAGCAGCCGCTTTGCGGCTTTGGCGCGCACGGGTTCAAAGCCGACCCCGGTCGCCATGCGGGCAAAGCCGAGCGCGAAGCTGCGTAGCGGCACGGCATAGGTCGGGATCGAGCAGCCGTCAGTACCGCAATGATCGAAATCATGGGCGGCACCGGTCACCGCCTGCATCGCATCGCGCACCATCTCCTGCGAGGCATGGCCTGATTTGACATAGCCGCGATGGGCGATGCCGGCGTGGACGCAGGTGCAGAGAAAGCCCGCATGCTTGCCAGAACAATTGTTGTGCAGCGCATTTGGCAAGTTGCCGGCGCTGGCAAGCGCAAGCGTCGCGTCGTGGCCGGATGGCCAATGTGCGCCGCATTCCAGCGCCGCCTCGTCCAGCCCGGCCTTCGCCAGCATCGCCCGCGCCAGTTCGACATGCGCCGGCTCGCCGGAATGCGAAGCGCAGGCTAGCGCTAGTTCGCGGTCGCCGAAACCATACGCATCGGCCGCGCCGCTTTCGACCAGCGGCAGCGCCTGAATCGCCTTGACCGCCGAGCGTGGGAACACAGGGCGGACCGTATCGCCGATTTCCCAGACCGGCTTGCCATCGGCATCGAAGACCGCAATGGCGCCACGATGGGCGCTCTCGACCACGGCGCCGCGCAAAACTTCGACCAGAACCGGATTCGTCATGATTTCCCCGCTAACGCATGACCTCGAAAGTCATGCGTAAAATCAAAGTGTTACAGCGTCCTTTGCGCGCCCGGAAGGGCGCGCGGCGCTGTAATGCGGGCCGCTTTTATCTGATCCGATCGAGAATGGAAACGTAGTTGGCGACCGCAGCGCCGCCCATGTTGAAGATGCCGCCGAGCCTTGCTCCCGGTACCTGGATGCCGCCGGCCTCGCCGACGAGTTGCATGGCGCTCAGCACGTGCATCGAGACGCCGGTGGCGCCGATCGGGTGCCCCTTGGCCTTCAGCCCGCCGGACGGATTGACCGGCAGCCGGCCATCCTTCGCCGTCTCGCCGTCCAGCGCCAGTTTTGCGCCCTCGCCCGGTTTCGCCAGTCCCATCGCCTCATATTCGATCAGCTCGGCGATGGTGAAGCAGTCATGCGTCTCGACGAAGGACAGATCATCGAGCGTCACACCAGCCCTCTTCAGCGCCTGGTTCCAGGCCTGTTCGCAGCCTTCGAACGCCAGGATATCGCGCTTCGACATCGGCAGGAAATCCTGCACATGCTCGTTGGCGCGGAAGGCGACGGCGCGGCGCATCTTTAACGCAGTCGCCGTGTCGGCAAGGACCAGGGCGGCGGCGCCGTCCGAAACCAGCGAGCAGTCGGTGCGTTTCAGAGGGCCAGCGACGAAGGGGTTCTTCTCGCTCTCATGCCGGCAGAACTCATAGCCGAAATCCTTGCGCATCTGCGCATAGGGATTGTCGACGCCGTTCTTGTGGTTCTTGGCGGCGATCATCGCCAGCGCGTCCGACTGGTCGCCATAGCGCTGGAAATAGGCTTGGGCGATCTTGCCGAAAACGCCGGCGAAGCCTGCCGGCGTGTCGCCCTCCTCGGGCAGATAAGAGGCCTTGAGAAGGTTCTTGCCGATTTCTGGACCTGATGTCGTTGTCATCTGCTCGGCGCCGACCACCAGCACGATGCGGGCGGCATTGGCGTCGATGGCGCGGATGCCTTGCCTGACCGCCGCCGAACCGGTGGCGCAAGCGTTCTCGACGCGGGTCGCCGGCTTGAAGCGCAGCCGGTCGTCGGCCTGCAGGACCAGGCTTGCGGTGAAATCCTGTGCGGAAAAGCCGGCATTGAAGTGACCAAGCACGATCTCGTCGACCTCGTCCGGACCGATGCCGGCATGATCGAGCGCCTCGCTAGCCACCTTGGTGATCAGGCCCTCCAGCGTCTCGCCTTCGAGCTTGCCGAAACGCGAATGCGCCCAGCCGACGATGCATGCTGTCATGGTTTATCTCCATCCTGCGGGCCGGGCTACGCGATGTCGCAGCGCCTCAGCATTGTTCAAGCATGAACCGTTCCAGCGACTTCGTGAAGGGGCCAGAACCACACAATCGCTTGATCTTGAGTATCTGGTCACGGCACCTGACTTTTGCCACCAAATCAGGCTGGATTTTTGTTGATTGATCCGTCAATAAAAAATAATCTCGTCGCAACAGGCCGGAGCAAGAATGCCGAAAGTCGGAATGGAGCCGTTGCGCCGCAGGGCGCTGATCGACGCGACGATCTCGGCGATCGGCGAGCGCGGTTCGCTTGATGTGACGATGTCGGAAATCGCCGGGCGCGCCGGCGTGTCCTCGGCGCTTGCCCATCACTATTTCGGCGCCAAGGACGAACTTTTGCTGGCGACGATGCGGCACATCCTGGCCGAGCTGACCGCCGACATGCGGCGCGCGCTTCGATCGGCCAGCACGGCACGCCAGCGCGTTTCAGCCGTGGTCGCCGTCAATTTCTCCGAAGTCCAGTTCCAGCCGGAAACGATCGCCGCCTGGCTGGCCTTCTATGTCGAGGCGCAGAAATCGTCGGCACTGCGCCGGCTGCTCAAGGTCTATGCGCGACGGCTGCATTCCAATCTGTTGAGCGGGCTGACCGGCATCCTGCCGAGAAGCGAAGCCGACCGGGTCGCCGAGGCGACAGCGGCGCTGATCGACGGGCTCTACATCAGGCGCGCGCTGAAGGACGGCGTGCCCAATGCCGCGACCGCGATCGCACTGATCGAGGATTACCTCGAAACGAAACTCAGCCGCCGGAGCGCGCAGTGACGTCCAAGCGACCCAATTTCCTGATCGTCATGGTCGATCAGCTCAACGGCACATTGTTCCCGGACGGACCGGCGGACTTCCTGCATGCGCCGCATCTGAAGGCGCTGGCCGCTCGTTCGGCGCGCTTAAAAAACAATTACACCGCCTCGCCGCTCTGCGCGCCGGGCCGCGCCTCGTTCATGAGCGGCCAGTTGCCGTCGCGCACCGGGGTCTACGATAACGCCGCCGAATTCGTCTCGTCGATCCCGACCTTCGCTCATCATCTGCGCGCCGCCGGCTACTACACCTGCCTGTCCGGGAAGATGCATTTCGTCGGGCCGGACCAGTTGCACGGTTTCGAGGAGCGGCTGACCACTGACATCTATCCCGCCGATTTCGGCTGGACGCCGGATTACCGTAAGCCCGGCGAGCGGATCGACTGGTGGTATCATAATCTCGGCTCGGTTGCCGGCGCCGGCGTCGCCGAGATCACCAACCAGATGGAGTATGACGACGAGGTGGTGTTCCTGTCCACGCAGAAACTCTATCAGCTTTCGCGCGAACAAGATGATGCGAACCATCGGCCCTGGTGCCTCACCGTTTCGCTGTCGCACCCGCACGATCCCTATGTCGCGCGCAAGCAGTATTGGGATCTCTACGAAAACTGCCAGGCGCTCGACCCAGAAACAGGGTTCATCGCGCATGACGAGCAGGATGTGCATTCGCAGCGGCTGTACCGCGCAAGCGACTATCCCTCGTTCGAGATCACCCCTGAGCAGGTGCGACGTTCGCGGCGCGGCTATTTCGCCAACATCTCCTATGTCGACGACAAGCTCGGCGAGCTTCTGGACGTTCTCAGCCGAACACGCATGCTCGACGATACCGTCATCCTGTTCTGCTCGGACCACGGCGACATGCTCGGCGAACGCGGCCTGTGGTTCAAGATGAGCTTCTTCGAAGGCTCGGTGCGGGTGCCGCTGATGATCGCCGGCAAGGGCATACCAGCCGGGCTGATCGATGCGCCGGTCTCCAATCTCGACGTCACGCCGACGCTTTGCGACCTCGCCGGCATCGATATCGGGGCGATCGCGCCATGGACCGACGGCCAGTCGCTGCTGCCGCTTACAGAGGGCAGGCAGCGCACCGCGCCTGTGTTGATGGAGTATGCAGCGGAAGGCTCCTGCGCGCCCTTGGTGGCGATCCGCGACGGCAGATACAAGTTCGTCCATTGCGAGCTTGACCCGCCGCAGCTGTTCGATCTCGAAGCCGATCCGCTCGAGCGAGACAATTTGGCCGACGACCCGGTCAATGCGGACCTGGTGGCGACGTTCATGGACAAGGTTCGGGCGCGCTGGGACATGACCGGCTTCGACGCCGCCGTGCGCGAAAGCCAGGCGCGCCGCTGGGTCGTCTATCCGGCGCTGCGCAATGGCGCCTACTACCCCTGGGATTTCCAGCCGCTGCAAAAGGCATCGGAGCGCTACATGCGCAATCACATGAACCTCGACAATCTCGAAGAGAGCAAAAGGTATCCGCGAGGCGAATGATGACAACCCTTGTCCCCTCCCTCGATCACCTCAAACAGGCGTATGCCGTCACCGCCAAGGCTACGCAGATCACGCCGCTGCTGGAGTCAGCGGCCTTGGCCAGAGAGACCGGTGCAGCTCGTGTCTTCGTCAAGCCGGAGTCGCTGCAATGGGCGGGTTCCTTCAAGGTGCGCGGCGCCTACTGGCGGCTGAAGCGGCTTTCGTCCGATGAAGCCAGGAAGGGCGTCGTCGCCTATTCCTCCGGCAATTTCGCGCAAGGGTTGGCCGCCGCCGGCCAGGCGCTGGGCATTCCGGTGACCATCGTCATGCCGATCGACGCGCCGGCCGCCAAGCGCGACGCAACGACCGGATATGGCGCGCGCGTGGTGCTGACCGACCATGGCGAGCGCGCGCGTGAGGAGGTTGCCGCCGCCACGGCGCGCGAGATCGCCGAGACCGAGGGGCTGGCGCTGCTGCATCCGTTCGACGATCCGGAGATCGTCGCTGGCCAGGCTGGTGTGGGGCTGGAGGCACTCGAGCAACTCGATGCCAGGGATGCCAGCGCCGATCTTCTGTTCTGTTCGGTCGGCGGCGGCGGGCTGATCGGCGGCGTTTCGCTGGCTTTCCACTATCTGTCGCCGGCGACCGAGATCATCGGCGTCGAGCCGGAAGGTTTCAACGGCATGGGCTCGTCGCTCGCGCATGGCGTCATCGAAACCATGCCGATCGGGCCGAAATCGATATGCGACGGGCTGATGGCGCGCAAGCCCGGCGACGCGCCATTCGCGGCGGTCAGAACCGCGGGCGTTCGCGGCATCACCGTCGACGATCAATCGGTGCGCCGCGCGATGCGCATCGCCTTCGAGCGGATGAAGCTGGTGCTGGAACCCTCGGGCGCTGCATCGCTGGCGGCGTTGCTCGGCGGCAAGGTGGACGTGAGCAGCAAGAGTGTGCTCGTGGTGGCAACCGGCGGCAATGTCTCGCTCACCGATTTCATGACGCATATGAACGATGGGCGCATATGAACCATGCTTGAGGCGGATTTCGTCATCATCGGCGCCGGCTCGGCCGGCTCGGCCATGGCCTACCGGCTGTCGGAGGATGGCAAATATTCGGTGATCGTCATCGAATTTGGCGGCAGCGATATCGGGCCGCTGATCCAGATGCCGTCGGCGCTGTCGATCCCGCTCAACATGAGCCTCTATGACTGGGGTTTTGCCAGCGAGCCGGAACCGCATCTCGGCGGTCGCGTGCTGGCGACGCCGCGCGGCAAGGTCATCGGCGGCTCGTCCTCGATCAACGGCATGGTCTATGTGCGCGGCCATGCTCGCGATTTCGACCATTGGGCCGAACAGGGCGCGGCCGGCTGGGGGTTTGCCGACGTGCTCCCCTACTTCAAGCGCATGGAGGACGCCAACGGCGGCGAGAATGGCTGGCGCGGCCACGGCGGCCCGCTGACCGTGCAGCGGGGCTCGAGGACCAACCCGCTCTACGGCGCCTTTGTCGAGGCAGGCCGTCAGGCCGGCTTTGAACTGACCGACGACTACAACGGCGCGAAGCAGGAAGGCTTTGGGCCGATGGAACAGACCATTCGCGGCGGCCGCCGCTGGTCGGCGGCGAGCGCCTATCTCAGGCCGGCGCTGAGGCGGAAAAATGTAAGCCTGGTCAAGGGCTTCGCCCGACGGGTGATCATCGAGAATCAACGCGCCACCGGCGTCGAGATCGAAGTGCGCAGACGGATTCAGGTGATCAAGGCGCGACGTGAAGTGATCGTTGCCGCGTCCTCGATCAATTCGCCCAAGATCCTGATGCTGTCCGGCATCGGCCCGGCCCAACATCTCAGGGAATACGGCATTCCGGTGATCGCCGACCGGCCCGGCGTCGGCCGCAACCTGCAGGACCATATGGAGCTCTATATCCAGCAGGAATCCACCCAGCCGATCACGCTGAATTCGGTGCTGAACCCGTTGTCGAAGGCACTGATCGGCGCGCAATGGCTGTTCTTCAAGTCGGGTCTTGGCGCAACCAACCATTTCGAGGCGGCCGCCTTCGTGCGCTCGCGCGCCGGCGTCGACTATCCCGACATCCAGTATCATTTCATCCCGGCGGCGGTCCGCTATGACGGCAGGGCGGCGGCGAAAGCGCATGGTTTCCAGGCGCATGTCGGGCCGATGCGATCGAAGTCGCGCGGTTCTGTCATGCTACGCTCGCCCGATCCGAGATCGAAGCCGGTGATCCGCTTCAACTACATGTCGCATCCGGACGACTGGACCGAGTTCCGCCACTGCATACGGCTGACGCGCGAGATCTTCGGCCAGTCGGCATTCGATCCTTATCGCGGCAGGGAGATCTCGCCGGGCTCGCACGTCCAGTCGGACGACGATCTCGATGCCTTCATTCGCGATCACGCCGAAAGCGCCTACCACCCTTGCGGAACCTGCAAGATGGGCCGTACCGATGATCCGATGAGCGTCGTCGATCCGGAATGCCGTGTCATCGGTGTCGAAGGGCTGCGGGTCGCCGATTCCTCGATCTTCCCGCGCGTCACCAACGGCAATCTCAACGCGCCGTCGATCATGACCGGCGAGAAGGCCGCCGACCACATTCTCGGCCGCACGCCGCTGGCGCCGTCCAACCAGGAGCCATGGATCAATCCGCGCTGGCAGGCATCGGACAGATAAGCCATGATCTGACGGACTGTCCGCCCGCCGGTCCCGGAGAAAGACAATTTGGAGAAGCTCCCATGCGCGCCCAGCCAAAGGCATCGCACTATGTCAACGGACGCTACATCGACGACGAGCAGGGTGCGCCGCTGCCGGTGATCTATCCGGCAACCGGCGAGACCATCGCGATGCTGCGTTCGGCGACGCTGAATGTGCTGGAACTGGCGATCGAAGCAGCGCGTGCAGCACAACCGGCCTGGGCGCGGCTGAAGCCGGTCGAGCGCGGACGCATCCTGCGCCGCGCCGCCGACATATTGCGCGCGCGCAACGCCGACCTGGCGCGCGTCGAGACGCTGGATACCGGCAAGGCGATCCAGGAGACGCTGGTGGCGGACGCGCCATCGGCAGCCGACTGCCTTGAATATTTCGGCGGCGTGGTCGCTGCCTATAATGGCGAGTCCATCGATCTCGGCGGACCCTTCGCCTATACAAGGCGCGAGGCGCTCGGCGTCTGCGTCGGCATCGGCGCCTGGAACTATCCGATCCAGATCGCCGGCTGGAAATCGGCACCGGCGCTCGCCATGGGCAACGCCATGGTGTTCAAGCCGTCGGAGAACACGCCGCTGTCGGCTCTGGCGCTGGCCGAAATCTATACAGAAGCCGGCCTGCCCGACGGGCTGTTCAACGTCGTGCAAGGCTATGGCGATGTCGGCGCCGGCCTCGTCGGCCACGATCTCGTCGCCAAGGTCTCGGTGACCGGATCGGTGCCGACCGGCCGCAAGGTGCTGTCGCTCGCCGGCTCGAAGATGAAGCATGCAACCATGGAGCTTGGCGGCAAGTCGCCGCTGATCGTCTTCGACGACGCCGATCTCGAAAACGCCATCGGCGGCGCCATGCTCGGCAATTTCTATTCGACCGGCCAAATCTGCTCCAACGGCACGCGGGTGTTCGTGCAGAAGGGCATCCACGACCGTTTCGTCGAACGCCTGACCGAGCGGACGAAGAAGATCCGCATCGGCGATCCGCTCGACCAGGAAACTCAGATGGGGCCGCTGGTCTCCAAGGCGCAGCACGAGAAGGTCATCGGCTATATCGAGGCTGGCAAGCAGGATGGCGCTGTCCTCGCCTGCGGCGGCAATGTGCCTTCGCTGCAGGGTTTCCAGAACGGCTTCTTCATCGAGCCGACGGTCTTCACCCATGTCACCGACGCCATGCGCATCGCGCGCGAGGAGATTTTCGGGCCTGTCATGAGCGTGCTGAAATTCGACGGTGAGGACGAGGTGATCGACCGCGCCAACGATACCGAATTCGGCCTTGCCGCCGGCGTGTTCACGCGCGACTTGCCCCGCGCCCACCGCGTCATCGCCGAGCTGCAGGCCGGCACCTGCTGGATCAACGCCTATAATCTGACGCCGGTCGAAATTCCGTTCGGCGGCTTCAAGCAGTCCGGTATCGGCCGCGAAAATTCGCTGGCGGCGCTGGCGCTCTATTCGCAGCTGAAGTCGGTCTATGTCGAGACCGGGGATGTGGCGAGCCCCTATTGAGGCTCGCGGCTACTGCTGGTCAGTCGCTGTATTTGCCCGACTGGAAATCCGGTCGGATGCGAGCTCGATGAATTCCTTGACGAGGGGCGAAAGATGCCGGCTGCTCGGATATAGGACATGCAGCCCGCCGACCGGAGTCGTGTAGTCCCGGAGAACGCGGCTCAGCCGCCCCCCATTGATGAGGGGCTCGGCGATGCTGTGCGGCAATTGGGCGATGCCGAAGCCTGCGAGCGTGGCCGCAACGACCGCCTGCATTTCATTCGCGGCGAAGCGCCCGGCCACCGTGACCGTTTCCTGACCGTGTGGCCCGTCCAGCACCCAATGGGTGCCCGAGGTCGAAGGGCCTGCGATGACGCACTGGTGGTGCGCGAGATCCGCCAGGCGTTCCGGCATCCCGTGCCTTGCGAGATAGTCCGGGCTGGCGCAGAGCAGCCTGTGCGTGGAACCGAGTTTGCGGGCGATCAGCGTCGAATCCTGAAGGATGCCGGTTCGGAAGGCGAGATCTATACCATCCTCAACCAGGTTGAGCTTGTCGTCGGTCAGGCGGAGCTCGACCTTGGTTTTTGGATACATCGCAAGAAAGTCGACCACCGCCTGGGTGAGGAAATAGCCGCCGAAGCCGACAGGAGCCGAAACGCGGATCGTGCCCGATGGCTCAGCTCTTGCTTCCGCGAGGCGCAAATTTGCTTCCTCGATCGTCCGCAGCGCCTGGCTGCTCTGCTCGTAATAGAGGCGTCCAGCGTCCGTCATATTGAGGCTGCGTGTCGTGCGCTGCAACAGGCGGACCCCGACCTCGCGCTCGAGCGCGGCAATGCGGCGGCTGACCGTCGTCTTGGGCATGGCGAGCAGGCGCGCGGCGGCGGTGAAGCTGCCAGCTTCGACGACGCGAGCGAACACCACGATGTCGTTGAGGTCGAGCATTGTATCCATTGTTGGGACAAAGTTTTCCAATTATAGGTGGTTATGCATCAATGCGATAGGTCCTAATTTTGCTCCAGCGAACGGAAAAGGAGCGAACAAGATGACCACCAAACGAAACGTTCTGGTGACCGGCGCCACAGGCCAGCAAGGCGGCGCAGTTGCGCGTGCTTTGCTGTCGAGTGGTGGACATCGCGTCAAGGCACTGACCCGCAAGCCGGACAGCGATGGCGCACGGCAGCTGGCGTCGGTAGGCGCCGAGATCGTGGCCGGCGATCTCGGCGACACGGCCTCCGTTGTGAAGGCAGTCAAAGACGTCGACACCATGTTCTTGATGGGCAACAGCTACGAAGCCGGGATGGAAGAGGAGACCCGCCAGGGGATTCTAGCCGCCGATGCAGCCAAGGCTGCAGGCGTCGGGCATCTGATCTATTCGTCCGTTGCCGATGCCAACAAGAAAACCGGCATCCCGCATTTCGAAAGCAAATATCTCGTCGAGCAGCATGTCGAACGGCTCGGCATTCCCTATACGATCAGCGCCCCGGTTGCCTTCATGGAGAATTTCGTCGCGCCGTGGTCGATCGGCGCGCTCAGCCAGGGCACGCATGCCTTTGCAATGCCCGCCAAACGTGTCCTCCAGCTGGTCGCACTTGCCGACATCGGCGCCTTCGTTGCCGCCCTGGTCGAGCGACGCGAGCGCGTGTTCGGCAAGCGCTTCGATATTGCGGGAGACGAGTTGTCCGGCGAAGACCAGGCCAAGATCCTTTCGCAGTCCATCGGCCGCCCGATCAACTATCAGGCAATTCCAATCGCGGTGGCCCGCCAACAAAGCGAAGATACGGCGCTGATGTTCGAGTGGTTCGACCGCGTCGGCTATGACGTCGATATCGCGGCTTTACACCGAGATTTCCCGGAGGTCCGCTGGCACAGTTTTGCCGACTGGGCGCGGGAGTTCGACTGGCGTGCCCTTGAGCGGGCTTATTCCGCTGCCTGAGTTCCTGTAGACATGATCGGCCGATGAAAACTTGGGAGCGGACCAGCTGTTGGGAAAATTTGGTCCGCTCCCCCACCGTGGCCTTCTCACGCCGCGATGAAATGAGAAAACCTAAAAAGTCTGGTTATAGGCGCCGACTTCAGGGCTGCGGCGCAGCACCGCATCGACGGCTTCGAACATCTGCCGGCGCCGCTCGGATGACACCGGGCTCTCCACCACGACGACAAGCTCCGGCTTGTTCGACGACGCCCGCACCAGGCCCCAGGTGCCGTCCTCGGCCACGACGCGCACGCCATTGACGGTTATCAGATCGGCGATCTTCTGGCCGGCGAAGACCGTGCCGTCCTGCTTCATTGCCTGAAAATCGGAAACGACCCGCTCGACCACGCCGTATTTCAGCTCGTCGGCGCAGTGCGGCGACATGGTCGGCGTGCCGAAGGTCAGCGGCAGGTCGCGATAGAGATCGGCCATGCTGCTGGTCGGGCTGCGATCCAGCATCTGACAGATGGCGATAGCTGTGATGAGACCATCGTCATAGCCGCGCCCTATCGGCGGATTGAAGAAGAAGTGACCGGATTTCTCGAAACCGGCGATGGCGCCAAGCTCGGCCACGCGCCGTTTTATGTAGGAATGGCCGGTCTTCCAATAGTCGGTGATGGCGCCATCGGCGCGCAACGCGGCGTCGGTGTTGAACAATCCGGTCGACTTGACGTCAACGACGAAAGTCGAGCCGGGATGCAGTCGCGCGATATCGCGCGCAAGCATGACGCCGACCTTGTCGGCGAAGATCTCGTTGCCTTCATTGTCGACCACGCCGCAGCGGTCACCATCGCCGTCGAAGCCGAGCCCGACGTCGGCTCCCGTCTCCAGCACCTTGTCGCGGATCGCGTGCAGCATCTTCATGTCTTCGGGATTGGGATTGTAATTCGGAAACGTATGATCGAGCTCGACGTCCAGCGGGATCACCTCGCACCCGATCCGCTCCAGCGCTTCAGGTGCAAAGGCGCCGGCGGTGCCGTTGCCGCAGGCGGCGACCACCTTGAGCTTTCTCGATATGCGCTTGTCCCGGGTCAGGTCGTCGAGATAGGTTTTGCGGAAATCCGCAACGAAGTCATAGGAGCCGCCGCCGATAAGATCGAAGTCGCCGGCAAGCACGATCGTCTTCAATGCGCTCATTTCCTCCGGGCCGAAGGTCAGCGGACGCGCCGCCCCCATCTTGACGCCGCTCCAGCCGTTTTCGTTGTGCGAGGCGGTGACCATGGCGACGGACGGCGTGTCGAGCGCGAACTGGGCGAAATAGGCCATCGGTGACAGCGCCAGCCCGATATCCCTAACCCGCGCGCCGGCGGCCATCAGCCCGGAAACCAGCGCCAGCTTGATCGCCAGCGAATAGGAGCGGAAATCATGACCGGTCACGATATCCGGCCCGGCGCCCAGGCGCCGGATCAGCGTGCCGAGCCCCATGCCGAGCGCCTGGACACCGATCAGGTTGAGCTCAGGCGGCTTCGCAGATCCAGGATGGCCGAACCACCAGCGCGCATCATACTCACGAAAGCCGGACGCCTTGATCAGCGCCGAGGTTTCAAACTCGAAGGTGTTGGGAAGGGCTTCGCTAACGATCTTCAGGGACAAGACAGTAACTCCAAGCGGCTGGATTCAGAGTGGTTTTAACGCAGGTGGCCATGCCTATAACACGAGCCCTTAAGCGGTGTTTATCCCGCAGGGAACTGAAACCCGTATGAGGTTAAGGCGAAAGCGGAAGAAATGCGACAGAAGCGTTGCCATTGGCGCTTGCAGGAACGAAGTGCGGCGGCTATAAGCCCGCGGTCTGGTCACGGAGTGTAGCGCAGCCTGGTAGCGCACATCGTTCGGGACGATGGGGTCGCAGGTTCAAATCCTGCCACTCCGACCAGAAAAAACAATGGGTTAGGCAACCCTAAGACTGCCTGCCCCACAGATATCCCCACAGAAAAAAAAAGGAAAAGCATCTAGGCCGCTCGATGGAGCTGGCAGACGCATAACTATTAAACGGCGAAACGCTATTGCTGCCATTTCACTCGCCAGCCCAGGTCGGCTGTTTCCGGCACATTCCAAACCACTCGCGATTTTGCAGATGGATCTCATCTGAGGCCGCGCCATCTAAACTATGTCTGCTTCGCGCCAAACGTGTTCAATCGCCGACAGTTGTCGAATGACTTCAATGGGCCGTTGGCGGACTTGCGGCTTAGAGGCTCGGAATGTCAGAAGCGGACCTTCAGTCGGGCTGTGTGCATCGACGTAAACTGACCCATTCCGGTCATCGCCTCGTTCCGCCTGAAGGTCGCGAAAGGGTGCGAACCCGGCTTCACACAAACGCCCATCGTCTCAGCGTTTAAAGGTTTGGCGATCTCCTTGAGACGTTCGCAGGGCGCGTTTCCCGATGCGGCCGGCTTTGCAATGCGCTACACTCCCAGAGGGGTGATGATACCGACGATTGGTCGCCCCCTGAAGGAGCTTCGCCCATGAAGCGCAGAATGGCCGCCCTGATGGTAGGCGATATCGTCGGCTATTCCGGAATGATGGAGCGAGCCGAGGAGCAAACCGCGGAACGCTTGGCTAGCTGTCAGGCCCTCATTTCGGAAAAGGTCGATCTGCTCGACGGCCGGGTTTTCAAGACGACGGGTGACGGGACCCTCGCCGAATTTCCGAGCGCCGTAAACGCCGTGCGCAGTGCATTCGAGATCCGCAGCGCGCTTGCAGGCGCGCAAGAGCCCGACACCGAACCTTTCAGGATGCGGTTTGGTCTCCATATCGCGGATGTCGTGGTGCAGGGCGATGATCTGGTCGGAGACGGCGTCAACCTCGCGGCGCGCATACAGGCGGCAGCCGAACCAGACTCGATCTATGTGAGCGGTGCGCTCTTCGATCATGTCCGCCGCAATTCTGCGTTCATATTCGACGATATGGGCGAGCGGGCGTTCAAGAACATTACGGAATCGGTGCACCTCTATCGGGTCCGCGGCGAGATCGGAGCGCATCGGCTGCAGTCGGCGCCGACGCAACTGGTCATCACGACGGAACGGCGGCCGGCATCGGTCGCGGTGCTCCCTTTCCGGGTGTCGGGCGACGACGAGAACCAGCGCTATCTCGCTGAGGGCCTCACCGAGGAGCTTATTGTCGAACTGGGGCGGTTTCGGCGTCTTTCGGTCAGTTCGCGGAGTGCGAGCTTCGCGGTTGCGGACTCCCACCCGGATCCGGTGAGGGTCGGCGAGGCTCTGGGCGTTCGATATGTGCTTGAGGGACAGCTGCGCAAGATCGGAGAGCGGGTTTCGATCAGCCTCACGCTGTCGGAAACCGACCAGGGGACGGTGGTCTGGAGCGACAAGATCCAGCGTCCGTTCGAGGAAATTCTCGCTTTGGTTGATGGAATCGTCGCGAGGATCGCCGCGACGGTATCCGGACGGATGGAGGACGCAGCCATGGTGGCGGCGCGCCGAAAGCCGCCAGAAAACATGACCGCCTTCGACTGCCTCTTGCGCGGGCTCGATCATCACCGCCTAGGCGGCGTCACCGACGACAATGCTCGCCAGGCCGTCGGCTGGCTTTCAAAGGCGATCGAGGCCGATCCGCACTACGCGGCCGCCTATGCGTGGAGGGTCTGCGCAGCGTCGGGGCTGCCGGGTTTCGACCCCGAGCAAGGTCGACGGGACATTTGCCGCGCGCTCGAGCTTGACCCCTGCGATGCCGAGGCAAACCGGATCATGGGCGCGTTTGAACTTATGGGTGGCAACTTCGACGAGGCCCTGGCGCACAGCCGCAGAGCAATGGAATTGAACCCGACGGATGCCTACATCAAGGCAAGATGCGCCGCGGTCTTTACCTGTGTGGGCGAAGCAGAGCATTCATTGTCCTTGCTCGACGAAGCCGAGATGCTCGACCCGTTCCTTCCTGTGTGGTGCGTCGAGGAACGGGGTGTGGCTCTTTATGCGCTGGGCCGCTATGCCGAGGCTATTGAATCCCTTCGCAAACTCACGTTTCAGACCACTCGATCGCGCCTCTATCGGGCGGCCGCGCTCGTGGCGCTCGATCGATCCGACGAAGCCGGCCGGATGGTCAGGGAAGCTGTCGGCAGCGAGGCAGCTCTAACGGCCTCCAACTTCACCAGCCGCGAGTGTTACCGCGATCCTGAGAAGGCTCGGGAGCTTGGCCGCTTGCTAAGGGAAGCAGGTTTGCCGCCATAAGATCGGTGGCGACGGTCTGCCGCTAACGACAACCCGTTCAGCACACACACTGTCGAAGTCTGCAACGGGTCGACTCCGGTCGTTTGCGATCGAAAAGGGAATGGCCGCTCATGACGCGACTACGATGTCCAGGGTGGTCGCCGGCAACGTCTGCTATCGGGCAACAGCAAAGATCACCTCAACGGCCGACATTTGGCGCAAAGCTGCCGTTCGTCCCGTAGAAGACGGACGTCGAGAGCGGCCTACAGCAACTAAGATCATTGGTCTTTGGGAAAGTAGGCTGCAGGTGTTGGTGGGCCCAGACGACGTTGCCAGAATGATTGATTTCATCGACTTTTTCGTGGGTCAAAATCAGACATCTTACCCTATCATTCCGTATGGTTCCGGAGCACAGGAAGAACCGTTCTCATGTCCGATCCCATGATCAGCACGCCCTCGTCACGCAGCGGCGCCAGCGCGCGGCCGGCGGCGACATGCATCGCCGGATCGAACCCGCGCTCCACGAACATCGCGACGACCGGAATCGGGGAAGGCCACCTTGAGCCGACGAAGACGCCGTGATCCAGCCCGCGGTCGGCATCGACCGCCGCAAAGCCGTTTTCCCGCAGCAACGCAGCAGCGCGTCCCGCCAGGGTCGGTGTACGCCAGGCACAGACTTAAACCTGTCCAAGGCCGCCATCGACTGGGAGGTCAATGCCGGTCACGAACGAGCTGTCGTCGCTCGCCAGGAACAGCGCGACGGTGGCCGCCTCCTCCACCCGTCCGACCCGGCCCATCGGCATCAGGGCAAGCATGGCGGGCAGCCCTTCCTTGATGGCCTCGACCGGCACGCCAAGCTTCCCGAAGATCGGGGTCTCGACCAGGCCGGGGCTGAGTGAGTTGACCCGGATCTTCCGGTGCTTGAGGTCGGTCGTCCAACTGCGCGCGAAGGACCGCGTGGCGGCTTTGGTCGCGGCATAGACCGAGTGAAGCGGGGAGCCCTTGTGGTGCGCGACCGATGCGTTGAGGATCACCGACGCCCCTTCACTGAGCAGCGGCAGCGCCTTCTGCACGGTGAAGAAGAGGCCGCGGACGTTGGAGTTGAACTGACGGTCGAAATCCTCCGGCGTCACCGCTTCGAAGGGCGCGAGATTGTTGACGCCCGCATTGGCGAAGATCACGTCGATCCTGCCAAAGCGTTTGCCGACTTCGGCATAAAGCGCGTCAAGCGCATCGAGATCAGAGACATCCGCGACGATAGCCACAGCGTTTTCGCCGATTTCGGCGGCTGCTTCATCGAGGGCGGATTTGGTGCGGCCGACAATGACGACCTTAGCGCCCTCCTGGGCGAACAGTTTCGCGGAGGCGAGCCCGATGCCGCTTCCGCCGCCGGTGATCACCGCGACCTTGCCAGTCAGTTTTGCCATTTCATATGCTCCTTGCAATGAGAAGGTGCGATGTAGCGCGTCGCACCGGCGCGGTTTCAATTCCCCTTCCGGGGCGACATGCACGGCACTGGAGCGCCGATCTCAGGCTTCGTTGGTGATGACGACCTTGCCGAACACGTTGCGCCTGCCGAAATGCTCGAACGCGCTCTTGCCGTCGTCGAACGCGAAGCGGCTGTCGATCACCGGGCGGATGCCATTCTGTGCGAAGGCGGCGATGACGTCCTCCAGGTCCTGGCGATTGCCGGTCGCGATCGTCTGGAACCGCGCAAAAGTGAGGAACATGTCGAGGTAGCGGGGCATCTCGCCCTCCGCCAGCACGCCGACCATCGACACCTGGCCGCTGAGCGCGACCGCTTTCAGCGACTGGCCGAAGGTGCCGGGACCGCCAACCTCGACCACGCGGTCGACGCCGCGCCCGCCGGTAAGCGCCTTGGCCTGCTCGCCCCAGTCGGGGTTCTCGGCATAGTTGATGACGTGGTCGGCGCCCAAAGCGCGCAGCTTTTCCGCCTTCTCGTTCGACGAGGTCGTCGCGATCACCTCGGCGCCGCGCGCCTTGGCGAATTGGAGGGCGAATAGCGACACGCCGCCGGTTCCCTGGGTCAGGACGCGCTGGTGCGGTCCGACACCGGCGACCGCGTTCCAGCCGGTGACCGCCGCGCAAGGCAGCGTCGCGGCGTCCTCGAAGCTGATCGAGTCGGGGATGGCGATCAGTTCGTTCTGGTCGATCGTGCGATACTCCGCCATCCAGCCATCGAGCTGGGTGCCATATTGCGGCGCGAACTCGCGGAACGGCCCCGTATGCCAGCCCGGCATGAAATTGTTCGTCACCCGGTCGCCGACCGCCAAGCGGGTCACACCCGGACCGACCGCCTCGACCACACCGGCGGCGTCGGACAACTGCACCCGCCCTTCTTCGAGGGGAAAGGGCGACCAGCCCTGCACGATCGAAAGATCGCGGAAGTTCAGCGACGTCGCCTTGATGTTGACCAGAACCTCGCCCGGACCGGGCTGCGGGGTGGGCTCATCGAACAGTTCGATGCCATCGATCGAACCGACTTTCAGCAAACGATAGATCTTCATACGTCACTCCAGTTTGTGGGAGTGATATGGCGGCGCTTGACCGGATCATCCATTGCGTGAAGTATGTGATTCATAACCTATCGTCCGAGATCGCCAATGCATCCTTTCGACTCCGTCCTCAGCGCCATGCAGCTCGAAAGCTCACTCTTCGTCCGCATGCGTGCTCACGCGCCGTGGGCGATGTCGTTCGACAGCGGCGGTCAGGCCCGACTGGTCGTGGTGTCCAAAGGTCAAGGCTGGTTCACTCAAGTCGGGCACCCGCCGGTCGTCGTTCAGGCAGGCGACTGCCTCATCATCAAGCAGGGGATCGTGGGCATATTAGGCGACAGGCCAGACCGGGTCGCAGTGCCCTGCTGGCAGATCGCCGACCATGTGACCGGCGAGACGGTGTCCTTCGGCGGAGACGGCGAAGCGTGCGAATTCTTCTCGACCTTGTTTACGTTCGACCACGCCGCGGGCGAGCCTCTGTCGGCGCTGCTGCCCGATGTCGTGCATGTCGCGATGCCGGAGTCCGACGCGGGGCGGATGGTCTCGGTGCTCGAACAGATCGGGGCGGAAGAAGCGCAGGGATCACTTGGTGGCTCCTATGTCGTCGGGCGGCTACTCGACGTGCTGTTCATCCAGGCGATCCGAATCTGGGCCGGTTCCGAGGGCAACATGCCCGGGGGCTGGCTTGCAGGGCTGACCCATCGCCAGCTGGCGCAGACGCTGCACCGGATCCATGCCGATCTGGCGCGCCCGTGGACGCTGGAGCAGCTCGCCCGCGACGCCGGGATGTCGCGCTCCACCTTTGCGGCGCTGTTCAAGTCGGTCGTCGGAGTGCCGCCGCTGACCTACATCGCCACATGGCGCATTTACCGCGCTAAACTTATTCTCGCCGCCGGCCACTCGATAGCAGCGGCGGCCGCGCAGACCGGCTATGGCACTGACATCGCCCTCAGCCGCGCTTTCAAGGCTGCGACCGGTGTGGCGCCCGGACAATGGCGGCGCGAGCGGCGGGCTGTCGACCGGAATGATCCGCGTCCAGCTAAATCAGAGGCGCTGGGCCTACGTCGCATCTGAACGCCTTAGCTTTGGCGGCGTGATCGCTATCTGTTGGTCATCCTTTTCCCGCTAGCCATGGTGGAGTTTGTCTCGGAGACGCACACAAATGCCAGTGATGGTGTCGACCACCGTGCTGCGGCCATTGTCGGCAAGGTAGTTGTCCGAGCAGATGACCATGGTGATTTGGCTGAACGGCTCTGTAAAAAGGCGGTGTCCTGTCCAGCGCCCATAAATGTGTCGGCACTCAAACCCGACCAGTGGAATAGCCGAGCCAGGTTCTCGACATCTGGCCTTTGTCCCTGCGCCATGAGGGTCAGTGTTGAAGCGCTGACTCCCGAAAGTTCAGCGACTTGCTTCCAGTTTAGTTTTCTATCCGACTTCTTTCGATCCAGCGCCTTCAAAAACGCCTGTGTGTTGAACTCAGATCGCGTCATCCAATCCACTCTTTCAAACAAGATATAAATTTGTAACGACTTTCGAGTTCGACGCACGAAGACGAGCCGTTTTGGAGAAAAAGCACGCCCATACCGAATTCCTAGGTCTTCCGTTCGGCTATTCAACGTCGAGCAGTGGACCGCGCTACATCTTCACCCGCTCCGCCTTCGGATCATACATCGGCTTCAGCGAGGCTTCCGCGGCGAAGCGCTCGCCTGCGATTTCGATCGCGTAGGACGACGACAGCACGTCCGCCTCGCCCTCGCCCTGGCACGGCACGTAGCCTAGGCCGATGGCGCCGCCGAGATGATGGCCGTAATTGCCCGAGGTGATCGGGCCGACAATCTTGCCGTCGCGCAGGATCGCTTCGTTGTGGAAGAGCAAGGGTTGCGTGTCTTTCAGGCGGAACTGCACCAGCCGCCGGTTCAATCCGGTTTCCTTCTTCCTCAGCACGGCATCGCGGCCAAGAAAATCGCCCTTGGCAGTCTTCACTGCGAATCCAAGGCCTGCCTCCAGCACATTGTCCTCGTCGGTGATGTCGTGGCCGAAGTGCCGGAAGGCCTTTTCAATGCGGCAGGAATCCAGCGTATGCAGGCCGCAGAGTTTCAGGTCGACATCGGCGCCGGCCTCCGTGATTGCCTCGAACACGTGAGCTGCCTGATCGGTCGAGACATAAAGCTCCCAGCCGAGTTCGCCGACATAGGTCACACGATGGGCACGGGCCAGCCCCATGCCGATTTCTATCTCCTGAAACGTTCCGAATGGGTTGGTTTCGTTGGAGAAATCGTTCGGGCTCAGCTTTTGAATCAGCTTCCTCGCATCCGGACCCATCAGGCAGAGCACGGCTTCGGCAGCGGTCACATCAGTGATCACGACGAATTCATCGGAGAGGTGTTTTTTTAGCCACGCGAGATCGCGCTGCAGCGTCGCGCCGGGCACGACGAGGAAGAAGGCGGTTTCCGACAGGCGCGAGACGGTGAGGTCGCTCTCGATGCCGCCGCGCTGGTTGAGCATCTGGGTGTAGACGATCTTGCCCGGCGCCACGTCCATGTCGTTGGCGCAAAGCTTTTGCAGGAAGGCGCAGGCATCGCGGCCCTCGAGGCGGATCTTGCCGAACGAGGTCATGTCGAACAGGCCGACGCCGTTTCGGACGGCCAGATGTTCGTCGCGCTGGTTGTCGAACCAGTTCTGCCGTTTCCAGGAATAGCGGTATTCGCGCTCCTGGTCCTCACGGGCGAACCAGTTGGCGCGCTCCCAGCCGGCGACTTCGCCGAACACCGCGCCGCGCGCCTTCAGATGTTCGTGCAGTGGCGAG
>NZ_JBVVQD010000034.1:0-71178 GCF_055811755.1 Mesorhizobium sp. WSM4840
GGAAGCCTCTTTGAATCACGCTAACCTGCGGCGGGCCACAAATTACACGCCGTCGTTAACCTGAACTCGTTGCCCTGCTATCAGGTGGATCGATTTGCCAAACGCATCGTCAAAGGCGTATCCTGGACATCGCCTGGGCACCACCTCTCTGATATTGGTGGAGGCATCGAATGCAAGATCACGCTTACCGGAGCCGGCAGCTCGTCTTGCCGCTCGCAGCCATCCTTGTCGCGATCATCCTGGCCGTCGGCACGCTCTTTGGCTCGTCCGGAGCCGCCAACGCGCAGCAGACAACCGCATCTTCGGACAGGATCTGGCAGGATCTGGCAGGATTTGAAAGGCGACGTGTTCGGCGATCGGGCAATTCTGATCGATAGCGGCGTCGTCAGGGTCGAGGCGCCGAAGCGGGCGCAGGATGCCGCCATCGTGCCCGTCGACATCTATATCGACCCCGCCAAGGCGCCCGACGGCATCAAATCCGTCACATTGATCATCGACGTCAATCCGGCACCGGTGGCGGCGACGTTCCAGATCGGCGAGGACGCCGGCGTGACACATCTGTCGACGCGCGTGCGCGTCAACGACTATTCCTATTTGCGTGCCATAGCAGAAACGCAGAGCGGCGAACTTCACATGGCTCAGACCTTCGTCAAGGCGTCAGGCGGATGCTCCGCCCCGGCAGTCAAGAACCAGGACGAGGCGATGGCGACGATGGGGCAGATGAAGCTGCGCCAGTTCCCGCCTCAAGAGACGATGACAAAGGCGCAGGAATTGCAGCTGATGATCCGGCACCCGAACAATTCGGGCCTGCAGCGCAATCCGCTGACCCAGTATTTCATCCCCGCGCATTTTGTTCAGAAACTGTCGATCTCGCAGGCAGACCGGCCGATCCTCTCGATGGAAGGTGGAATATCGATTTCGGAAGACCCCAATTTCCGGTTCGATTTCACCGCGCACGGCACTGGCGATATCCAGGTCGAAGCGATCGATACGGATGGCAAGATATTTCACAATCAATGGCCACTGGAGGCTACGGGACTCTGAAGCCTCGAAACCACATGCAGCGGTTGTCCCGCCGCCGTCTGCGCTCTTAGCGGGGTATCGCCTAAAAGCAGCGCACGTCGGCTTCCGCCTGCGCGCGCTTCAGTTCCGTGCTTGCGGCTTTCGCCGGCGCGCTTTCGCGAAACAGTCCCGAACGCTCCCCTGTCGTCAGGGACATGCTCTTGAAGGTCTCGGCCCTTTCATAATGCTCGAACGGAATGATCGAGGCGATGACGTCGATCGAGCAGGAACAGCTCTCCAGCGCCTGACGTGTCCGGCCGTTCGTCTGCATGCAGCCGAGCACATAGTCGACAACCGTCGCCGTCGGATAATCTCCGGCGGCGCCGGCCGGATTTGCGAATGCCAGGGCCGATGTGAGCAACAGCGGCAAGGCCGAAAACCCGACATATCTGATCATGGGGAACCCTCCGATTGGCCTGGACGCGATAGATCGAGCCCGATGGATCGAGACAGGATCACCGCACCAGTTGGCCTCGTGCCACCACGCCCGTCAAGTTCTCATGCTCACCGTATAGTACCAAAGGAGCAGGGCCGCACCGGCCGGCAAAAAGCCTCCCAGACAGCACGATTATCCCTTCCGAATCCCGGTGCTGACCTTCATTTCATGTCTCCTTCACTATCGGCACCCGGAGCGACGCGCGCATACTTAATGTCACTCGACCCAATGAATATTATTAAATAAAAATCAATACATTCCGCCCAAAAAATACGCAAAATTGGGGAACTTATATAAATCCGGCCTGGTTCACAGTCGATCAATAGCTTTCTGTATGGGTTTTTTCATATCTATTTCTCTATATTGCAGTGCAACATAGACGGAAGTGATTTTTCTTGCCTTCCGCCTGGGGATGACATAGCTTCATCCTGTTTCCGGCTTCAAGGGCGTCACCGTCATTAGGGAGCGGCGACAGTCTTTCGTAGGCCAAGTGGGATGGGCAGTAACGGTGCCCTCTGCTCATTCGGCTTAGGTCGTGACACGCTGCCGGAAATACTTCCCCCACATGAATCGCTTGGGCAAGCCCTCGTGGGCTCGACGGACGATTCGTCATTGTGAACCCTGGGAGGACTTTGATGCGTGTACTTGCGAAAACTGCCTACCTACTAACGACCGCGGCGCTCATGTCGTTCGGCGCGGTCCACATGACGTCGGCCAATGAAGAACTGATGAAAATGGCCGAAAACCCCAAGGACTGGGTGATGCAGACGGGTGACTACGCCAACACCCGCTTTTCCAAGCTAAACCAGATCACCAAGGACAATGTGAAGAACCTGCAGGCCAAGTGGAGCTTCTCCACTGGCGTGCTGCGCGGCCATGAAGGCGGGCCGCTGATCATCGGCGATGTGATGTACGTCCACGCGCCGTTCCCGAACACCGTCTATGCTCTCGATCTCAACAATGACGGAAAGATCCTCTGGAAATACGAGCCCAAGCAAGACCCGAATGTCATTGGAATCATGTGCTGCGACACGGTCAATCGTGGCGTCGCCTATGGTGATGGCAAGATCATTCTCAACCAGGCCGACACCACCGTCGTCGCACTCGACGCCAAGACCGGCAAGGTCGTTTGGTCAGTCAAGAACGGCGACCAGACCGACGGCGGAAAGGGCGAATCCGGTACGTCAGCACCCGTAGTCGTCAAGGACAAGGTGCTCGTCGGCGTCTCCGGCGCTGAATTCGGCGTTCGCGGCTGGCTGGCCGCCTACAATCTGGCAGATGGCAAGCTCGCCTGGAAAGCCTATTCGGAAGGTCCGGACGCAGAAACCCTGATCGATCCCGAGAAGACCACCCATCTCGGCAAGCCTGTCGGAAAGGATTCCGGCACGAACACCTGGGAAGGCGAGCAGTGGAAGACAGGCGGCGGCACGACATGGGGATGGTATTCCTATGATCCCAAGCTGAACTTGGTTTACTATGGTACCGGCAATCCCTCGACATGGAACCCGGTCCAGCGCCCAGGCGACAATCGCTGGTCGATGACGATCATGGCTCGCGATGCGGATACCGGTGTTGCCAAATGGCTCTACCAGATGACCCCGCATGACGAGTGGGACTTTGACGGCGTCAACGAGATGATTCTCGTCGACGGCATGGAGGTCAACGGCGCCAAGCACGACGTGCTGGTGCATTTCGACCGCAATGGCTTTGCCTACACCATGGATCGCGCCAGTGGCGAACTTCTCGTCGCCAAGAAATACGATCCGGCAGTGAACTGGGCGACGGAAGTCAACATGGACCCCAACAGCGACCAGTATGGCCGCCCGCAGGTCGTGGCCAAATATTCGACCCAGGCGAACGGCGAAGACACCAACTCGACGGGCATCTGCCCGGCAGCGCTTGGAACCAAGGACCAGCAACCGGCCGCCTATTCGCCGAAGACCGGGCTGTTCTACGTGCCGACAAACCATGTCTGCATGGACTATGAGCCTTACAAGGTGAGCTACACTGCCGGCCAGCCTTATGTGGGCGCCACCGTGTCGATGTATCCTCCCCCTGGTGGTGACGGCAACATGGGCAACTTCATTGCCTGGGATGCTGCCAAGGGCGAGATCGTCTGGTCGAAGCCCGAGAAGTTCTCGGTGTGGTCGGGCGCGCTGGCAACCGACGGCGACGTCGTCTTCTACGGCACGCTCGAGGGCTACATCAAGGCGGTCGATCATGACGGGAATGAACTCTACAAGTTCAAGACCCCGTCCGGCATCATCGGCAACATCACGGCCTACGAGCATGGCGGCAAGCAGTACATCGCCGTTCTGTCCGGCGTCGGCGGATGGGCCGGTATCGGTCTGGCAGGTGGACTGCTTTCGCCCGATAACGCCGCTGCCTGGCATGGCGCCGTCGATCAGGGTCGTGAGCAAGGCGACGAGACCGCGGTCGTTGGGACTGCTGGTCTGGGAGCGGTCGGTGGCTACGCAGCACTTGCCGACTACACGACGCTGGGCGGCCAGCTCACCGTCTTCGGTCTCCCGGACTGATACACGGGAACCTTAGGCACGCCTCGGGTCTTGTGAAAAAGACCAAGGCTTGAAAAGCGAGAGCCCGGATCACCGGGAAGCCAGGACCGGGCTCTCGATTTCGCCGCGCACCCAAAACATCGATCAATGCCGCTTCACGACTGCAAACCCGTGTCCGTGGCAAATGAAGGAAGAGTCTGAATGTCCGTTCGCATTGTAATTGCCGCTCTCGCTCTGGCTCTGCTGCCTCTGGCAAGCTCAAGTCTCGCGCAGGCCTCGGACAGCGCGGAAAAAGCCAAGGCGGTGACGGAAGAGGACGGCAAGCATTTGGATGCGGAGGGTAATCCGACCTACAAGATCGAAAAAGGGACCGTCGATTGGTATACGTTCAGCGGTTACCGCCGGTACCACTCCGATTGCCATGTCTGTCACGGACCGGACGGCACAGGTTCGAGCTATGCGCCGGCCTTGGTCAACAGCCTGAAAACCATGGATTACGCCACGTTCCTCTCGATCGTCGCCGAAGGCCGCAAGAATGTCGGCGGCGGCAAGGAGAATGTCATGCCCGCTTTTGGCGACAACAAGAACGTCTATTGCTACATGGATGATCTCTACGTCTATCTGCGTGCCCGCGCCGACGGTGCGGCGCCCCGCGGCAGGCCGCCGAAGAAATCAAACAAGCCACAGGCAGCGAAGGATGCCGAAGCATCCTGTATGGGTGGATGATATGTTTGGCCGTGATGCGTTGAAGCTGCGTTTTGTCCTGCCGATGCTCGGCGCACTCGCCTTGCTGCCTTCGAACGTTCAGGCGCAGGACGCCGGCCTTGGTGCCGCGGGAGAACTGGTCGACCCCGACATTCTGCGCGTCTGCGCCGATCCTTCGAACATGCCCTTCACCGACGAGAGCGGCGAAGGCTTCGAAAACAGGCTGGCCGAACTGGTTGCCGCGAAAACCGGCCGGAAGTCCGTCGCCTATACATGGTTTCCTGTTGTCGCTGGCTTCGTGCGCAACACGCTGGCGGCCAACCGATGCGACATCATCATGGGTTACGCTCAGGGCGATGAACTGGTGCAGAACACCAACGCCTACTATCGCTCCTCCTATGTGCTGGTGCACCCGAAGGGCAACGGCATGGAAGGCGTCGAGACGATCGAGGATCCGAAACTCACCGGCAAGAGGATCGGTGTCGTCGAAAGCACGCCGCCGACTGCCAACATGGCCGCCAACAAGCTCTTGCGAACGGCAAAGATCTATCCGCTGGCGGTGGATACGCGCCTCACCGCTTCCATGGGGGAGGTCATGATCAAGGACATGCTCGCCGGCAAGATCGATGCGGCTGTCATGTGGGGACCGATGGCAGGCTACTATGCCAAGGAACTCGGCGCCGATCTCACGATCGTTCCGCTGGTGAAGGAAAAAACCGGCTCGCGCATGTCCTACCGCATCACCATGGGCGTGCGTCCATCCGACCAGGAATGGAAGCGGACACTCAACCGGGTGATCAGGGAAAACCAGGCGGAGATCAACAGAATCCTGCTGGACTACAATGTGCCGCTGATCGACGAACACGATAATCCGATCACGCAATGACGAAACCGTTATGACGGGAAAGGAGACGATTTTGCTGGTCGCTGCGGGCCTTCTGGGTCTGACCCAACCGATGTGGGCTGGCGATGTCGCCGAGCCCGGCGGCTACCGGATGGACGAATATCGGGCGCCGGTGCCGCAGACGCTGCGGGGCGCAAGCGTGGTGACGACGGCAGAGGCGGAGGCGCTGTGGCGGGAGAAGAAGGCGGTGTTCTTCGACGTCATGCCGAACACGCCGAAGCCGGCCAATTTGCCGGCAGGAACGATTTGGAGAGACACGATCAGAAAGGATATCCCAGGCAGCACCTGGCTGGCCAATGTCGGTTACGGCGCTATCTCCGAGGAGACCGCCAGCTATTTTCGCCAAGGCCTCGCGGCGGAAGCCGGTCCCGACAAATCGCGCGCTATTCTGTTCTATTGCATGACGAATTGCTGGATGTCCTGGAATGCCGCGAAACGGGCAGTCGAGTGGGGCTACAGTTCGGTGATCTGGTATCCGCCCGGCGCCGATGGATGGGAGCGTGCAAACCTTCCGCTGGAGGAGAAGAAGCCTTACGTGATCAGCAATTGAAGCATGAGCATTGTTATTTTCGATCGTCTTGTTTTTCGAGTTTCAGAACCTACCGTTTCATTTGTCCATTTTGAGAGCTGATGGACGAGCCATTGCAATGGTGCCCAGCAATGGTTGACTGAGAAAAAGATCGGCCCCTTCGGGCTGGTAGAAGAGGAGAAATGCCATGAAGAAGAGCTGGACGAAACCGACCATGTGCCAGGTTGCTGCGGGCTTCGAAATTTCGCGGTATCTGCCTGCTGAAATTCCTCCCAAGAAGTAGGCCGCAGTGGTGCGTGTCCCTGGCAACGGGGACACGCACTGCGTTGCCGCGCGAGGTTTTCGGGAAAGGCTTTGCCGCGTTCAATACGGGCGCGAAGCCATTCGCGGTCCAAAACTTGTTGTTGGTTGAACAAGCCGCAGAGCGGGCATTGCAATGCGCTTGAAAATCATCGGCTCAGCGGCAGGCGGCGGCTTTCCGCAATGGAATTGCAACTATCGCCTGAGCCGCGCGGCTCGCACCGGGATGGCTTGCGTGCATTCGCGAACCCAATCAAGCATCGCCGCGTCAGTGGATGGGGCCGGCTGGGTGCTCTTCAACGCCTCGCCCGATATTCGCCAGCAGATTGCGCAAACGCCTGAATTGCAGCCCGCGCATGATGCGCCGCTGCGTTCGACGCCTATCCGTGCGGTGGTGCTGACCAATGCCGATGTCGATCATGTCGCCGGCCTGCTCAGCCTGCGTGAGCGGCAGCCTTTTGCCATCTACGCAACGACACAGGTTCTGGCGACGCTGGAGGCGAATTCGATTTTCAATGTTCTCGATCCGGCGCTCGTGCCGCGACGCATCTTGCCGCCGGCGAAAGAACTGGCGATCTGCGATGCAGACGGCAACGAAACCGGCGTGATTGTCGAGAGCTTTCCCGTGCCCGGAAAGATAGCGCTCTATCTCGAGGAAAGAAGCCAGCCGGATGCCAATTTCAGCTCCGAGTCCGGCGACACGATCGGCGTCCGTATCACTGGCGCCGGCAGTCGCGGCTCCGTCTTCTATATCCCGGGCTGCGCGCGCATCGATGCGACCCTGCGCACGCGTCTAGCCGATGCCGCCTGCCTCCTGTTCGACGGCACGGTCTATACCGACGACGAGATGATCGCTGCCGGCGTCGGCCAAAAAACCGGGGCGCGCATGGGGCATCTGGCAATGTCGGGAGACGCGGGTTCGATCGCCGGCTTGGCCGATGTAAGTGTCGGCCGCCGTGTCTTCGTCCACATCAACAACACCAACCCCGTTCTGGACGAGAATTCCACCGAACACGCAGCGGTGAAAGCGGCCGGCTGGGAAGTCGCCCGCGACGGGATGGAGATGGAATTTTGAGTGATTTCCACGACGCAGCCAGGAACGGCCTGTCCTCCAGCGAGCTCGAAGCCGTGCTGCGGCAAATCGGTGCCGAGCGCTATCACAACCGCCATCCTTTCCATCACAAGATGACCAGCGGTGCGCTGTCGAGGACCGAGATGCAGGCCTGGGCGCTGAACCGCTACTGCTACCAGGCAGTCATCCCGCGCAAGGATGCCATGATCCTTGCTCATGCCGAAGATCCGGCGTTTCGCGCCGCCTGGCGCAAACGCATCGAGGATCATGACGGCAAGGACGGCTGGAGCGGCGGTATCGCGCGCTGGCTGCATCTGGCGACCTCGCTCGGCCTCAATCCCGATGACGTGAAGAGCGAAAGGCTGGCACTGCCGGCGACACGTTTCGCGGTCGGCGCTTACCTCTCCTTTTGCACGAACCGGACGCTGTTCGAGGCGGTCGCGTCGTCGCTGACCGAGATGTTCTCGCCGCTCATCATCGGCGAGCGGGTCCCGGCCATGCTGGCCAAATACGATTACATCACCGAGGATACGCTGGCCTATTTCAGCCGACGGCCCGAACAGGCCTCGCGCGACGCCGACTTCGCCCTCGCCTACGTGCTCGGCCATGCCGACACGGCGGAACGCCAGCAGCAGGCGATCGATGCGCTGGTGTTCAAATGCGATATACTGTGGGCCATGCTCGACGCGCTTCAACACGCTTATGCCGAGCCGGGAAACGTACCGCCTGGCGCCTTCCGTCCGGAGGCAGCCCGATGATGGCGCTGCGCGAAAGAGCCTTGGTGTCGCCGCAGTCGGTGCCATCGCTGCCGAAGCACGTGCGCATACAATACGACCCCGTGCGGCAGGCGTTCGCCGTGCTTTCGCCCGAAAAGGTATTTTGGCCGAACGATATCAGCCTCGATATATTGCGCCGCTGCGATGGACGGTCCACCGTCGGCCACATCATTGCCGACCTTGCCGCGGATTATGACGCCGAACAGGAGGCCGTGGCCGCCGACGTCGTCGCCTTCCTGCAGGAATGGTCGGACAAGCTGCTGGTGAAGCTATGAGCGAGCCCCTTCTCCCGCCGATCGGCATGCTGGCGGAACTGACGCATCGCTGCCCGCTGCAATGCCCTTATTGCTCCAATCCGCTCGAATTGCTGAAGGCCAATCGCGAACTCGATACACAGACCTGGCTCGACCTGTTCTTGCAGGCGGCCGATCTCGGCGTTCTCCAGGTGCACCTGTCGGGTGGCGAACCGACGCTGCGCCGCGATCTCGAGCAATTGATCGCCGGGCTTTCGGCGCGCGGCGTCTACACCAACCTGATCACCGCCGGCGTCGGCATTGCCGAAGGCCGCATCGAGGCGTTTGCCGAAGCCGGGCTCGACCATCTGCAGCTGAGCTTTCAAGGCGCACGTCCGGCGACCACCGACCGCATCGGCAACCACAAAGGCGGCCACGAAAAGAAGCTGGAGACGGCACGCCGCGCGCGCGCGGCCGGCCTGCCGCTTACCATCAACGCACCGATCCATCGCCACAACATCGAGGAGGTGCCGGAATTCATCGGTCTGGCGCTTTCGCTGGGCGCGGAGCGGCTCGAGATCGCCAACGTGCAGTATGCCGGCTGGGCGCTGACCAATCGCGATCAACTGATGCCAGAGCGTGCTGCAGTCGACCGGCAGGCGGAGATCGTCGCGGCGGCGCGCGAACGGCTCACCGGCATCATGAACATCGATTTCGTCCCGCCGGATTATTTCGCCATCTATCCGAAGCCGTGCATGGGCGGGTGGGCGCGCGACGCGTTCATGGTGACGCCGGACGGCACCGTGCTGCCATGCCATGCCGCACAGACCATCCCGTCGCTCAGTTTTGAGCGTTTCGGACCGCGCAGCCTGGCCGAGATCTGGACGGATTCGCCGGCATTCAACGCCTTTCGCGGCACCGACTGGATGCAGCAACCTTGTCGCAGCTGCGAACGGCGTGAGATCGACTGGGGCGGCTGCCGCTGCCAGGCGATGGCGATCGCCGGGGATGCCGCCGCCACGGACCCGGCTTGCGCGAAATCGCCGATCCATGCGCGCATGGCCATGCTGATCGACGAAGCCCAGCGTGCTGCGGCAGTTCCCTCGCACGACGAACCATTCGTCTACCGGCGGATCGGCGTCGTCACCGAGCCCGCCTGACGCGCCTTCTAAAGCGCGTCGCACGAATCGCTTGAACGGATTCAATGGATTCATGCGACGCGCTTTAAGTTCTTGTTTTTATGCGTGTCGTTATCCCAAAACCGCTGCGCACCCTCGGTTCAAGCCCGAGGGCATGCTTTTGGGCGACATGCATTATTCCACCGTCTCGCGCTCGCGCACCGCGTCGGCGAAAGCCAGTGCATCGCGATTGACCGCGACATTGTGCACGCGAAAGATCGAAGCACCCTTCAGCCGCAGGATGACGCTGGTCGCTGCTGTGCCGACGTCCCGCCCCTCGTCAGTTCCGCCGACCAGGTGACGGGCAAGACGCTTGCGGGACGTGCCGACCAGCAACGGAAAACCGAGCGCGCGCAATTCACCGAAGCGAGCCATGAGCTCAAGGTTTTCCTCTCCGTCCTTGGCGAAGGCGAAGCCCGGGTCGAGCACGATCCGGTCATCCGGGATGCCGGCGTCGCGCGCGATCTCCAGCGATCTGTTCAGGAACAGGAACTGGTCGGCGATCACATCCGCCAGTTTTTCACGGTCGCGCCCGGTGTGCATGATGACGAGGCCGGCGCCGGTTTCCGCCGCGACGTGGGCGATGTCGGGTTCGCGCTGCAGGCCATGCACGTCGTTGACGATATGTGCGCCCGCCGCGACCGCCAGACGCGCCGTCTCGGCCCTGTAGGTGTCGACCGAAACCACGCTGCCGCCGTCTGACGACAGCGCCTCGATCAGCGGCAGGATGCGCGCTTGTTCCTCGCGCGCCGAAACGGCGCCGGCGCCGGGCCGGGTGGATTCGCCGCCGACATCGATGATCGCCGCGCCCTCGCCGATCATACGCCGCGCCTGCTGGAACGCCAGTTCCGGCCGGTCGAATTCTCCGCCGTCGGAAAAACTGTCCGGCGTGACGTTCAAAATCCCCATCAGCAACGATTTCGCGCCAAGATCGAGATGCCGTCCATGAGCAAGCTGCCAGCGCGTCATGCGTCAACCTTTTTTCATATCAGATGCCATTCGCGACACGATTGTCACTCACACGCGTCCGGTTTCCCCATCTACCTATGCTCGCGAAACAACAAGGAGCGTAGCAATGACCAAGGAAAGCTTTATCTACACGACCTATATTGTCTCGACACCGGGAAAGGTGTTCGAAGCCATCACCAAACCGGACCTCGCACGGCGCTACTGGGGCCACGAAAACGTCTCCGACTGGAAGCCCGGCTCGAACTGGGAGCATGTCCGCGCCAATGATGAACGGACCGTCGAACTCGTCGGCAAGGTCGTCGAGGTCTCGCCGCCGACCCGTCTCGTCATCACCTGGGCAAACGCTTCGCAGGCGTCCGATCCGGCGAGCTACAGCCGGGTGACCTTCGAGCTCGAGGAATACGAGGCCATGGTCCGGCTGACCGTCACCCATGACGAACTCGAAGCCGGCAGCGGGATGGCGAACGGCATCAAAAAGGGTTGGCCGATCGTCCTCTCCAGCCTGAAATCCTTCCTCGAAACGGGTCAGGCGATCGACGTCTTCGCCAAGCCGCGCGCGTCCGAACTGGCGGCCTGACCCAGGACAAAGGACCGAGCAGATGAGCACTCTCTACACCGGCGGATGCGCGTGCGGCGCGGTCCGCTACGAGGCAAAGGCAGCCCCGATCTTCGAAAACCACTGCCAATGCCGTGATTGCCAGAAAAGAAGCGGCACCGGTCATGGATCCTATCTGACGTTTCCGTCGCGAGCGGACGTGGCCATCACCGGCACGACGACGGACTGGCGTGTCACGGCGGACAACGGAAATGTCAAAATCCATTCCTTCTGCCCGGTCTGCGGAACGCCGGTCTACCTGACATACGCCGCCATGCCGGACGTGATCACGGTCCATGCCGCAAGCCTTGACGATCCAGGCCGGTTCAATCCGACCGTGGTGACCTACGGTACCCGAGCCCTCCCCTGGGACAAGATGGAAACCGGGCTGACCACGTTCGAGAAGATGCCATCAGGCTAACCGGCCCGGCGGCATAGCCGACGCGCTCCCTATCTTCAGGAAGCGGATCACCTGCGCCCACCGCGGGCGCGGGTCGGCTGACGTGGTTTCGCGTGCATTATGGTGACAGTGCACTTTTTGCCGTGCTTGGCTGTCGCTATGTTGGAAATCGGGAAGGCACGGCAGCAGAAAGGAAAATAGTGCGCTGCCACCGTAATTCGCGGTTGTGCCCATGACACTCACCGCTCAGCGATTGCCGTACTCGTCGTGGCGGCGCCACCACGCCTGGGGGAACTCGAGCCCGTTCTCGTTCCTTCCCCACGGAGCCAAGTCGAGGAAACGGTACACCCCCATAAACACCTCGGTGCCACGGGCGTAGGTGGAGTAGGTGTGGTAGACGGCACCGTCCTGGAGCGCGAAGACGCTCATTCCCTCCTTCTGCGGCTCGGCCCTGTCGACATGCTGATAGTTGTAGTCGGCGCCGTCTCTCTGCTGCTCTTCGGTGAAGGCGGCGCCGAAGTCGTATTTGAAATCGCTCCCGAGCGACGAAACCCACGGGAAGCGCCAGCCCATTTGCTGCTTGTAATCCTGGAGCTCCTGCAACGGGGCGATCGATTCGCAAACGAGGGTAATGTCGCGGCCGTTCAAGTGGGGGATGACGCAGTCGAAGTGATCGGCGATCAAGGAGCATCCGGTGCATCCTTGGCGCTCATCGGTGAGCCGGTATCCGTAGCCGAACATGAAATGATAGACGAAGAGTTGCGAGCGTCCTTGGAAGAGGTCGGCGAGCGAGGCGCTTCCCTCCTCGGTCTCGAATAGATACGCCTTATCGATCCGAACCCACGGCAGCTCCTGTCGCTGTCGCGCCAGTTCGTCGCTCTGCCGCATGAGCCGTTTCTCCGCCTCGAGCAGTGCGAGCCGCGCTCCGAGCCATTCCACGCGTGTTCCGGTCTTGTGTTTCGTCATCGCTCCTATCTCCTTCCTCGGGGTTTCCTTTCCGTTTTTCGAAACAACTTGTTGCGTCAGGAGATAAACTTAACGCCGGAGGCGAAACATGGTAGCCAGATGTGGGCGGGTTTCCGATGGACTCCCTGATCACGGATGCCAATGATGTCACCTTGGCCTTCGAAGACTACAAGCTGGAAATGGATAGCGCTCCCGCTCGAACACCTCTGCTCGGTGCGTTGCAGACCGCAGGCTGAAAAAGCAGGACGGAGTCACAAGGCGAGCGTGCTGATGTTCCCTCGCGGCGGGCATTTCCTGCTGAGACGCACGTCGAACCGGCGCCCTCCCTCTTGATGGAGTTCATCAAGCGAACACGGGGGGAGCGGCGCAATTTGCCTGAGGGGACTCCTGCCCGCTTGTTGCGGAGCCAGTTGAGGACGCGGGCGCCTCGTCGAACCACCTGCGTCACTTGGAGGGCAGCATGAAATCGCCGACAGTGAGAGTTATGGCCGCGGCCGATGAAGATCCGGCGGTCGGAACAATCGTGCTGGCCTTTGCAGAGGATCCCATGGCGCGATGGACCTGGCCGCATGCACACCAGTACCTTGCCGCCATGCCGCGACTGGTCCGCGCGTTCGGGGCCAGGGCATTCTCAAACGGAAGCGCCTTTTGCACCGATGGCTACGCCGGGACGGCGCTGTGGCTGTCGCCCGGTGTGCATCCCGACGAGGAAGGGCTTGGTGCGGTTGTCGAGAGCACGGTTGCGCCCTCTCTTGCCCCTGAAGTCGCCGCTATATTCGAGCAGATGGCCAAGTACCATCCGGCCGAACCGCATTGGTACTTGCCCGTGATCGGCGTCGACCCGGCGCATCAGGGCGAAGGTCTCGGCGAAGCCTTGATGGCATACGCGCTCGCGCAGTGCGATCGCGATCACGCGCCCGCCTATCTGGAATCCTCGAACCCGCGCAACATCCCGTTCTACCGGCGCCACGGCTTCGAACCGCTCGGCGCGATCCAGATCGGTTCATCGCCGACGCTCGTCCCAATGCTGCGGCGACCGCGTTGAGCCAGGTAGGGCAGACGAGCGAAGCGTTATCCCGCCCGGCTAACTGTACGGCGTCATGGGACGCGCTCCACGACATTCCGGCTCCCGGCTTCCGCCCACCGCCGGCGCGGTCGTCAGCCGGCTCAGTCGGTGAACGCGACGGGTGTAAGCGGTTTGCGGCTGATCGACAGCGAGAAAATATCCGGCCGGGAATAGTGCCCAGCGACGTCAAGCGACCGCCGGGCGCGGCCGACCGCCTCCCGATCAATTTCGGCGAAAAGGATTCCCTTGTCGCGGTTCAGCGGTCCGGCCGCGATTGCGCCGCCCGGCTTCACGACGACGGCGTCGCCGTCGTTGATCCACTCATCGGCCTTGAACAGTCGGTCGCGATCGGGAAAGTCGGCCGGCAGATCGCTGCCCTGCATGGCCGTCGCCGTGCCGATGACCCAGCATCCGCCCTCGCGGGCGATGTGGCGCAATGTGGCGAGGCAGAGTTCACCATTGTCCCACGTCGGATTGACGAGAATGTCGATGTTCTGGGCGTAGAGAGCGTAGCGCGCAAGCGGCATATAGCTTTCCCAGCAGATCAGGCACCCCAGGCGGCCGACCGGCGTGTCGACAACTCTGAGGCCGCTCGCGTCGCCCGTCCCCCAGACCATGCGCTCGGGGTTGGTCGGCATCAACTTGCGATGTCGGTTTTGAAGCGTGCCATCCGGTCCAATCACGACCACGGTGTTAAACAGCGTTGTGCCCGAGAATCGACTATCGATCTCGTTCAGGCCGACGACAATCGTCACCGCACGCTGGCTGGCGGCCTGCTGCAGAGGCTCAAGGTCATCTCGCTCGATGTCGACGGCGTTGCTGCGCAGCCTGGCGTGAAGCTCGCTTGACAACGCCATATCCGTGCCGGGCTTCAGCCGCCAGACCCACGTCGGATATCCCGGTATCCAGGCTTCAGGGAAGATCACCAGGGTGGCGCCGGCATCGGCGGCTTCGTTGATCGCCTCGACGGCTCTGGCGATGGTCGCCTCGCGATCGAGAAAGACCGGCGGCTTCTGAACGACGGCAATTTTTGCTTGCATGGCGGTTTCCTCTACTCCCAATGCACGTTCCCACTACACTTCAGCTGCAATGGTTTTCTTGTGAGCACTTCTGTCGGTGTGTCGTAACATGAGGACATAGCCGCCGGCTTTCAGCGACGGCAGCAGCTTCTGCAACCGTCAATGCGATGGCGGATGCGAATGATCGCATGTTCAGTCTCCCCAGCCTCGACACCCCAGTCGGACATCCCGGTATCCATGCTTAGGGAAAGACGACCAGTGCGGCGCCACATTCGCGGCTTCGATCGCTTTGTTGATGGTGGCTTCGCGGCTGGCGGCGGCGGCAGCCCGGCATTGGTCGAGGGTCGTCTCCTTGTATTGGGCAGGATCGAATGGTTTCGTCGCCGTCGTCGTTGTCATCGGCCGGCTCCTCAAGGCTGTTTCGCAAGACCGTGTTCACGGCTAAACTTGCCGACAATCGTGGGAGCGCCCGTGGAAACCGGCGTCGAATTATCTCGAGGCAGAGCAGGCAGGCCAGGAATGCAACGTCCTATCCCGCTCCGGGTACGTCTGCTCGGCGAGCTCCAGCTTGTCGGCGCCGACGGGAAGGCGCTTGCTTTACCCGCCTCCCGCAAAACGCGCGCGCTTCTTGGCTATCTCATTGCCACCGGTCAGGTGCACCGGCGTGAACGGCTCTGCGATCTGTTCTGGGACGGACCGGACGATCCGCGCGCCGAGTTGCGCTGGAGCCTCAGCAAGATCCGCGCGCTGCTCGGCGACGGCAGCAGAGCTCGGCTTGTGGCGGATCGCGAGCGGGTCGGCATCGAGCTTGGCGATGCGCTGGTCGACCATGCGGTCGTGCGCTCGCTTGCCGCAAGCAGCGTCGCCGCCGCGACCACCGAGGTGCTGACCGAGACTGTGGCGCTGTTTGGAGGCGAGTTCCTCGACGGGCTCGATCTGCCGCTCTGTTACCGCTACCAGGAATGGTGCGTTGCGGAGCGGGAGGCGATGAGCCAGCTCCGGTTCAGGGTTCTCGCCGCGCTTATCGCGCGACTGGAAGACGTCCCGACGGATGCCCTGCCCTATGCCTACGCATTTGTTGCGGCCGACCCGCTATCCGAAACCGGTCATGCTGCGGTGGTCCGGCTGCTTGGGAAGATGGGCCGGACCAACGACGCGCTCGTTCATTACGAGCGGGCGCATCGCATATTCGAAGCCGAACTTGGCGCGCCGCCAGGCGAGGAACTGAAGGCGGCGAGGCAGGCGCTGCGACCGAGCCCAATCGCAGTTGCCCGAGCCGCACCTTCCGGTGCAGCCAGGGGAACCCTGGACGACGCTCCGCGGCCTGCGGCTTCCGGGCCCATGGTTGGGCGCGACGCCGAGCGCACAACCATCGATCGCCTCGTCGGGATGGCAGCCGACAGCGGCCCGGACGTCATCCTCGTGACTGGGGAGCCCGGCATCGGCAAGAGCCACATGCTCGGCTATTTCAGCGAACGGATGGCCGCTGCCGGCGGGCGCGTCTTCAGCGCGCGCGCATTCGAAGCCGAGACGGCGCGATCCTATGGCATCTGGATCGATCTCCTGCGCTCGGTCCAGCGGCAGCGACCGCGCCATGGATTGCCTTCGCTTCTCGGCCCGCTGCTCCCCGAGCTTGGAGGCGGCGAAGGCGGGGTCGGGGATCGCACTCAGCTGTTCGACGCCATTGTCGACGTGCTTCACGGGCTCGCCGCCGACGAGCCGGTGGGTATTGCCCTCGACGACGTCCAGTGGATCGACGACGCGTCCGCGTCGCTGCTTCACTATGTTGCTCGCCGGACCGAGGCAGCCCCCGGTCTTGTCATCGCCTGCGCAGCGCGTTCTGGAGAAGTCGAAGACAATATCGCGGTATCGCGGGTGCTGCGCTCGCTCGCCCGCGATGGCCGACTGACGGAGATCGAGCTCGATACGTTGAGCGCCGAGCACACGGCAGAGCTCGTCCGGTGGCTCGACCCGGCTCTCGACGCGGCTCAAATCATCTCTGCGAGCGATGGCAATCCGCTGTTTGCGCTTGAACTTGCCCGCGCTCACCTGCGTGGAGATCCCGGCCCCGGCCGTACCGTGAAAGCCCTGATAGAAGGACAACTGGCTGGGCTGACCGACCAGGTGCGCGAAACGCTGGTCTGGGCTGCAGCGCATGGCCGCACCTTCACGCCGGAGGATCTCGCGCGCTTGGCGCCGTTTGATGCTGCCGGGCTGCTGATGGCACTGGGGGAGCTTGAGCGGCGCGGGCTGGTGCGGCCGGCAGGCGGCGACGCCTATGACTTCACCCACGACCTCGTCCGGCAAGTCACCTACCGCAGCTTGTCCCATCCCAGGCGCAAGCTGTTGCACCGGCATATCGCGCGCGCGCTTCGGGCGGCGGCGGAGCGCGGCGGTGACGCCGCAGCCGATCTCGTTCATCACGCCGTGCTCGCCGAGGATGACGAGATGGCCGCACGAGCTTGCATCGTCGCCGGCGAGCGGGCCCTTCGGCTCTTCGCCAATGCCGAGGCCGCCGGCTTGGCCGAACGAGGGCTGCGGTATGTCGCGCGGCTGCCGGAAGCGCCGGAGAAGCTGGTTTCCCGGATTGCGCTGCTCAAGATCCGCGTTCTTGCCGCGACTGGTCCCGGATTGCGATCACTTCCTCCCATTGAAGACGCGATCGCCGACGCGACCACCGCAGCGGAGGAACAAGGGCTGCAGGCTGCCGCGGCGACAGGGCACTATCTGCTTTCCATTCTCCATCAGCAGGCCGGACAAATAGAGCAGGCCGAGGCCAGCACGCTTCGTGCGGCCGAGATAGGGCGCAACGCTGACCGCAAGATCCAGGCGCATCAGCTCGCCAACACGGCTCGCTGCCTGCTTGAGCTGGAGACAGAAATCGCGCGCGCGCGCGAATTGATCGCGGAGGCCGGCGATATCGCGCAGTCGCTTGGTACAGAGTTGTGCGAACTGCATTGGGCCAGCGGGCTGCTGGAGCGATGGGACGGTCGGCAGGATCAAGCCGCCGTGTATCTTGCTCACTCTCTTGCCCTGGCGCGCCGAAGCGAAGACCGCTGGCGCGAGTATAAATGCCTGACCTGGCTGGCGACGCTTCATTTCGAAATGGCACGATATGCCGACATGCGCGCCCGCTGTGAGGAGCTGCGGTCGGTTGCCGCACGGATTGGCGAGGAGACGCCTTTCGTCGATGCCCTGCAGGCGCTTGCTGCCCTCATGACGGCGGATGATGCAGCCGACGAGGCGCTGGAGAGCGCCTTGGCGCGGCTTCGTGCCGCCGACGACAAGTCCTACCTGGCTTACGCTCTCAACAGCGCGGCGAGTTTCTACTGTCGTGCCGGCCGAACGGAGCAAGTCCGACTCCACGCCAGCGAGGCACTGACAGTCGCCTCCAAGATCCGCCGGCGCTGCGAGATCGCCATTGCGAGGGCCCTGCTCAGCGCGGCCGCCAACAGTTCTTCGGCACCGGAAATCGACGATGATTGCCGGGCGTCGATCGAGCTTGCGGATTTCAGCGCGAGGGCGCGAGCAGTTTTGCGCCATCCTGCCGAACCGGCGCGCAGCGTTCCAACGGCCGCACCCACGCCAGGCCTTCAGAGTTGAACGAGCCATCGAACAGGAGAGCACCATGCCTCGCATAATCGTCGAGCGGACTTTTGAAGCCCCGTTCACCCAGCAAGAACTCGACGCGGTGGAGGCGCGGATGGCACCGTGCCTCGACCTCTACGATGTCCGCTGGATCCGTAGCTACTGGTCATCCGACCGGCTGCGCATGATCTGCGAATACGAAGCCGCTGATATCGCCAGCGTTCGAAACGTCCAGCACGAGGCCGAAGCCAGGTTTGAGCGGGCCTGGGCTGCCGATGTGCTGGGCGAGCCGTGAGATCCAGTCGTCAGGCTGATACGGGTGAAAGTTGCAAGCCGTCGTTGTGTGTCGGAACCTAGCCAGCAGGCAACCGCTCATCTCCAGATCGAACTGCGCCTCGCCGAATGCAGCGTCCAGGCGTGCCACCGTGGAGGCGGTGCGCCAATCTTCCATGACCGATGATGGACGCATGTCAGGGAGGAGGCGGCCCGGTCCTGTTCGCGCTATAGATGCAGCGGTTGGCGATTGAGCAGCATGGAATCGCCGAATTCATGCGTGCGGTATCGGTGCGCGGTGAAGGCTGCCGAGGCCTTGGCGAGCAGAGCATCGTCGGCAAAGGCACGCAGGAGCTCGAAATGGCTTTCGCCGGGCTGGTGGACGCCTGTGAGAATAGCATCGACCACGTGAAGCCGCGTGTCCCGCGCAATGCGCCCTGTCGCAATGGCATTTCCGGCACGCACATTCCCGGCGGGATTGGCGGCCGCCTCAAGCGCGCGCACTACACTCGTGCCGATCGCGATGATCCGGCCGCCGCGGAGCTTCGCCCGCGCAACCTGTGCCGCGGTGCGCTCAGGGATGCGGTACGGCTCGTCGAAAGGGAGGCGCAGGTCGAGCGCGGGATCGCCGGTGGAGGAAACGCCCGCGGCATGCGTGACTGTTGCGAAGCCGACGCCGCGCCGACGCCAGGCTTGGAGCGTGCGCCAGTCGAGTGCAAAGGCTGCCGATGGCGCCTCGAACGCGACCGGCCCGGCGGCAATCTTCGTCCAGACATCCCACAGGGCCAGCGGTTCGGGAACATGCGCGTATTGGATCGGCCGGCCGTGCCGCGCCAAGCCTGCAAGCACCACTGTGCGGTTGCCTGGGAAGCGCAGCTCGAGAAGGCGAGGATGGTCGAGAAGGCGCTCTACGACGGCTTCCAGTGGGCCGAGCCGGAGGCGGTCACCTGGTGACAGCGGCGGCGGAGGCAGCCGGTCTTCCGTGCGCGTGCGGTGATCGCCCGCGCCGAAGGCAATAGCCACGAAGCGGGTTGGATCGGGAAGTGACAGCCAACCTGCCAGGCGAATCTCGACAGCCTCGTCGCTGGGGACATGCGTTCCGTGCAAGCTGGCAGGCAAGGTCGCGGCGTCGTTGCCGACGACCAGATCGCCGGGATCGAATAGCATCGCGAGTCCAGCGCGCGGCAGGTCGCGCATCGTGCCGTCTGCCTCGACGACCAACAGCCTGGCGGAGCGCCGATCGGGACGGTCGGCGGCAATCATCCGCGTGTCCCGGCGAGAGTCGTTGTGCTGACCGGCAACGCGTCGAGCATCTTTTCGATGATCTCGGCAGCAGCCAGCTCGGGGCGCTTCAAGGTGGCCGGATCGGCGTCAGGAAGTGCGAGCGCGTGCAGCGGGGTGTCCATATCGCCGGGATCGAGCGCGAGGAGCCGGATGCCGTCGGCTTTCGCCTCCTCGTCCCAAATCGCCGTGAGATGGGCAAGAGCGGCCTTGCTCGCGCCATAGGCGCCCCAGCCGGGATAGGCGTTCACCGCTGCGTCGCTGGAGATGTTGATCACCAGCGCGCCACGGCCCTCGCGTGCGGACGCGGCAAGCGCACCGAACAGGGCTTTCGTCAGCCGGAACGCGCCGACGAGATTGACCGCGAGCGCTTTTTCCAACTCCTCGCACTCGGTATCGGCAAGAAGCGCCAGAGGAACTGGTCCAAGGCTCGACGCATTGTTGATCAGGACGTCGAGCCCGCCGAGGCTGGCGGTGACCTGCAACGCGATCGGGTAGATGTCTTCCTTCTTGCCGACGTCACCGACAATCCCGTGCGCGCCGGTCTCGTCGGCGATGCGTTCGACGTCCGCGGTGGTGCGGGCGACGAAGGCGACGGACGCACCCTGCTCGGCAAGCTGCCGCACAAGCGCCAGTCCGAGGCCGGACGTGCCGCCCGTGACCGCCGCGCGAAGTCCCTGAAGATCGATATTCGTCTGCATTGCCGGTGCTCCTTCAATCTGCACTGCCCGTTGCTACAAGTTCAAGTTAACTTGAAGTCAAGCGGGAATTGTGCTTTCGTTCATGCATGGAATCCATGCTGACCATCACCGATGTGTCGCGGCGCAGCGGCGTCGCCTCATCGGCATTGCGTTTCTACGAGGAGCGCGGGCTGATCGCTTCCGAGCGGGCCGGCTCGGGGCATAGGCGCTATCCGCGCTCGGTGCTGCGCCGGATCGCCTTCATCGTCTTCGCGCAGCGAATTGGGCTGACGCTTGAGGAGATTGGCGCCGAGCTCGCCAAATTGCCAGCCGATCGCGTGCCGTCGCGTCGGGATTGGTCGCGTTTGTCGGGCCGGTGGACCAAGCGCATCGACCAGCGCATCGCCGAGTTGCAGCGTCTGAGGTCCGGGCTTACCGAGTGCATCGGTTGCGGCTGCCTGTCGATCGACCGGTGTAGCCTTGCGAACCCTGCCGATATGGCAGGTCGCAAGGGGCCGGGGCCGAGGTATTGGCTGGGATAAGTTGGCGGTGTGCCTGTCAGAGCCGCTTGTCCCGTGTGATGGGCAGTTCGCGGATGCGTTTGAATTACGGAATTACGGCGACAGTGCACTTTTTGCCATGCTCGGTGCCGGCCTTATTGATGTCCGGGTGCGCCAGGATGTCGAGCTTCCTCCTTGTCGCAGATAGCGATGTCTGAAGGATCGACGAGGACGTTGCCAAGGCGCAACAGGTCCGACAGCGCGGCGCGAAGCTGCGGCCGGGAATTACGATCCTGACGGCAGACCAAGCGTTTGGCGCGCCTCGTTGACGGTGGCCACACGCCGGCCAAACTTCTCGACTGAGGCCGCCGCGAGTTCGACGAGTTCTGCGTTGCTGCGCGCCAGGCGTTCCCTGGTGATCCTGATATTATCCTCAAGTCCGGTGCGCACTGCGTCTGCTCCGCGCGCCAACGCCCATTGCATCACGATCGTCTGGTTGCGGCCTATTCCGGCCGCTGTCCAGGTGGATTGTGGAAACAGGAGTTTCGCTTCCCTTAGGAGCACATCGAGCAATCTCTCCTCCGCAGGCAGTGCGTTTTGCACGCCCATGACAAACTGGATGTGCGGGCGCTCACCTATAGGTCCCCCGTCGGCCAGCCGCCTGGCAGTGTGAAGGTGCGACAGGTCGAAGATCTCGATCTCCGGCAGCACGCCATTTGCCTTCATCGCGGTTGCGAGATCACCGATCAGGGCGGGATGGTTCTCGTAGACCATGGATGGGAAGTTGACCGAACCGGTCGAAAGCGAGGCCATGTCCGGCTTCAGATATAGCGCCGAGCCACGCGCGGCAGGATCGCGACCGCGCCCGCCGGTCGAGAACTGGACGATCATGCCGGGGCAGTGCCTACGCACCCCCGCCTGAACGGCAGCGAAGCGCGTTGGTTCAGACGATGAACTCTGATCGTCATTGCGCACGTGGATGTGCACCAGTGACGCACCTGCTTCAAAGGCTTCCTGGGTCGACTCGATCTGTTCGGCCACGCTGATTGGCACCGCAGGATTGTCATCCTTGCGAGGCAGCGAGCCGGTGATCGCAACGGCGATGATACAGGGTTCAGGCATGGCGATACACTATCGGTCGACCTGGTCGATAAGCCAGCGGATCGCGAGCGGATACCCCTCGGCGCCAAGTCCGGCGATCACGCCGGTGGCGCCCTTCGATACCAGCGACCGATGATAGATCTCCTCCCGGCGATGGATGTTCGAGATATGCAGTTCGACGATCGGGCCCGGAAACATTTTGAGCGCATCAAGCACCGGGATCGAAATGAAGCTCAAACCCGCGGGATTGATCAGAATGCCCGCGCCTTCGTCGATCGCGTCATGGACCCAGTTGACGATTTCGCCCTCAATGTTCGACTGGTGAAAACGGATCGGATGGTCGCCGGCGGCGTCGCGGCACATCCCCTCGATTTCTGCGAGTGTGGTCCTCCCATAGATCTCCGGCTCGCGCATGCCGAGCCGGTTGAGATTTGGGCCGTTGAGGACGAAGATTGGCTTGGTCATGGTCCTATTCCTTGATAGCCCAGCAGGCGCGGCAGCCACAGCACCAGCGATGGGAAGAAGGTGATCAGCATCAGGGCGGCAATCATGGCGTAGAGAAACGGCATTACGTCGTGCACCAGGTCGCGCAGCGATACCTCTGCGATACGAGTCATGATGAACAGCAGCAACCCGTAGGGCGGGGTGACGAGCCCGAGCATGATGTTGACGACGACCATTACGCCGAAATGCACCATGTCGACGCCGAGCGCCTTCGCCGTCGGAATCAACACCGGCACGATCACCAGCAGGATAGTCGTCCCCTCCAGCACGCAGCCCAGTATCAGCAGCAGGATGTTGACGAGGATCAGGAAACCCATCGGCGAAAGATCCCAGGACTGCAGGATCACAGACAGGGACTGCGGAATGTTCTCAACCGTGACGACGTAGTTGAACACCAGGGCGCCGGCGATGAGCATGCCGATCGAGGCCGTGGTGCGGGCGCTGTTGAGAAGCGCATGGTAGAGCTGACCCGGCGTCACGCTGCGATAGATCGCGACCGAAATGAGCAGCGCGTAGCCGGCGGCAACCGCCGCAGCCTCGGTCGGGGTCATCACGCCGCCCCTTATGCCGACCAGCAGAACGACCGGCAGCATCAGCGCCGGAAATGCGCGCAAGGTGATCCCCGGAAGTTCCCTGAGCGGCACCGGCTTCTCGACCGGAAAGTTTTTCCGGCGCGCGTCGATGGCGACGATGATCATCTGCGTCAGGGCGAGAAGAAGGCCCGGCACGATACCCGCAATGAAGAGGTAGCCGATGGATGCATCCGAGATTAGCGCGTAGATGACCAGCGGAATTGACGGAGGAATGATCGGGCCGATGACGGAGGTGACGGCTGTCAGCGCAGCGGCATAGCTCGCCGGGTACTTGCCATCCTTAGTCATGAGTTGCTGCATCATCTTGCCGGTGCCCGCGGCGTCGGCGATGGCCGAGCCGGACATGCCGGCGAAGATGATCGACTGCAGCACGTTGACTTGCGCCAGGCCGCCGCGGAAACGGCCGACGACAGCGTTGCAGAATTGCAGCAGCCGGTCGGTCATTGTCCCGGCGTTCATCAACTCCGCGGCGAGAATGAACATCGGTACGGCAAGCAGAATGTAGCTTGTGTAGAGCCCGTTGAGGAGCTGCTCGGCGGAGGTGCCCATGTCGAGCCCTGCAAGCCAGAGATAGAGGATCGACCCGGCGATCATCGAGTGACCGATCGGCAGGCCAAGCAAGGCCAGCGCTGTGATCGCAACGACTGACAGCGAAAAGGGACTCGCGAGATTCATACGCCGGAGCTCGCTTTCGTGGGGTCAAATTCCGCCGGTGCTTCGCCGCGCAGAGCACGCCACGCCAGCCACAGGTAGCGGGTGATCACGGCGACCACGAAGACGAGATAGATCGAGAACAGCCAGTCGAAGCGTATCTTGAGGTAGGCGGTGCTCTCGACCTTCATGAAGGTCACGTAGCTGAAGACGGCCGGAAAGGACCAGCCATAGAGCGCGACGAGAGCGATTGCGAAGGCAAGCGTCATTACCCGCCTGATGTCCGGACCGACTGCGGCGTAGAGGAGATCAAAACGGATTTCCTCTTCTTCACGAACGACGAACGCTGCGCCGAACAGCACAACCCAGATCCAGAGCACGACGGTGAGCTCGTTGCTCCAGCCGGTCGGCCAGTTGAGAAGGTAGCGAAAAGCAACCTGCAGCAGAAACGCGGCGAACATAGCGCCGATTGCGATGGCGATGGCGTTCTCGGCGCGCCGGTAGAGCCAGCCGCCGACCTTTCTCAATCCCGGGTTCATAATGCCTCCCTGGCGGGCGCCTGGCCAAACCGGCCAGCCGGTCGCAAGCGGACCGGCCGGCGAGTTTTGTCGGGTCAAAGCGCGTTGATCTTGTCGACCATCCCGGCAGGCCATTCCTTGGCCAGGTCGGAGGCAAGATATTGCTCCTGCACATGCTTGCGGAATGCTGCGACATCGGGCTCGTAGATCTTCAGGCCCTTGCCCTTGAATGTTTCAACGAGTTCCTTCTCGCGCGTCAGGTGTTTCTCTGTCGAGAAGTCGATCGCCTTGTCCGCCGCGGCCTGGACCTTTGCCTGCTTCTCGGCCCCCATCTCGTCCCATACCTTTTTCGAGATGCTGAGAAGGTCGAAACCGACAAGGTGCGAAGTGAGCACGATCTGCGACATGACCTCGTAGAACTTCATGTTCTCGACGTTGGGCAACGGGTTGTCCTGCCCGTCGATTGCGCCTGTCTGCAGGCCGGTATAGACCTCGGCGTATGCCATTGGCGTAGGGTTCGCGCCGAGCGCCTGGCCGAGGAATTGCCAGGCGTCGCCACCCGGCATACGCAGCTTGATGCCGGCCATGTCGGCGGGAGTCTTGATTTCCTTGTCCGGCTTCAGACCGACCTGGCGCAGGCCGAAATAGGTGGGGCCGAGCACCCTCACGCCGAGCTGGTCCTCGGTCATCCTCTTCAGCTCCGCACCGGCATCGCTGGCAAAGAAGCCCTTCACGTGCGCGGCGTCACGGAACAGGTAGCCGGCGGTGACGATAGACCACGCCGGAATCTGCTTGGAGATGTCCTGCGGGGCAACGTTGCCCATCTCAAGGTTGCCGCGCTGGATGGCGACAAGTTCGGTGCCCTGCTTGAACAGGTTCCCGCCGTAATAACCCTCGAAGGCAAAGTCGTCCTTGATGGCGTCGGCGAACATTTTCATCATCTCGGCCCGGATGTCCTGTTCCGAGAACACGGCCGAGAAACGCAGCTTCGGTTTGTCCTGCGCGAAGGCGGGAACGGCGGTCCCGGCGGCGAGTGCGCCGGCGGCGACCATAAACAGGCGTCGGTTCATTTCAGCTTTCATGTCGATTTCCTCCCTATGGTCTTCATATGGTTATAGGCGTCATTGCCTTCATGCGGCGGCCTCGAAATGATCTGCCATGGCGCGGCGGTCGGCCTTGCGCCCGGTGAAGAGTTCGAACGCGCGGACGGCCTGATAGATCGCCATGCCGATGCCCGGCAGCGTTCTGCAGCCGATCGTACGGGCCGCGACCAACAACTCTGTTTCGGTCGGAAAGTAGATTATGTCGGCGACCCATTTTTCGGCTGTCAGAAGAGCCGTGTCGAACGGTGTTCCGGGGTATTTCGCCATGCCCACCGGGGTCGTGTTGACGATGCCGTTTGCCATGCACACGGCTGCGGCCGGGTCCGGCCACGTCTCGACGCGACCGCCGAACAAGGCGCCCATGCGCGACGCAAGATCCGAGGCGCGACTGGGTTGGCTGTCGAGGACGAACAGCCGGCCAACGCCCATTTCCATCAGCGCGTTTGCGACTGCGGCGCCCGCTCCGCCGGCGCCGAACATTGCGACGCAGCCCATCGATGCACCTGTCATCGCCTCGCGAAAACTCTCCGCGAAACCCCAGCTGTCGGTGTTGTGGCCTTCCTTGCGTCCGCCAGCGAAGACGACCGTATTCACCGCGCCTATTGCGCGCGCTGCGGGCGACAGCGCATCCAGGACGGGCATAACAGCCTGTTTAAACGGATGAGTGACATTGAGGCCGTGAAAGCCTGCAATTTCCGCCGCCGCGATCAAGTCGCCGATCGCCGCGTCGGGAAATCCGAGCCGGTCGAAATCGAGCAAAAGGTACGAATAGCCGATGCCGAGGCGCCGGGCTTCACGCTCGTGCATGCCGGGAGTGCGCGAGGACTGAATGCCGCGTCCGACAAGGCCAATCACGACCTTTTCGCTGTCGCCGCTGGCGGCGCCCTTATGCTCGTCCGCAAGACGGCAAAGGAGATCGACAAGGCTGTCGTCCATCTCCGAAATTCCTCCCTGTGGCGGGCCGCCTCCCAGCCCAAATGCGGCAATTCCTGGATCGCCCTTGTGTTCACGCTAAACGCGCCGGTAAATGAGTCCGTCGCGATTTGCGAATGATGTACTAACTGGTTAGTTTAGTCAAATGCCGGCTGCGCCGGGGCGGGAACTCAAACTGCATGGCCGTTATCAAGAAAGAACGAAAGCCGAAGCCGGACGCGAGCACGACGCGTATCCAGGACCCTGAGGGCACGCGCCGCAACATCCTGGAGATCGCCTCCAAGGAGTTTGCCCTCAACGGCTTGTCGGGCGCGCGCATAGACGAGATTGCAGCGCGCACACGCTTCAGCAAGCGCATGATCTACTACTACTTCGGCGACAAGGAAGGCCTCTACCTGCGCGCGCTCGAGAACGCGTATCGCCAGGTGCGCGAGGGCGAGGCTCAACTTGATATCGAAGGCCTGCCCCCCGTGGCGGCACTGGCACGCCTAGTGGAGTTCACGTTCGACCACCATCACCGACACGAGGAATTCATCCGCATGGTGATGATCGAGAACATCCATCACGGCCAATACCTCGAACAATCGGATGCGATCCGCGAACTGAACGTGACTGCGATCGACCATATCTCTCGCATCTATTCACGCGGTGTCGAAGAGGGGGTCTTCCGGCCGGGACTCGACGCGGTCGAACTCCATTGGCAAGTAAGCGCGCTGTGCTTCTTCAACGTCTCCAACCGCACCACCTTTTCGATGATCTTCGGACGCGACTTCGGTGCGCCGGCACAACTCGAGCGGCTCAAACGCAACAGCGTGGAGATGCTGTTGCGTTTTGTCGCGAAGGACGAAGCTCCCGCAGAACGCTGAGCGCGCCGAAACTTGCGGTGCTGCCAGTGTTGCCTTAGTTATGTACGAACTGGTTCGTTCACAACAAACCAGGGAGGAGGCGCGTTTGAAGACTTCGATCGCGACGGTGTCGATCGCCGGTGACCTGGCGGAGAAATTCGCGGCAATTTCCGCCGCGGGCTTCGACGGCGTTGAAATCTTCGAGAACGATTTCCTCGCCTTTGACGGCTCACCCCGCGACGTCGGCCGAATGGCTGGTGACGCAGGTCTGACCATAACGCTCTTCCAGCCGTTCAGGGATTTTGAGGGTTTGCCGGAGCCCCAGCGCAACCGCGCCTTTGATCGTGCCGAGCGCAAGTTCGACGTCATGCAGGAACTCGGCACCGACCTGATGCTGGTATGCTCGTCGGTGTCGCCGGTCTCGCTTGGCGGGATCGACCGGGCGGCCATGGATTTTCACGAGCTTGGCGAGCGCGCCGCCAAGCGCGGTCTGCGCGTCGGCTACGAGGCATTGGCCTGGGGGCGTCACGTCAACGATCATCGCGATGCGTGGGAAATCGTGCGCAGGACTGACCATCCGAACGTCGGGCTGGTTCTCGATTCCTTCCACACGCTGGCCCGCAGGATTGAACTCGGCTCCATCCGTTCGATACCCGCTGACAAGATCTTCATTGTCCAACTCGCCGACGCGCCGCTGATCGAAATGGACTTGCTCTATTGGAGCCGGCACTTCCGCAACATGCCAGGCGAAGGCGATCTGCCGGTGCGACAGTTCATGCAGGCGGTCGCAGCAACCGGTTATGACGGCTATCTGTCGCTCGAGATTTTCAACGACCAGTTCCGTGGCGGGTCGGCAAAGGCGATCTCCGTCGACGGACGGCGTTCGCTCGTATGGTTGATGGATCAGGTGCGGCGCGAAGAACCGGCACTTGAGATGGCCATCCCGCCCATGCCCGACCGCATCGGGGTTGGAGGGGTCGAGTTCATCGAGTTCGCGGCCGATCGCCAGGACGCTGGACAGCTTGGATCGCTGTTGCGCATGCTCGGCTTTGTCGAGGCCGGTCGGCACGTCTCGAAGGACGTCACGCTCTACCGCCAGGGCGAGATCAACATTGTCATCAATACCGAGCGGCAGGGCTTTGCCCATTCTTCCTTTGTTGTCCATGGCACGTCGGCATACGCGATGGGCCTGAAGGTCGAGGACGCCGCCGCCACGGTTGCGCGCGCCGAGGCGCTGGGCGCGGAGATCTTTCACCAGCGGGTCGGGCCCGGCGAGTTGTCGATCCCGGCGATCCGCGGCGTCGGCGGCGGACTGATCTACTTCCTCGATGCCAAGACCGACCTGGCGAAGGTCTGGGATATAGAGTTCACGCCGGTCACGTCGGCAAGTTCCGGCAATGGCGTCGGCCTCACCCGCATCGATCATGTCGGGCAGACGATGGCACAGGAGGAGATGCCGAGCTGGCTGCTGTTCTATGTCTCGATCTTCAGGACGGCCAAGACCCCTATGGTCGACATCGTCGATCCGGCCGGCCTCGTGCGCAGCCAGGTGATCGAAGGTCTGGACAAGCGCTTCCGCCTGACGCTGAACGGCGCCGAGAGTCACCGCACGCTGGCCGGCCATTTCATCGCAGAAACCTTTGGTTCCGGCGTCCAGCATCTGGCATTCGCAACGGATGACATCTTTGCGACGGCGGCGAAGCTGCAGGCCAACGGCTTCGAACCACTTCAGATATCGATGAACTACTACGACGACGTAGAAGCGCGCTTCGGTTTGGATCCGGAGGTCGCCGATCGGTTACGCTCAGCCAACATCCTTTATGACCGCGACGACAACGGCGAATTTTTCCAGCTCTATGCGCCGACTTTCGGAGAGGGGTTCATTATCGAGTTCGTTGAACGGCGCGGCGCTTATGCAGGATATGGTGCGCCGAACGCACCATTCCGCATCGCCGCGCAAAAACGGCTGATGCGGCCCAAAGGAATGCCAAAGGTATGACGGGTATGAACTTTGCTCGCATTAATGGCGCGACGATCCACTACCGGCATCGTCCCACAGCCGGCAGGCCGACGGTCGTCTTCGCGAACTCGCTCGGCACGGATATGCGCATCTGGAACGAGGTCGAGCGAAGGCTCGCCGACGACTGTACGTTCGTTGCGTTTGACAAACGCGGACACGGCCTGAGCGAACTGGGTGGCGCGCCGCAAACAATCGAGACCCATGCGACGGACCTTGCAGGGCTGCTCGACCATCTTGGCGTAAAGCGCGCGGTGATCTGCGGGCTTTCGATCGGCGGCGTCATTGCGCAATGCCTTTACAAGACGCGGTCGGATTTGATCGAGGGGTTGATCCTATGCGATACGGCAGCGAAAATCGGTACGGCCGAGATGTGGAACGGGCGCATCAACGCGGCCCTGTCGGAGGGCATCGCGAGCTTTGCCGACGACGTGATGCGAAAATGGTTCACACCGGATTTCCATAAGAATCGCGGCGAGGAACTGGCGGGTTATAAAACGATGCTGACGCGCCAGGATCCGGCCGGCTACGCTGCTGCCTGCGCGGCTATCCGCGACGCCGATTTCACCGCTACGACCGCCGCGATCAAAGTGCCGACACTCTGCATTGTCGGCGATCAGGACGGATCGACGCCGCCTGAACTGGTGGAATCGCTGGCCCGCTCAATCCCCGCCGCACGGTTCGAGGTCATTGCCGGTGCGGGCCACATCCCATGCGTCGAGCAGCCGGAAAGGCTCGCCGGGCTGATCCGTGGCTTCCTGAACGACATGCGAAGAGAGCGCAAATGAGCAAGTCACAACGCGGAGACCGATACGTCGAAGGGATGGCGACGCGCCGTTCGGTGCTGGGTGACGCCCATGTCGACCGCGCAGAGGCGGCCAAGACCGAATTCGACATTCCTTTCCAGGAACTGATCACGGAGGCTGCATGGAGCCACGTCTGGTCGCGGCCTAACATCACCAAGCGCGAGCGTTCCATGATCACCGTCGCGCTGCTCGCCGCGCTGAAGCAGGACGAAGAGGTTGCGATGCATATCCGCGCCAGCGTCAATACCGGGGCGACGCGCGACGACATACGCGAGGCGCTGCTGCATGTGGCAATCTATGCCGGGGTACCGGCGGCAAATCATGCGATGAAGATCGCCAGGAAGACGTTCGACGAAATGGACGCTCAAGCCGGCAAATCATGACCAACTCGCGCTTTCCCGCCAACCGCACGCCGGAAATCGGCACCTTCTTTCAGCGCGACCGCAACTGGCATCCGCCGGCCTTCACGCCAGCCTACAAGACTTCCGTGCTGCGCTCGCCGCAACGGCCGCTTCTTTCCCTCGACAACACCCTGTCGGAGCTTACGGGGCCGGTCTTCGGCCACAATATTCTCGGTGAACTGGACAATGACCTCATACACAATTTTGCCGGGCCGGGCGAAAGCGCGATCGGGCCGCGCATCCTCGTCTATGGCCGCGTACTCGACGAGCGCGGCATCGGCGTCGCCGGTGCGCTGCTGGAGGTATGGCAGGCCAACGCCGGCGGACGCTATCGACACAAGAAGGAGACTTATCTCGCGCCACTCGATCCGAACTTCGGCGGCTGCGGCCGCACCATCACCGGCAAGGATGGCTCCTATTGTTTCCGCACGATCCAGCCGGGGCCATATCCCTGGCCCAACGGACCCAACGACTGGCGTCCAGCTCACATCCATTTCTCGATTTTCGGGCACGGCTTCGCGCAGCGCTTGATCACCCAGATGTATTTCGAGGGCGACCCGATGATCTGGAGGTGCCCGATCGTGCGGACCATCAACGACCGCCGCGCTATTGAAGGCCTCACCGCCGCGCTCGATATGGAGGCAACGATACCGATGGATGCGCGGGCATACAAATTCGACATTGTACTGCGCGGCCGCCGCTCGACGCTGTTCGAAAACCGCATCGAGGGCAGCTGATGGTCCAGGCTCTCGGTCGGCTGAAGGAAAGCGCCTCGCAGACCGCGGGACCCTACGTCCATATAGGGCTGACGCCCAACTTTGCCGGTATTTCGGGCGTCTATGAACGCGACCTTGGCACCGCGATGGTCAACGACAAGACCAGGGGCGAACGCATCAGGGTCAACATCCGGGTGATCGACGGCGCCGGCTCGCCGCTGAAGGACGCGCTTGTGGAGATCTGGCAGGCGGACGCTGCCGGCATCTACAATTCGCCCTCGGATCTGCGCGGCTCCGCCGACCCCAATTTTACCGGCTGGGGCCGGCTGCCCACCGACATGACGACGGGCGAATGCATGTTCGAGACCATCAAACCCGGCCGTGTGCCTTTTTTCGACGGCCGCAAGATGGCGCCGCATTTGACGGTCTGGATCGTCGCGCGTGGAATCAACATTGGCCTTCACACCCGCATGTATTTCAGCGACGAGGAAACCGCCAACGCCGAGGATCCCGTCCTGATGCGCATTGAGCAAAGAGAGCGGGTGTCAACGCTGGTCGCGCCGCGCGATGGCGACATCTATAAGTTCGACATTCATCTCCAGGGCATCAACGAGACGGTCTTCTTCGACATATGATCGCAGCATTCGACAATCCCCTCCTGTCCGGGCTTCTCGGCGATGAGAAGATGGCGACGCTGCTCGGCGTCGAGGCCGAACTTGCGACGATGCTGCAATTCGAGAAAGCGCTCGCCGACGCAGAAGCTGCGCTCGGCATCGTCCCGGCGGCTGCAGCAAGCGCAATCGGACGTGTCCTCGACAACTTCCGGCCGGAAATCCAGGCCCTGAGGGACGCGACGGCGCGCGACGGCGTCATGGTGCCGGAGCTCGTGCGGCAGATCAGGCATGCTGTGGGAGAGCCGCATTCGGAGCATGTGCATTTCGGTGCGACTAGCCAGGACGTGATCGACACGGCCATGATCCTGAGAATTCGCGCCTGTATCGACCTGTTGGAAGAACGGCTTTCGGCTCTGGTGGTCGCCTTCGCCGATCTCGGCCATCGGTTTGGCAATCGCCCGCTGATGGCCCGAACCCGAATGCAGGCAGCGATTCCGATTTCCGTAGCCGACCGCGTCACAAGCTGGCGCGAACCGCTGGTGCGCCACCACGAGCGGCTTCAATCGGTGCGAGGATCGGTTCTCGTCATCCAGTTCGGCGGCGCCGTCGGGACACTCGAGAAGTTCGCAGCCAAGGGCGCCGCCATCCGTGCCGCGCTGGCCCGGCGGCTAAGCCTTGGCGACGCGCCGCAATGGCACAGCCAGCGCGACCGCATCGCTGAGCTGGCCAACTGGCTGTCGCTTGTGACGGGCGGCCTCGGCAAGTTCGGGCAGGACATTGCGCTGATGGCGCAGGCAGGCGACGAGCTGCAACGGGCGGGCGGCGGTTCATCGTCCGCCATGGCGCACAAGCGCAATCCCATCGACGCCGAGATGCTGGTGACGCTTGCCCGCTACAACGCAGTCCAATTGTCGGGAATGCATCATACGCTGATCCATGAGCAAGAGCGCTCTGGTGCAGCCTGGACGCTGGAATGGTTGATCTTGCCGCAGATGCTCATGGCGGCTGGAGCATCGACCTGTGTCGCGCACAGGCTGGTCCGAACCATAGCGGCAATCGGAGGCAAGGTTGACTGATCCCACTAGAGCGGGATGCGTTCAAATTGAACTAGGCATCCCGCTCTATCTATTTGTTTTAGCCGCATTTTCTGCGACGCCAAGTGATTCCACTTGGCTGCAAAATGCTTTAGGCGGCTCACGCGTGGATCTTGCGATTTAGCCGTCTCCGCTACCACTTGGTCAGTAAGATCAAGCGGTCACCCGAGCTACCATCAGCCCCACTGAGCGCTCTCGCAGGCATCGAGCGGGTTGGAAATGGCCGTGCCCTGGTTTGCCGACAATTGTGCGGCCATACCCATGGCGACAGCCTTCCAGCCATCGTCCAGCGTCACCTCAACCCGCCCCTCGCCTCGTAGGGCGGTGCAGAACCGCTGATGCTGATAGAAAGTCGAGCCGTTGTGATCGCCAGCCGTCAACAATTGCGGGTCGACCGGGATCTCGACGGTGTACGGTCCCTGCGGAAAGCGCGGGCTGACGATCAACTGCGGCGTCGGCGCCGCGCCGAGATGAGTTGGCCAGAAGCGGCCGGGACCCGGCACCAGGCATTCGACTTTACCTCGCGCACCGACGGCACTGATCTCCTCCTGATAGCGGCTGCCCTCTGCATACATGCATAGTTCCAGCATGGCGCGCGCGCCGCTGGCGAAATCGACCAGGACGTAGCCGCAATCCCAGATATCGGGTGTCTCGCCATCATAACGTTCGTTGAGATGGTTCACTTCCTGTCCGGCCGACGCCATGATCCTTACCGGTTCCGATTTCAGAATCAGCCGCATGAGATCGAAGAAATGGCAGCATTTTTCGACGAACGTGCCTCCCGATCGACGGTTGAAGCGGTTCCAGTGGGCCACCTTGTCCAGGAACGGATAGCGATGTTCGCGGATTGTCAGCATCCGGATGCCGCCGGTGGCGTTCTGCGCCTGCTCGATGAATCGAGCGACCGGCGGCATATAGCGGTATTCCATCGCCACCCAGACTGGCGCGGTATAGGTCGTGGCGAACGCCTTCACCGCGGCTGCGTCGACCGGGTCGGTGAAAAGCGGCTTCTCGACCAGGATAGGCAGCGCACGGATAGCAGCGATTTCCTTTAGCTGCGCGAAATGCACATAGTTCGGACTGGCGATGAGCAAGCAGTCGACGCGCGGATCGGCCGCCACCTCCGCGACCGAGCCGGCGATCGACGCTTGCGGGGTGAGGACTGCCGCGCGGGCGCGCATCGTCGCGTCGGGCTCGAAGATCGCCGCGACGCCGACATCGGGCAGCAGCGCGATATTGCGAAGATGCTCCTGCCCCATCATGCCGCAGCCGATCATGCCGTAGGAAATGTGCTTCGCCATATCGGTTCCCTATCGCAGCCGCGCGACATAGCGCGCGACGCCATGATCAAACCAGGTCCTGGAAAACTCCGCGCTGGCGCCGTCCTGCATCCAGCCGGTACGCTCGATGAAGCCGGCGGCGGCGCCCGGCGCAAGGCCGAACTCAGGCAGCGCCCATCCCGGCACCTGGCCGACCCCGACGCGATCCTCTGCACGCAAGATCCAGATGCCGAGCGCCTTGCGGTAGTAAAGATAGAGCGAATCCGACAGTTCTTCGATAGCGACCGTCTCCGCACGGGAACCGTCGAGCCAGATCTCCTCCAGCGCCGCCGGCTTGCCGCCGAGGCTCCGCAGCCGCCTTATTCTATGGGCCTCGCCGCTCGATCCGAACACCGGCAGGTCCATCGGTTTCGCCAGCCGATCGACTGACAGAACGCGCGCCGTCGGCAGCCCGCCTCCCTCCAGGAGTTCCAGCCGGAACATGGAATAGACACTGGCCACGTCGGGTTGCGAACGTACGTAGTTGCCGGAACCCTGGATGCGACTGAGCAAGCCCTTGCGCTCGAGATCGCCGAGCGCCTTGCGCAATGTACCGACCGCTATTCCGAGGTCCGCAGCCATGTCGCGCTCCGGCGGAAGCTTCTCGCCCTCGATCATCCGCCCAGCCGCGATCTCGCGGATGAGCATTTCGCTGACCTGCTGATGCATCGGAAGCGCGTAGGCGTTTCTGGACGTGCTCAAATTGTCTCCAAACGGAAAATTGATACACTATTGATCTACACAAAAACGAATGATATTCAACAGGGAAAGACAGTCGCGGCAGCAATTTACGAAAGGAGTGCGGACATTGACGGTCGTTCCGGTGACGTCCGCTGATCTCGACGCTGCTGAAGTGTCGTGGTTTTCCGCTTTGTGCTCCGATGATTTCCGCTATCTCGGCGTACCGGATGGCGCGCTGCGGTCGAGTTGGGAGCACTGCTCCGATATCGTCAAGACAGCCGAAGGACTGGGCTTTCGCAATATCCTGTGTCCCTCGTCCTATCAGGTTGGCCAGGATACTCTGTCCTTCGTGGCGGGCTGCGCTCCGATAACCTCGACGATCAACCTTCTCGCGGCGGTGCGTTGCGGCGAAATGCAACCGATCATGCTGGCGCGCACGATCGCAACGCTCGACCACATGCTAAAGGGCAGATTGACTATAAACGTCATCTCTTCCGACTTTCCCGGCGAACTCGCCGACAGCCGCTTCCGCTATCAGCGTTCGCGCGAGGTCATCGAGATCCTGCGTCAGGCCTGGACGCGCGACGAAATCAACCATCAGGGCGAAGTCTACCAATTCGGGAAAGTAACCGCCGACCCCGCAAAGCCCTACCAACAGAATGGCGGGCCGCTACTCTATTTCGGCGGCTATTCGCCCGACGCGCTCGAACTGTGCGGCGCACAGTGTGACGTGTATCTGATGTGGCCGGAGGCGAAGGACGTGTTGGCGCACCGCATGCGTGACGTTCACGAGCGTGCAGCCGCCCATGGCCGCACATTGGATTATGGCCTGCGCGTCCACGTGATTGTGCGCGACACCGAAGCCGAAGCCCGCGAATATGCCGAGGAGTTGGTTTCGAAACTCGACGACGAGCAGGGCAGAGTTATCCGCGCCCGCGCACTGGACGCGACATCCCTGGGCGTCGCGCACCAGGCAAAGAACCGCGCCGGCGCCGACGCACAAGGCTATGCCGAGCGGCATCTGTGGACCGGCGTTGGCCGCGCACGCTCCGGTTGCGGCGCCGCGATCGTCGGCTCGACCGATCAAGTCATGTGCGAGATCGAGGCATACCGGAAAATGGGCATCCGCGCCTTCATCTTCTCCGGCTATCCGCATCTCGACGAGGCCTTGTCCTTCGGCAAGCGCGTGCTGCCGAACATCAACACCTGCTCGCTGCCGCATGCCTATGGCCGGGTGCCGGAGATCACCCCGCCGACTCCGCTCGGAACCGGGGAGCGGCGATGATGATGCTGCGAATGCGCCTCAACGAGATTGAAGCTTCCACCGCAGCCCTTGGCCAGGAGGGCGCCTGATGTACCACTTCCTCAACCCCGAGCAGCAACCGATGAAAAGCTTCGTGCCCGACCCCGACCGCAAGCGCGAGTTCCGCGACGCGCTCGGCCGGTTTGCGACTGGTATCACCGTCGTCACCACGATGACGCCTGATGGTCCCGTCGGCATCACCGCGAACAGCTTTGCATCGGTGTCCCTCGACCCGCCGATCGTGCTCTGGTCGATCGGCCGGCATTCGAGGCGCTTTGCCGCCTTCGCAGGTTGCGAGCATTTCGCGGTTCATGTCTTGGGCGCGGAGCAGATGGAGCTGAGCCAGCGCTTTGCTCGCGTCGGTCAAGCCTTCGACGGCCTCCCGCACGACCTGAACGATGCCGGCGTGCCGCTGCTGGGTGGCTGCCTGTCGCGGTTCGAATGCGTGCGGATCTCCGGGCATGAGGGCGGCGACCATTTGATCGTCGTTGCCCGCGTAACCGCCGCGACCTTGCGAGACGGCGAACCCCTGCTTTTCTTCGGCGGAGGTTACGGGCGCTTCGAAGACGGTTCGAGCGTGACCCCATCGATGTAGTGATGGCCTGGCCCGCACAGCGGTGTGAACCATACGTCTCAGGCGCGAACCGGGCCGGTCGACTGGCGTTCCACGATATGGCAGGCGAATTCGATACGGCGCGGCGGCAGGTCCCCGCCGAGATCGGCGAGCAGGAGGTCGAGCGACGCCGCGCCGATCTCGCGCATCGGGATATGCATCGTCGTGAGAGGCGGGTTTTGGAAAGCCGCCTGCGGAAGGTCATCCATGCCCATGACCGACACGTCGGCAGGCACCTCGTAACCCGACTTCCGGATCGCCATCATCGCGCCGATAGCGAGGCTGTCGCCCGCGGCAAGCACAGCTGTGAAGTCGAGGCCACGAGCCTCGATGCGCCGCGCGATCGCTTCCGCCGCAAGGTCCGGCAGCCAATCCGCCACCTCCACAGCCAGGTCGCCGGCCGCCAGGCCGCGCTCTCGCAGTGCGTCCTGCCAGCCCTCGAAGCGACGCTCGATCGTGCGCCGCCCGCGCCGCATCAGGAACAGGATGCGCCGGTGGCCGAGGTCGAGTAGGTGCTGCGTCGCGAGATGCGCCGCAGAGCGGTTGCATGGCGTCAGGCTCGAATGGTGCATCGCCGGGTCGTCGCCGTTTATGAGCACGATCGGCTTGCCGAAACCGCCGGTCAGCGTCAGCACCGCCTCGTCGTCAACCGTCAGAAACAAGCAGCCGACGACGCTCTTGTCTTGCCTGGCCTCATTGAGCAGCGCGATCTGCTCACCGGCGTCGGCGATCGAGCGCGACACCAGCTCGACACCGAGAGTTTTTGCGCGCTCGTTCAGTCCGTCGAGCACATAGAAGGTGAACTGGTTGCGGCCATAGTCGATCCTGGCAGCGTTGCTTGCGGCGAGGATCACCTTGCGGCCGGCGATCGAAGTCGCGACCGTGTAGTTCAGCTTTTTGGCGGTTTCGATAATCATTGACCGAAGGTCGCCGCGCACGCCCTTGCCGCCGGCAAGCGCCCGCGACGCCGTGCTGACGGAAACGCCACAGCGCGCCGCGATGTCTTCGAGCCGCACGCGCCGGCTGAGCGTACCGCGCTTCCCGCTTTCGACCTTCACGACCATCGGCTGTTTCCTCACCAGACCTTCATGCTGCAAAAAAATTTCAGATTGCGCAACAAAAATGCCTGTGGCACCCATTTGGCCGGCATCGCGCAAAACCTGGGAGGAGTAGTGGCGTCGTCAACGAGAGATATGCGCTCAAAGCTCGACCTTCTCGTGCGCGGCATGACAGGCCTGCGCCATGACGGCCGTTTCGACGAGCCCAACCTCGACGGCACGGCCGGCGACTACATCAGCTTCGATTCCTGGGAATGGCCACAGGGTGTGGGGCTCTACGGCCTCGTTTGCCTCTGGCGGCACAATCGCGACCCGAAGCTTTTGAAGACAATCGAAGACTGGTACGAGCGCCATTTAAGGGCGGGCCTGCCGCCGATGAACATCAACACCACCGCTCCGATGATGGCACTGGCATTGCTCTGGGGCGAGACACGCGATCCGCGCTGGGAAACGCCTCTCGGCCAATGGGCCGAAAGGCTGCTTCGCGACATGCCTCGCACGCCCGAGGGCGGGTTCCAGCACAATGTCTCAGACAAGATCAACGACGACGAATTGTGGGACGACACGTTGTTCATGGCTGGCCTGTTCCTCGCTTTCCACGGACGCGCGGCCGGCCGGCAATCTTGCATCGACGAGGCTGTTCGCCAGTTCCTCGTCCATGCTCGCTATCTCGCCGACACGAAAACGGGCTTGTGGTTCCATGGCTGGACATTTGCCGGCCGACATAATTTTGCCCGCGCTCTCTGGGCCCGCGGCAACGCCTGGATCACAGTCGGCATCCTCGACCTGATCGAAAATGGCGGTATCGGCAAGCCGGTCGAAGCCTATCTTCTCGGCGTGCTGGAAGCGCAGATCGAAGCGCTGCTGCGCCTGCAGGCGCCATCGGGAGCATGGCACACCTTGCTCGATGACCCGACCTCCTATGAGGAGATGTCGGCCACCGCCGGAATCGGCTATGGTCTCATGAAAGCTGCGCGCATAGGCTTCGGGCCCAAGGAGTGCGGCCCGGCGGGCCGACGCGCACTCGACGCGGTGCTGGCCAGCATCGACGAGAACGGCGTGCTCGGAAACGTTTCCTATGGCACCCGCATGGGCCATGATCTCCAGTTCTACCGCGACATCCCGATTCAGCCTACCGGCTACGGCCAGGCCCTGGCGATCCTCTGCCTCACAGAGGGGATGATCCATGCCGAAGCTGCCGAGGCGGCGGCATGACGATGCGCGTTCTCTTCGGCGCCGGTCCGGGCGACATCGATGGCTACGGGACGGAGCGGCTACGCGCCGAGTTTCTGGTGGAGCGGCTGTTCGAGCCCGGCCGCATCGCCTTCGCTTACACCCATGTCGACCGCATGATCGTCGGCGGCGCATGCCCAACCGGAGAGCCGCTGAGTTTCGGCGATGGCGCGGACGTCGGCACGCCTCATCTGTTCACCGCGCGCGAGATGGGCATCGCCAATCTCGGCGGCGCAGGAACGGTCAGTGTCGACCAGCAGCGCTTCGCGCTCGCCAACCGCGATGTGCTCTATGTCGGGCGCGGCGCTAAACAAGTGACGCTAGAAAGCGACAGCGCCGCGCACCCCGCCTGGTTCTATATGAACTCGGTTCCGGCCGGCGCAGACATCAAGCATCGGCTGATCGCGAAATCCGAGGCGAAGCCGCTTGAACTCGGCGAGGAGCGACGCGCCAACAAGCGCACATTGCGCATGTACATCCATCCGGAAGTCGCGCCTTCCTGTCTGCTGCTGATGGGCATCACGGATCTCGCTCCGGGCAGCGTCTGGAACACCATGCCCCCTCACCTGCATGAGCGGCGCATGGAAGCCTATCTCTACTTCGACCTCGCGGCGGAAGATCGAGTGATCCATCTGATGGGACGGCCGGACAATACCCGCCATCTGATCGTGGCCAATGGCGACTGTGTCATCTCGCCGGCCTGGTCGATCCATATGGGCAGCGGAACCGGCCCCTACGCCTTCGTCTGGGGCATGACGGGCGAGAACCAGGCTTATAACGACGTGTCGCCCGTGCCTGTTGAGACGCTGCGATGAACACCGTGGAACCGATCAAGCACGATCTTACGCTGCGCCGGCCGCTCGCGCTCGGCGGCCCCGTCGTTTACTGGCTCATCGGCCCGACGTCTGAGCAGCGCTACGATGTTGCAGATCAGCCGATGCAAGGGGAGATGGATCCCTTCTTCTTCCTGACCAAGCACAAGAATTTCATCCCGCACGAATATCCCTGCCGAACCGAGTTTGCCGCCGAACGCCGCGGGAAACGGCCCAAGCCGCAGGGCGTGTTTGAGCCGGACCGTGTTTGGCTTCCGTTCGGCTCGCCACGCGTTGACCTGTCGGGCTTCTGGTTCCGCCCGACCGTGGTCGCCACCTGGGCAAGTACCGTGCTCGACGCAGTCTCGGACGGCCGGGCGCGGCTGCGGCTGCGCACCTGCGGCGGCGCCGTTTTGTTCGTCAACGGAATAGAGGCCGGCTGGATGGCGCCCTACGGGCGCAATCTCGAGGCTTCTCAGGATTTCGAGGTCGATCTCGTCGCCGGCGCCAACGAGATCAGCATCTGGTTCGACGATCTCGCCGAGCGTGACGCACGCTACTTCTTCCAACTCGACTATCTGTCGGGCCCAACTGCCGAACAGGTCTTGCCCACGACCGTCAAAGGCGACGTCGCGGCGGCCATGGAAGCCGCTCTCGACGCGATGCATTTCGAGCGTCCATTTTATTCCGGCGGCGAAGTGGCGCTGGTGACGGATGTCGGGCTGCCGGTTGCGGTGGACGTAGCGATCGTGATCGAGGGCGACTTCATGTCGATCGAAGCGCCTGTGATCTTCCGCCGCCGCATCGAAGCGGGGGCAAGGCGCATCACTATTGCCGCCACGGAAGACCTTCCCGCCGACTTCCGGCATTTTGCCGTATCGCTCTCATCTTCAGGCTTTGTTGCCCAACGGGTCTTCGGCGTGGAGATCTGTCATGCGGCGCGTCAGGGTCGCGCTCCTGCCATCCTTGCCGACAGGATCGGCGAAGCCCTGGAACAGGTCTCCAATTTCGCGGAGGCCGATACCGTGCGGGCCCTGGCGCGGCTGGCGACGGGCCGCGGCGGAGCCGAAACCGACGCCATCATTGCTGCTGCACTGCCGGCGATCGAGGATTGCCACGACTGCGCCGATTTCATCCTGGCTCCACTGCTCTGGTGCCGTCGTGCCTATGGCGACTCGATCGCGGCCGGTCTCCGTCACCGCATTGACGAGGCGATCCTCAATTACCGCTATTGGATGGATGAGCCGGGCAACGACGTGCAGTGGTACTTCTCCGAAAACCATGCGCTTCTGTTTCACACCGCGGCTTATCTCGGCGGCCATCTCTTGCCCGATGCCCGCTTTGTCCGCTCGGGGCGCACCGGCGCGGAGCAGTCGACCGTGGGCCTTGCGCGCGTGCGCGCTTGGCTCGATCATTTCGAGGAATGCGAAATGGCGGAATTCAACTCCGCCCCTTATTTCCCAATCGATCTCAAGGGGTTGACGATCCTATACGCGCTTGGGCCAGATGCCGACGTCCGCCGGCGCGCCGGGGCTGCGATCAACCGCCTGCTCGAGATCGTCGCCCGCTCGGCTCAGCAGGGCATGCTTACCGGCGCGCAGGGGCGCTCCTACGAACACACGCTGCGCGCCGCCCGTTCGCTGGAACTTTCCGGCATTGCACGCATGCTGTGGGGCAAAGGTTTCTACGGCATGCGCTTCCATGCCCTGCCGCAGCTTGCGCTCTGCCTGCGCGACCATGGCCTCCACGTCCCGCAAGAGCTGACCGGCATCGCTTGCATGGCGGGCGACGACGCACAGGAATGGCGCTTCGCGCAGGGCCAGAACCGGATCGCCAAGCTCTACCACTACAAGACCCGCGATTTCGCCATGGGAAGCGCAGCAGCCTATCGCTGGAACGAATGGGGTTATCAGGAAACGGTGCTGCACCTGCGCCTCGGCGGCAATCCCGACGCGCAGATATGGATCAACCATCCGGGCGAGACAATTCATTCGGGCTATGGCCGGCCGTCCTACTGGGGCGGCTCCGGATCTCTGCCGCGCGTGCATCAATACCGCGACCTGGCCGTTGTGCTGTTCAGCTGCGCTGCCGAGCAACCCGACTTTACCCATGCCTGGTTCCCACAGAGCGCGTTCGATGAAGCGTGGGTCAAGAAAAATATCGCTTCGGCGCGCGGCGGCGATGGGTTCGCGATGCTGAAGGCCGACAGCGCCTTCGAGCTGGTCGGCCGCGGGCCGACAGCTGGAAACGAGTTGCGCGTGCCGGGCCATCAAGCCGCATGGATCATCCGCTTGGGCCGGCGCCGGCAATACGGGTCGCTGGACGAATTCGAGGCGCAGTTTTCTCAGCTCGCGCTCGGCCATGGAAAAAACGACCTTCTGCATGTCAATGACCCGGAATACGGCGACGTGCTGTTCCATCCGGATGGCCGCATGGAGGCTGAGAACCGTGTCATCGATCCGGCCGACTGGCAGGTCACGGGTGAAGCCACGTTCTTCACAGCCGACGCCATCGCAACCAGGTGAGGATCGGATCAAAAGGAGCAGGACAAGCAGCCCGGACAGCGACAATCAAGCGGTGAAAACCGCAAAAGCGGAGGAGTGAACCATGAGAATGAATTCGATAATCCTGGGCCTTTCGGCGGGCCTTCTGTCGTCGACCGCGTTCGCAGGCGACGTTCGCGTGATGTGGTACTCGGACGGCGTCGAGGGCGAGGTTATACAGGACCTGCTCAACCGCTTCATGAAAGACAATCCGGACATCAACGTCATTCTCGACAACGTCGCCTACAAGGTTGTCCAGGAGCAGCTTCCGGTCGAACTCGAGGCGGGACGTGGTCCCGATATCGCCCGCGTCACCAATATCAAGGAACTCGCCGACCATTGGCTCGACCTGACGCCTGTGGTGGCCGATCCAGCATACTGGCAGACGAATTTCGGCGACCAGTTCGACTGGATGCGCCCTGACGGTTCCAAGATCATTCCGGGCTTCATGACCCAGATCACGCTGACCGGCGGCTTCGTCAACAAGACGCTTTTCGAACAGGCCGGCGTGCCGATCCCGGCCGACACCGCAACCTGGGACGAATGGATCGATGCCGCCGGCAAGGTGCAGCAGAGCCAGCAGCTCAACGCTGCCTTTGCCATCGACCGCAGCGGCCATCGTATCTCGGCGCCGAACATCTCTTATGGCGCCAATTACATCGGCGGTGATCGACTGCCGGCGCCGATCGACGCCGGTACGAAAGCTTTCGCCGAAAAGCTGGTCAATTGGGTTGCCGACGGCCGCATGAACAAGGAAATCTGGGTATCGGCGTCGGGCACCACCTATCGCGCCGGGGCCGACGACTTCATCAATGGGCAGATTGCCTACTACTATTCCGGCAGCTGGCAGGTTGCCAACCTCGCCAGCAAGATCGGCAAGAACTTTGACTGGGTGGCGACGGGCTCGCCGTGCGGCCCCGCCGCCTGCACCGGCATGCCGGGCGGCGCCGCGCTGGTCGCCATCAAATACACGAAAAACGCGTCTGAAGTCGGCAAGGTGATGGACTTCCTGGGACGCGAGGACATCATGCGCGAATTCACCGAGCGCACCCTGTTCTTGCCCGCACACAAGGGCGTTCTCGCCGGCAAGATCGATTACAAGACCGATGACGATAACGTCAAGGCGTCGCTCGAAGCCTTCCTGAAGGCGTCGGGCAAGATCGCGCCGAATGCCGCCGCCCTGCCGGCATGGAAATGGGGAACTCCGGTTTATGGCGCGCTGGTGACCCGCATCAGTCAGGTCATGGCCGGCGAGATGAAGCTCGACGAGGCTTTCGTCCGCATCGACGAGGACATCAAGGCAAAGGTGGCCGAGGCATCGAAGTAGCGTCGCGGCAGTGTCATGGGAGACGTCCGAAACGGCATAGCAACCCGCGCCGGCGCCATGATCCTGGCGCCGGTCGGCTGGCTTGCGAATGTTTTCGATGCGCCACTGCGCATGTTGCAACGGCGCACGGGCAGCAATGGCATGGCCGTGTTCTTCCTGGCGCCGAACATGCTGGTGTTCGGCATTTTCGTGCTGTTTCCGCTGGTCATCAACATCCTCTATTCGATGACCGGTGGCGGGGCGCTGTTCCTCGGCGACCGCACCTTCGTCGGCGCCGATCAGTATGGGCGGCTGTTCAGTTGCGGCAGCTATCTCGATCCGAAGAGCTGCACCGAGGACCTGTTCTGGATCGCGGTTTGGAACACCCTGGCCTTCGTTGTGCTGCAAGTGGCGATGATGGTCGCCGTAGCGCTTGTCACCGCACTCGTGCTCAACCGTGAGTTGCGTGCGCGCGGTTTCTGGCGCGCCGTGTTCTTCTTCCCTGTGCTTTTGTCGCCGGTCGTGGTCGGTCTCATCTGGCGCTGGATCCTGCAGCGGCAGGGGCTGCTCAACCTGATGGTGTTCGAGGCGGGCGGAACCCCGGTCAACTGGCTGGTGGAGCGCAACTGGGCCTTCGCGGCCACGATCATGGTGTCGGTATGGGCCCATGTTGGCTTCTATGCGCTGATCCTTCTCGCCGGCCTTCAGGCCATTCCGAAAGACCTCTATGAGGCCGCCGAGATGGACGGCACCCGGCCCATGCGCGTCTTCTGGCGCATAACGCTGCCCTTGCTGGCGCCCAACCTCCTGGTCGTGCTGGTGCTGACGCTCATCCGCGCCGTGCAGATATTCGACGAAGTCTATGTGCTGACCGGCGGCGGTCCCGGGACCAGCACGCTGTTCCTCACGCAGTACATCTACGAGGTCGGCTTCGCCTCGCTGCTGCGCAATCCGGGGCTCGCCTCCGCGGCCTCGATTCTCATGGGAGCGGTGCTGGTCGTGCTGACCTTGATCCAGCTGGGCATCGCAAGGCGCAACGAGCAGCGGGGCAAAACGCGATGAGCAGGGTTGCGGAATTTCTGTTTCGCCGGCGCGGCGGCGCCGGCTGGCACTGGACGGACGTTTTCACCTGGTTCTGGCTGATCGGCGGGCTGATTGTCATGTTCGGCCCGGCGCTCTGGCTGGTCAACTCGTCGTTCAAGACGCCTGCCGCGCTGGCGGAGTTCCCCCCGACTGTTTTGCCCTATGTCACCGCCGAAGCTATCGTGGAAGAATACGAGGAGCCGCTGCAGCTCTTCGAAGTGCGCAATGACGACGGCAGCGTGCGCGTGCTCGCCGAAGTGCGCCGCCTCGGCACCGTCGCGCAGATGGTCGATCCCGCCAACCCGGGCGAGATCATACGCGTCAACATCCAGAACCGTACGCCCAAGCGCAGCATCGCCTTCGCGCTCGACAATTATGTCCAGCCTTTCCTCGCCTTTGACTTCTTCCTCTATCTGCGCAACTCGGTCTTCGTCACCGTGGTCGCCACCCTGATTACACTCCTGACCAATTCGATGGCCGCGTTCGCACTGTCGAAGTACAATTTTCGGGGACGTTCGGCTGTGATGATGCTCATCGTCGCGACGCTGATGGTGCCGCTCTCCGTCATTCTGGTGCCGCTCTATTCGGTCATCTCGGCAATGGGACTATTCAATTCGCTATGGGGCGTGATCCTGCCCACAGTGGCGACGCCCACGGGCGTCTTCATGCTACGCCAGTACATGCTGACTATACCCGACGAGCTGATCGAGGCAGCGCGCATGGACAAAGCGTCCGAATGGCAGATCTACTGGCGCATCATCCTGCCGCTGACCGCCCCCGCGCTGGCGGTACTCGCGATCTTTTCCGTCGTCTGGCGCTGGAACGACTTCCTCTGGCCACTGATCGTTTTGTCGCGCAAGGAGGTCTATACGCTGCAGGTTGGTCTCAACACCTATGCCGGCGAACTCAACGTGCAGTGGCATTACATCCTGGCCATGACCGTCGTCACCATGATCCCGGTCGTGCTGGTGTTCATTTTCCTTCAGCGCTTCATCACCACCGGCATTGCCGGCTCCGGTCTGAAATAGAGGCTAACATGAGCCAGATCACACTCACCGACGTATCGAGGGCATTCGGCAAGGTCGGTGTGCTGCACGACATAAATCTCGATATCCTTGACGGTGAGCTGATCGTCTTCGTCGGCCCCTCCGGCTGCGGCAAGTCCACGCTGCTGCGGCTCATCGCCGGGCTTGATCGGCCGACAGGCGGCGCCATCGCGATCGATGGCAAGGACGTGACCACCGTTCCAGCCGCCGACAGGGGATTGGCGATGGTGTTCCAATCCTACGCGCTGTACCCGCACATGAGCGTGCGCCAGAACCTGGCCTTCGGACTGGAGAACGCCCGTATGGCGCGCGCCGAAATCGATGCGCGCATCGCCGAAGCCGCGCGGATGCTGGAAATCGCGCCGTATCTCGACCGGCGCCCCGGCCAGCTCTCCGGCGGCCAGCGTCAGCGCGTCGCGATCGGCCGCGCCATCGTGCGCAATCCAACCGCCTTCCTGCTTGACGAGCCGCTGTCCAATCTCGACGCCGAGCTGCGCATCTCGACGCGCGCCGAACTGGCCGCCCTGCACGAGCGGCTGTCGGCGACGATGGTCTATGTCACGCACGACCAGATCGAGGCGATGACGCTTGCCGACCGCATCGTCGTGCTGCGCGCCGGCCGTATCGAGCAGATTGGCACGCCGCTCGACCTCTACAATCATCCGGCCAATCTGTTCGTTGCCGGTTTCATCGGTGCACCGCGTATGAACCTCCTGCCGGTAAAGGTGGCACCCGGAGGCACTGGCCGGTCAAGCCTCACGCTGGACGGTTCAGCTGGATTCGAGATAGACGGGATCGTCAGCGCGGCCAATGGCGACGTGACGCTCGGGCTGCGGCCGCATCACATCAGCCTCGCCGACGCTGGCAAGGGAGACATTGCGGCGCGCGTCGCGCTGGTCGAAGCCCTCGGCTCCGAGACAATCGTCCACACCAAGACAAGCGGCGGCCAGGCCATGCTGGCGGTCGTCGCCGGACAATCTCCGGTGGCTTCAGGCGACACGGTGGATCTGAAATTCGATACCAGCCATCTGCATCTTTTCGATAGCACCGGCGTGCGCATCGCTGTGAGTTAGATTGTCGCTGCGAGGCGTGATGTCGGCTGCGACAGGACAGCGGGCCATCCGCGATGGCTTCACCCCGCTTTCCCGCTCTTTCGCCGGATCAGCTCGAAGATGCCTGAGATATCCTCGTCCCCGAAACCGGCGCCGGCCCGTTCGCGGAACAGTTCCAGCATGGGGTCGAGCAGATTGGTGGCGACGCCCTGCTCGCGGCTAGCGGTAAGGATGTTGTCCAGCGAGGCGGCCTGCATGCCGAGGTTCGACACCACATTCACGCCGTGCCTGCCGCTGTCGATCTTCTCCGAATATCCGGGCAGCTCGCCCATCATCGCGGTCATCCACGGGCTAAGAAGCTTGAGAAACGCGCCGGCGCGGATGCCTTCGGAATCGATCAGCGCGGTGGCATGGAAGAAGCCGGCGAAAAGGCCATACATGCCGCTGAGCAGGGCGAGGTCGTGCAGTGACGCCAGCCCGGCATCCGCACCCAGATAGTTCGCCGCGCCAAGCCCCTCGAGCGCACCGGCATGCGCATCGAAGGTCGGCTTCGACCCGCTGTAGAGAATGAGCGCGTGTTTCCCACCGATCATCGGGGGCGTCGCCATGATGCCGCCGTCGAGATAGGCAGCGCCCAGCCCGGCCACTCGCTCGGCGGCGGCGCGCGCCTGTGCCGGCGTGCCATTGGTGAGATTGACCAGCGCACGCCCGGAGAGCGCCGACGCTGCATCATCGATCACCGAATCCGACGCGGCATAGTCCAGCACGCACATCACGGTGACGTCGCTTGCGGCGATGGCGTCGGCGGCGGACTTCATCTCGCGGGCGCCTTTGGCGACCAGTGATGCGGCCTTGCCGGGCGTGCGGTTCCAGACCGTGACCGTGTGGCCCTGTTGAAGAAAGCGGGCGGTCAGCGCCTGCCCCATGGCCCCGAGGCCGATGATCGAGATATTGGCCATGCACGTGCGTCCTTCTAGATTCCGAGTTGCGGCCCCGCCCCTACGGCGGCGGCTACAAAGAGATGCGATATTGGACGCAGAAGCAGTAGTGGGCTATCTGTAGACCTATCGTCCACATCTAGGAACGATAAGAGCTCCAGATGCTGAATCTCAACGACCTCCTCGTTTTCGTTCAGGTGGTGGATCACGGCGGTTTCACTGCGGCCGGGCGCGCCCTGGGCATCCCCAAGTCCACGCTGAGCAAGCGGCTCTCCGAGCTGGAAAAGGCAATTGGCGTGCGTCTGGTCCAGCGCACCTCGCGCAGCTTCGCCGTGACCGAAGTCGGCCGCGATTTTCATCGCCATGCCGCGGCCATGCTGATCGAAGCGGAGGCGGCGGAGCATGTCATCAAGGGTCGTCTTGCAGAACCAAGCGGAACCGTGCGGATCACGGCATCGCTGCCGATCACTCAATTCCGCTTGGCGCCGCTCCTTCCGCGCCTCGCTGCCAGGCATCCGAAGATCCGCATCATGCTCGACGTCTCCGACAGGTTCGTGGATATCGTGCAGGAGGGCTTCGACATCGCCATCCGCAACCACTTCGCCCCGTTGCCGGATACCGATCTCGTGCAACGTCGCATCTATTACGACCCCGCCTGGCTCGTCGCCTCGGCCGATTACATCAGGGAGAAGGGCATGCCTTCTCGACCCGAGGAAGCGAATGGGCTCGATGGGCTCATGGCATCGTTGTCGGACAGGGTCTGGATGCTTAACGATGGGGAAGGCGCCGTTGCCGAGATCGAGCCATCGCCGCGGTATTTCGCCAACGAAACCGTCTCCCTGCGGGAAGCCGCCAGGGCGGGGCTCGGGGTGGCTTGCCTGGCGAGTAGCTTCTGTGCGCCGCTGATTGAATCCGGCGCGCTTGTCCGCATCTTGCCGGACTGGACAGCGCGTGGCGTGGCGACCACTCTGCTGATGCCGCATCGTCGCGGGCAGCTTCCCTCCGTTCGGGTCGTTGCCGACCATCTGATCGCTGAGCTCTCGCAATGGCCACCCGGTACTGACCTGATCAATGCACGTTGATCTACTCAGGCATGGTGGAATCCTGGGCCAATATCGGTCGATTGGGCCTCGCCATAGATGGTCGCGGTGTCACGCCAGCGCGCGGCGCCACCCGCCCCGATCCCGATGCGCGGTACCGAGCGGCCATCCCAGGCCTCCATCATCTGCATACCCGCCTCTCTCAACGACGCAGGCTGGCGTGGCGGGCATGCTCGCGGATCTCTTGGCGAGAAATGCCAGCATCCGCCAGTGTGCGGTCTGGGGCCTGCCTCAAGCTCGCAAGCGTCTGGCGATAGGCAAGCCAGCGGGCGAAACGGTGTCGAAGTCTATACAACATGATCGTCTCCTTTGGCGCGCAGATTCCGGGCGCGCTTGGGTTGGTCCGAAAGCGCAAAGCATCTGCACGAAGCGCTGTGCTATCGCAAGGATTGCGCTGGCTTCTTGGCCAGCCGAGGCGCTTGTCACTGTCGCTCCAGGCAGGATTGTCCAACGCCTCCAATGCCTGCATACTTGCGCGTGATGCCCGCTTCGCGCTACAGCCACGGTCGCAAGGAGCTTTTCATTTCTGCAAAATGGATATCGACTGGGACGATCTGAGGTTGTTTCTCGACGTTGCGCGGCTGGGTGGCTTGAGCGCAGCGACGGGAACCACGCGCCTCAGCGCAGCCACCCTTGGACGACGCGTCACCGCGCTCGAAAAGCAGATCGGCGAGCCGCTGTTCGTGCGTCAGCAGACAGGCTACCGGCTGACCCCGGTCGGTGAAGAACTGCTGCGGCGCGCCGAAGACGTCGAGGCAGCAATGCAGTCGCTGACCCGCTGGCGTGAGGGAAACCTGCCCGACCGCATTGTCCGCGTCTCGGCCGGGCCATGGACCTCAGCCTTCGTTTCCGCCCATATCGGCGAGATCTGGACGGTCGATGACGGCATCAGGGTGGAACTCGTCACCACCACCGACCGCGTCGACATCGGCCGCCGTGCCGCCGACATCGGCATCCGCAGCGAGCGCCCGACCGAGCAGTGGCTGGCCGGCCGTCAGAGCGGCAAGGTCGCCTACGCCATTTATTCCGGACGCCGCCTGATCAACGGCATCGCTGCCGGCTTGTTCGTCGGCGTTACCGGCGAAGCGGCAAACCTTGCCTCGGCGCGCTGGCTGCAAGCCCATCACGGCGACCGCATCGCCGTGCGCGGCAACAACACCCATTCGGTGCGCGAACTGGTGGCCGCCGGCGCCGGCCTTTCGATCTTTCCGTGCTTCGTCGGTGACAGCGATCCGCGGCTGGTCCGCGTCGCTCAGCCTATCCCCGAACTCGAAACCGACCAATGGATCGTCACCCATCACGAGGAACGTCACTCGCCGCCGGTACGAAAGGTCGCCGACCGGATTGCCGCCTTGATGCGGGCGCACCAGCCGCTGTTTCGCGGCGAGACGCCGATCCGGTAAGCCTCAGGCGTCGATCGGCCGCCAGCTGAACGGCATGCTGGCACTCGTGCCGGACTCCTGCGCCGTCAGGCCCAGGCCGTAATACTTCAACAGGGACTCGAACTCGCCATGCCGCTGCGTCCAGCCGCTATTCGCGGCACCGACCATCGGGCCCAGCGGACGCTTTGTTCCATGGCTGACCACCGTCAAAAAGAGCGCGGTTAACCAAATTTTCTAACCCGCCAATGCTTATTCGCTCGACTGAAGGGGTGAGGTGATCGATGTGCGATTCAAACATAAGCGCATTTCCGCTGCATCGGCGGCGGAAATTGGTCGAAGGGATCGCCCTGGTCCTGGAGTCCAAGAACGGGGAGGACGCGAACGCCTTCTGGCGCAACACCGCCAAGGCAATTCTCGTTCAATTATCCGAATCAGGAATTGCACCCGGGCTGGCCGAACAGGAAGTCGGAACCCTTCTTCATGCTGTCTTGGATGATATAGCCACCCGCAGTGCGGCGAAACTAGCACAATAGCATCGGCTGGCTCACGACGATGGATTGCCGCGTGGCACCACTGCATCCGTCAAATGCAAGGTTTTTCAATGCGGATGAAAAGATAGCCGCGTTCGTCGAAATCATGCCTCACCGTTGCAGACACCAGCCAGTCGGGTCATGAAGGGCTCGGATGAGCCCTGACGCCCCTTACTGCGCAATCGGGGAGGAAATCCTGCGCATGGGCGTGATCACGCCCGGTCTATGTGGCTGCGCCCCACCATGCGCGCCTATAACACGAAGAAGTCATCCACTGTGAGGAATGTGCTCGGGTCCACGGCGGCAAACTTGACAGTCGCCGCTCCTCCTGCCCCGTCCGCATCGAACAGCAGATCGCCGGTCTCCTTGTCGTATATGATGTGGTCGCTGTTATCCATGGCGTGCTTGCCGACGACGAAAACCGCAGCGGAAAGCGAGCCGGCCGACAGCCCGACGAATGCGGAACTGTCCAGCCAGAACACATCGTCGAGCGCATTGAAGTCTTCTATCCTGTCGTAGTTCGCCGGCCCAAGTGCGTCGAACACGAAGACATCCCTGCCCCCCTCGCCGGCCAGCCGGTCGCGGCCGGCGCCGCCATTGAGGATGTCGTCGCCAGCACCACCTCGCATGTCGTCGGAGCCGGCGCCGCCGTCGAGGACGTCGTCGCCAGTGTCACCGCGGACGCCGTCTGCGCCCTCACCACCGCTGATCTCGTCATCGCCAGCGCCGCCCTTCAGCCAATCGGTGCCCGCGCCTCCAATGATGTCGTCGGCGCCCGCGCCGCCGAACAGCTGGTCGTGGCCGGCACCGCCGTCGAGCGTATCGTTGAACGGGGTGCCGCTGATGCGGTCGCCCCCGCCCAGCGCGGCGACGAGCACGGCATGACCATGGCTTGCGTAGCTCGCGATGTTTTTGGCGTCGGTCAGGGTAATGGATTCGGCCGGCGGAGTGACGGTGATCGTAATCGTCGCCACATTGCTGTTGCCCTGGCCGTCCGTAGCGTAAACCGTAAAGCTGTCGGTGCCGATGAAGCCGGCCTCCGGTGTGTAGTCGAACAGGTTTCCGCTCAGAAAATCCGTATGATAGTGCAGGGTAGTGCCATAATGACCCTGGTGAAACGGGTAGTGGTTACCGTCGAAACTCGTCTCCTGCTCCAGGGTGCCGCTGTCCGGCCCGTCCAAGACGATAAAGTTCAAGAGATCGTAGTCGGCATCTGTCGCGCCGAACTTGACGTCGTCGAGAGATTGCGCCTGCGAAATCGACAAGTCCAGGTCGGCAACGGTGGGCGCGTGATTAACGAAGGTGTCGGACTGAAGCACGCCCCCTTTCAAGATGATCTGGTGCTGACCGTATTGGGTGTTTTCGCTGCCGAAATATTCGTTCGCCCCGATCCATGTCACCGTGAGGTCGTCGGGGCTGTCGGCGCTGATCGAGACGATCTGGACCGACTGGAAGGCCGCCTGGTCGGACACGGTGCGGAGAAAATTGCCTTCGTTGTCGAAGACCTGCGTTTCCACTGTCGTCCAGGTTTCGGTCCTGCCCTCGTGGGTGAAGCTGGTGATGGTGAAGAAGCCGTCGAAGACATCGACCGAAGCTAGTTCGATCCCACCGAAAGGGAAATCCCGCTTTGCGCCTATCGGTCCGATTACGTCGCCGTCTGTTTCCGTAATGCTGAAAAGGACCGAGTCAGGGGTCGGATTGGGATTCTCGGGTTCGTTCCATACGATGAGTTCACTGCCATTGCTTAAGGTCGGCATCCTGTCTCTTCCTTGCCTTGCGCCTGGACGTGCTGCGGATGCCCCCAATTCCAACAGTAACATGTTACGCGAGACGGATCGGTGACAAACCCAACCGCCCTTCGCCTTCTTCGAATGTGGTTAATTCACTTTCTGGCGGCGCCATGCACGCTGAATGGTCGATGGGAGTGACCCAATAGATCTAGCGGCTGCCGCCGCATATTGGGAATGCTTGTCGTCGGCGTATGCCTACGACAGCTGGTTGTCGCCTTTTCTTCTCCGCTGATGTCATGAAACTTGATCCTGCTCCGATGGACTCAGGAAGCAGATCCGGGCGCTTATGCATACGTGCGGATGGACGTAGGAATCATCGGGCCCGACGACGCCTGCGGTGGCGGTACACCAGAACGTCGCGGTCGAACTGTAGCCTGCGTCGAAGCTGACGCCGCTCCCATAACCCGTTCCCGGCGCACCCTTGGAGCGCAGCCGTCGGCAGACCATGGGCACCGGGTGCTGCAACTGCGAAGTTTCCAAGCCCATTTTGGACGACCCCAAGACAGCTAGCCCGCCGCGGCGGCAGCCAAGATCGTGCGGCGAACGACGGTCTCCAGGACAGGCACCTTGTAGCCGTTCTTAGGCAGCGGAGTAGCATCCGCCACGGCAGCATGGGCTGCCTGTCGCGCCAAGTCGTCAGTAAGCCTGTTACCAATGAGGAGACGTTCGCTTTCGCTCGCGCGACGAGGTGTTGGCGCGACCCATCCCATGACGATCGAGGCATTTTGCACGGTCTGGCCCTCCGTCGTCAAAACCACTGCCACATCGCAGATCGGCCAGTCATAGCTCTCGCGCTCGGTTTGCTTGTGGTAAGCGGCTTTCGCGCCGGCGCTCAACGGCGGAATGGTCACGCGCGTCATGACTTCGCCAGACTCGATCCTGGTGTCGTTGGCGCGTTGCATTTCGGGTGGCAACAAGAAATCCGAGAGCTTCACGACGCGTGAGCCGTTGGAGCCGCCGGCAAGTTCGACGCTCGCGTTATAGGCGACCAGCGCCGTCGCCGGCGTGGAGGCGTGGACCATCGCATTTTTGTCATTGTCGAAAATCGCATGATGCTGGTTCTCGTCAGCGCCGCTGCTCTCCATCTCATCGGCACCTTCGCCATGGAAATGATCATGCCGAAAATACCAGCAGCGCGGCCGCTGCAGCAGATTGCCGCCGATGGTGGCGGCGTTGCGGACCTGCGGCGTCGCCGCATGGGCGGCGGCGTCCGACAGCGCCACGTAGCGCGAGTGGATCCGCGGATCCTTGTCGATGCGATCGAGCGTCACCAGCGCACCGAGCGTCAGCCCGTTTTCCGTGTAGATCTCGTCGAGGCCGCGGGTGGTCTTCAGATTGACAAGCCGCGCCGGCGCCAAAATCCCTTCCTTCATCAAGTCGAGAAGGTCAATCCCGCCTGCCTTGGCGATAACGGGTTTTTGCTCAGTGCTTTCGGCAAGCAGATCGGCTGCCTGCTCGACCGTCGTGGCATCGGCCCATTCGAAGCTGTTCATGGCCATGCTGGACTCCTTCTTGCCGATCTCAGGCGCTGAGCGCCGCCAGCACATTTGCCGGATTCATCGGCAAAGTGCGGATCCGCTTTCCGGTGGCGTTGTAGAATGCATTGGCGATCGCGGCGCTGGTCGCCACATTGCTTGCCTCCGCGATGCCTCGCGCGTCGGTCGACGACTGCGCCCCGATCTGCTCGATGAGCAACACCTCGATCTCCGGAGTCTCGCGTGATCCGACCATCTTGTATTGATCAACGTTGGCGTTGAGCTGATGGCCGCTCGCCGCGTCCATAATGCGGTCCTCGTAAATCGCGTAGCTGACACCCTGGATGATGCCGCCGATCACCTGGCTCTCCACCAGCTTCGGGTTGATCGGTCTGCCGCAATCGCTGGCAGCTACGACGCGCTCGACCTTGACGACGCCGGTCTCGACGTCGACCGCCACCTCGGCGAACTGGACGCCGCCCAGCCCGTGGCGGCTGATGGAGGTCTCGCCGGATAGCGCAAAACCCTCATAATCGTCGTGGCGCTTGGCGAGTTTTGAGATTTCGCCGAACTTGGCTTCCTTGGCTGCTTCCTTGAGCGGCCTTGCGGCTCCCTCGTTGCCGCGGACGCCCACTTTACCGTCAGCGAAAAAAATGTCATCGGGATCGGCATCGTCGAAAAGCGGCGCGAGGCGAGCCGCCAGATCGCGTGCCGCCTCATATGCGGCATTGCGGGCCGGCGCAGTCACGGACGCCGTTACCCGGCTGCCGCCGGACGGCGGCCCCCACGGAAAGCGCGTGTCGCCGATATAAACACCGATGTTCTCGGCATCGAGGCCGAACTCTTCGGCGACGACCTGGGCAAGCACCGTCCGGGTCCCGGTGCCGATATCCTGTGCGCTGTTGTAGACGGAAACCGATCCGTCATCGGCGATCCTTACCTCGACGGTTGTCGGAGGGCTGACGACATACACCCACTGCGCCTGCGCCATTCCCATGCCGCGCTTGACAGGGCCCGCGTCGGAGTTTGGCGGACGTCGTCGGTCCCAGCCGAACCGCTCGGCCGCGATCTTGCGTTCATGTGCGCGGGCAAGCATGTCGTCGGTGGGCTTTGTGTCGATGCGATCGCGCAGCATCAGCGGGTCGAGTTGCAGCCGATCCGCAAGTTCGTCCATCGCCTGCTCGAGCGAGAAGATTCCCTGTACCTGGCCAGGAGCCCGGAAAGCCGCGCACGGACCGGCGTTCGTGAATACGTCATACTGCTCGGTACGCATGTTCGGGCACGGATAGAGCGCGTTGTAGCAGAAGCCAATGCCGGCACCCCCCGCGATGCCACCAGTACCCCAGCTTATGACGTCAATTGCCGTGAGCGTGCCATCTTGTTTGGCGCCGATCCGCACCCTCTGCAGGCTGTTCGGGCGATTGCCCGCCGAAACATGCTCTTCACGGCGGTCCAGCATCATGCGCACGGGCGCGCCGGCCTTTTGCGACAAATGAATGGCAAGGAGGCCGAAATTATTGATCCCATATTTGGCGCCGAACCCGCCGCCGGTGAAGTCGCTGATCACCCGGATCTTGCTCTTGGGCAGATCGAAATATTCCGCAGCCTCGTCGCGCACGCTGTGCGTGTGCTGGGTGGAGGCATAGATAGTCAGTTTCCCGCCAATCCGCGACGATGCCATGTGTTTCCATCGGCACATGCGTCTGAACCTGAGTGCGATATTCGGCCTCGATGACGACGTCGGCCTCCGCCAGGCCCTGGTCGATATCGCCCGTGGGAGTCATGCCAGGCATACCGAAGTTGGGGCCGCGCACATTGCCCTTCTGCGGCAAGCCTTCCGGCGCACCGCCGCCGCCGGCCGTCGACGGCTGCTCCACCGGTCCGGGAAAGACAATCGGAGCCTCATCGTCCATTGCAGCCACGAGATCGCTTACGTGCGGCAACCGCTCGTATTCGACCTTGACGAGCTTCGCGGCTTGCTCGGCGATCCGCTGCGTCTCGGCCGCGACGGCGGCAACGGTCTGGCCCGCGAAGCGGACGATCGGATATTTGTTGCTGGCCTCGGCTTCCGAATCGCGAAGTCTGGCAGATTGCAACAGAGTCTCAAGCACATGCACCGCGCGGACGCCGGGGTAACTCTCCGCGGCGGAGGTATCGATCGAAATCACCTTGGCATGCGGCCAAGGGCAGACGACCTGCCGTGCATACAGCATTCCCGGCAACTGAAGATCGAATGTATATTTCGCGGTTCCTGTCACCTTCTGCACCGCGTCGAGCCGCCGGATCGGCTTGCCGATGGAGCGCAGTTCAGCGTTCACCGGCAGCTGCGGCGGTTCGTCGGCAGGCACCTGCCGGGTGACTTGCCTCGTCTCCTGCCCGACGATGCCGTAGAGCAAGGACTGGGGGCGCAACGAAGGCTGATCGATCGGTGCCTGGTTGTCGGTAGCCATCAGGTACCCCTCCTTCGATTCTCGTTTGCGACCGCGAGCACCGCCGCAAAGATGTTCGGATAGGTGCCGCAGCGGCAAAGGTGGCCGCTTATCGCGGCCTTCACGTCTTCGATGCCGGCGTCGGGTTTGCGATTTATGAGCGCTGCGCAACTCATAACCATTCCGGGCGTGCAGAACCCGCATTGAAGGGCGTCGTGCTCAACGAACGCCTGCTGCAGCGGATGAAGCTTGTCGCCCTCGGCCAGTCCCTCGATCGTGGTGATGCTCCTGCCCCGGGCGTCGAGCGCCAGCGTCATGCAACTGCTGGCGGGCTGACCGTCGAGCCAGACCGTGCAGGCAGAACAGGCTCCACGATCGCAGCCGATTTTGGTGCCGGTGAGGCCGAGGTGATTGCGCAGGATATCAACCAGCGTGGTGGCCGGTTCCGCCTGCACCGGGACTCGTCGTCCGTTTATCGTGAGATCGATTGGGATCGGACCAGGGCCAAGCACTTCGTTGGCATCGTCCTGCATGGAACTATCAACGGCTGCCTGCGCCGCCCCTGCTTCCATCAACGCTGCCCCCACGGCCGACGTGCCGCCGTGCTTCAGGAAAGTCCGACGAGATATGCCCGATCTCGCGAATCCGTCCGTACCGTGACTGCGGCTCGATTCCGCCATGCTGTGCCTCCGGATTTTACTATGGTGGTCACCAAACTATGGTGATCGTCCCATCAAGCTCTGTTTGGATCACAACCAAGCTAGGGGACCGCTCGGTTCCCGCCAGACGCCATCACAACGAAGTGACATCACGAAGATCGAGAGGCTCGCCATGCCGTCGGGTCATGACTTCCGGTTCCGCAAGGGCGCGTCGCGTCGATCGGTTTCGCTGCACCGCCAAGGCAACACGAGCCGCTCACGCCATAGTTAAATTTCGAATGGCGCACTTCAGGGCGAAGTTGCGAAGTTGTCCATAAGGCATTGATATTGAAAGATTTTGGTGATCCCGGAGGACGTGCTCGTAATATTGATTCCATTGACTTTCGTGGGCCAGAATTGGAAATCTTCCCGTATTGTGCCGTACAGTTCCGCGGCTTGCCACGAGACCGAAACTCTCAGCTACTTCTCAGCTGGCAACACATATCGACAACCGATAGGGTCAAATTGGCTACCCCTGCTCGTAGAAAAGAACACGACCCACTGGCAGAAGCTGATCGAAATAGTCGAAGTCGCGCACATTGCGTGTGAGAACGATGCAGCCGCGTTCCAGCGCCTGGAGATACAAGCTCGCATCGTTCAGCAGGGCTGGGCTCTCGCCGCGGGCAGCGCCTGACAGACGCGTCACCAAGCCGGCTAGCATTCCGGCCTCGCCTATGGCGGTCTCCGATGGGGAAAAGAGCCGGTGGCCGGGTATGTCTTCTAGGGTGCGCCGGATTTCGCGTAACACGGTCTTCGTGGCCGGGTGCAACGGATCGAGGCGGCCGAACAGGTGCGTCAGCTCAGCCAGGCAAACGGTGGAGTGATTGACAATCCGGGACTCAAGCAGTTCGTCCACGCTTACGGGAGAGCGCCCTTGGAGTACGTCGATATAGACGCAGGTATCGAGCAACAGCTCAAGGCCAGCTGAAATCGGCTTCCGAAGAATAGGCAGATCGGCGGCCGAGCGGCGTTGGATAGTGTCTGTGGTGCGTTGCGGCTTGATCCGCCGCAGCGCACGGGACAGATCAAAACTCAAGGTCGATTTCTTTCGCGACCCGGCCCTTCCGGCGGACGAACTTCACCCCAAAGTCGTCCTCAAGCGCGACCTTCGCCAAGGCGTATTCCAGTAGCTCTGTATCGGTGGTAATGCCGGACTTTTCCTTGGCAGCCGCTATGAGGTCGCGTCGAATCCGACCGCCGATCCGGCCATTCTCGCCTTCAAGCAGCCCGAGCTGCCGCGCCGTATCAATGACCGTTCGCCGCCGCAGATTTGCCTGAACCGGTGGCGGCTGAGTTTCATGGGACGACTTCAGCATCAAAAATCTCCTTGTCAAACAAAATAGCGATTCTGGCCAACAGATTCAAGATGCGGACTGTTGATCCGCGCTCACCGCCGCGCCTGCAGCAGTTCGGACTGGTTTGAAACCTCCCCTGAAGACTGATCCGGAGCGGCAAGCGCCGCCTCCGCAGCCTCGATGATTCGACTTGCAAGTGGAGTCCGTTTCTTCCGACTCATCGCCCTGTGGCCAGGTTTGCTGTTCCCGCAAACGCAGGTAAGCCTTCATCCCCCCAGCGCCGATACATGTTCCAGATCCTGCCGGCGCTGTTTCGCGCGTCGCTCGTAACTGGCCTGGTTCTTGGTCGCGATCAACGTGTGCGGGCTGCCGCGCCTTTCGGTGGCGAGGTCAAGGTCGCACGCGGCGTTTCGGACGCTCTCCTCGACGTGGGTCCGCCGGTTCTGGGCCGCCCTTAGGCGCCATTGCTGTTGATGAGGGGCAATCAGAAATGCGCCGAGTGCGCGACAGTCGTCGCATGTGCATTTGAGCGGATTGGTACGCGACCAGTCCCGTGGAGCCTCCAGCGGCAGCGCGATGCGACCGCGCAGATGGTCGAGAGCCGCCTCACGCAGCCGGCCGACGGCCGGCCATGCCATGCTCTGCGACCGCTTGGCGAAGGCCAGTGCCGCCGGGACCAGCACCGCGTCCGGCGTGTAGGTCCGGGGCCAGGCCAGCAAGTTCTCGATCGCGCGCGCCGCGAGCCCGGCGTCGATCTTGCTCGTCGCCGTCAGGAGATCGACGACGAAGCCAGGCCGTACGGACGCAGGTCGCGTCCAGGGGTCGAGCTTGGCACGTTTGGCCGGGTCACCCGGCAAGACGTCGATCAAAGCTGCGCCGATCTTCGCGGCGTCGCCAACGGACTCGGTCGGCGCCGCTACGCAACGCAGCAGCAAGTCGCCGCAGGCGCCGAGATGGGCCGCGGTATTGCGTCTGACGATCTCGACCAGCAAGTCCGTGGCCCGCCGTGGCGGAAGAAGTGCGGCGGCTCGCACGATGGCGTCGTTATCGGACGCCGCGTAATGGCCGTTGGAAGAAAGCTCCGCAAGGAGCTCATCGATGCGCGCCGCGTTGCCCAGCCGGACCTGCAGGTCGAGCATCCGACCAGCGGCGGTATCACTCTCCCCGCGCCATGTCTCACGGGGCCAGGAGCGCAGCATCTGTCCCGAAAGCTCATCAGCCTCCCCCCACACCTGTCGCTTGACGGCGATGTCGCTCGTCTCCCAGTGCTTCGCCAGATCTTCGAGATACGGCAGCGTCGCCCCGAGGCCGGCTTGGTTAAGCACCGCGAGCCGCCGCGCGCGCGGCCACAGCACCAGACCGGCGCGGCGATACGTACGGTCGAAAGAGGCGCCCTCGTTGCCCGTCGCCTCATGGAAATGCTGCTCGTCCGGCGCAAGATCTTCGAACGCATCGGGCGGACAGAGCTCCTCCTCATCGAATGGAAAATCCTGAAACCCGATCTCGCCGCCGTCCGGACGCCGCCATGCGGACAGGGTCAGCGAGCTCTCGAAAACTTCGGCGACTTCGAATTCTTCATCGCCCTCGTCGTCTCGATCCCAGCGCCTGCGGCGATAATTGCCGGTGTGTTCGGCGCTGCCGCTCTCCTCGATCGATACCAGGACAAGATGGAGATCGCACTCCGCCGCCGCTGCCGCCTCGATCAACACCGACGCCACGCCCGCATCGGCCCCCTTGAGGGCGTCGAACGACAGCTCCGCCGGCGTGTAGGCATGCTCGAGCGGCACGATCAGCTTGTCGGGCTCGTCCTCGACGCCCGCCCACCCGCGCAGCAGGTCCGCGACGTGCGCCTCGACCGCGCGATAGTCGGGCGCCGGCAGCGAGCGTCTCTTGCCGAGGAAGCGCAAATTATAGACGAGGATCAGGCGATGTCCGGTGATGACCGGGCGCACTTCATGCAAGCAGTCTGCATAGAAGGCGGCGAATCCAATTTCCGACGGATCTTCGGGGTGCAGATCGAACATCACCTCTCGACCCAGGTGCCGCACGACCAGCTCGCCGCCACGATGAGCAGAGGGAAGCACGATCACCAGGGTCGCGAACATGCCGGGCGTCTTTTCGGTGTCCCGGTGATTAAGGAAGAAGCTGCCGGCGTCATAGACGAGAAGCTTGTAGAAGTCCGCCGCGACCGGCTCTTCGACGCCAAGGCCGCGGGCCGCGTCGGTGACGAGCTCGGCCAGCGTCGGCTCCCAACTACGCCCGCCGATCTGGATCCTGCGCGGGTCGATCTGCCAGGTTCTGCGCACGTCGCGATCGAGCACCGCTTCCTCGCCGCGTCCATGGGGTGCGGCCTCGGCTACGGCGACCAGCCGCTCGGCCTGCGCCTCCGGAAGCGGGAAGGCGATCCTGCCCACGCCCTCCACGTCGATCGTCGGCATGAAGATTTCCCGCAGGCCACCGACGCAGAAGTCGCCGGGGCGCTCGACCGAGCGCAGGCAATCAGGCAGGGCGGCGGCGATCGACGACATGAGTACTCCCGACAGTCTGGAAAATGAACACAGCGTATGGAAAACCTTACCTAGACCCGGCGCGTCGGCCTCTCAAGAAATTTGCACAGCAAAGACACCCGATACTTGTCGTTGCGCTTTATCTGAGAAATGGCCCTTCTCGTTCATCAAAACTCGGATATCAGACTCAGCAGCGCTGTGGAGCGCCCAATGAAGGGCCACGATAGAGAATTTCCGCGGCGCAATGGACGGACAACGGCCTCTGGCAGCTCGCGCAGCCGGCATCGCGGAAGCGACTATGATGCGCCTTCGAGAATGTCGAATGGTCCGGCAAATCGCCTTCCAGGCCGAGCTGGCAAAAGCCACCGCAAGGCCGGTTCAGATGCGCCTCCTACCGAGCCGCCGCTCCGGGCGGATGCCAAAGCAGTAGCCGACGATCAGCATGCGGATCAGCAGCTCCGAGTCGATCGAGGGGTTCGAGTCCAAATCGTGGCGCCAAAGCAAACAAGAAAATCTAGCAAATCAATGAATCAAAACTTTTGGTGGGCCCGGAGGAGGTTTGGGAACCATTAAAAATCAAGTACTTGGAAATCAGGGGGACTGCAGAGTGTTCAAATCTGCTCCAATGTTTTTTGATGTTTCTGCCCCACTATAGCGATGAACGCCTCGCTCAGGTTCACGCGTGAGCGAGGAAATCCTGCCGGTGTTTCAGTCTCACATGAGGGGTCGCGGTAGCGTCACTTCTCTAATTGCAGAGTGCATCCTTCACGATTGTCACGCCACAGCAGCACGCTTCCGATAAGGTGCTTGACCGGTTCGACCTCACCCTCGTTCGCGCCATACATGCGCCGCTTATCGACGATCTTTTTTCCAAACTGCAGGAGAGACGAGCGGACGTGCGGTTGTCACGTCCCAGTGCTATGCGGGTGGTGCAATAGCGTTTTCGGAGTGTAGCAAATGTCCAATCTGCCGATTTCATCGAAGCCTATATCGCCGCCTATAACCGCAGAATGAGAAGCAGGTCGGACCTCTACGCGAGAGCGGCCCTGTTCCTCCCGACAGAACCGCCGCACGTCGGGATGCGCAATGGCTTGTCAGATCCGCTTTAGCTCGAGCGCATGGCGATGCCTACGCAGCGGATAAACGCGAGATGTGCGTTCGCGCTCCCCGGTTAGCCGCTTCCTTGTCAAGGTTGATGATGTTCGATGTTTGTTCTATAGCAAGCTGTCGGTTGTGGTGGTCAGTTCAAAAAATTGATTTGTGCGGCACACCCGCTGCCTAGATGTTACGGACTTCGCATGAAGGGCCGATTACGAGGGGTAACCCATGGTTCACACTGCACGCCTCCGCCACGATTCTCTGGCCGCCCCCTCCAGCAGAAACGTCCCTGCAAAATGGCTCGCCGCCGCCGCCTTCGCGGCGATCGGCTTGCTCGCGGCCCCGGCCGCACAGGCGCAGGAAGCGCCTCCCGCGCCCGTCGTCACGGTAGCCAAGCCGCTGGTGCGCGATATCGTCGAGGACGATGAGTTCGTCGGCCGTTTCGAGGCCGTCGACCAGGTTTCGCTGCGCTCCCGCGTCGGCGGCTATCTCGACCAGGTCCATTTCCAGGACGGTACGCTGGTCAAGCAGGGCGACCTCCTGTTCACCATCGACCAGCGGCCGTTCAAGGCGGCGCTGAACCAGGCGCAGGCGCAGGTCGACTCGGCCAAGACCCTGGTCGAATTCAGCAAGATGCAGTTCGAGCGCGCCGAGACCCTATCGCGCGAAGGCAACATACCGGTTTCGACACTGGACGACCGCCGCCGCGAATATCTCGCCGCCCAAGCGCAACTGGACGGCGCGGAGGCGGCACTTGAAAACGCAAGTCTCGATCTCGAATTCACCGCGATCAAGGCACCGTTTTCCGGCCGGGTCGACCGCCGGCTCATCTCGCCGGGCAATCTGGTGCAGGCCGACCAGACCGTGCTGACCACCATCGTCTCGATCGACCCGATCAACTTCTATTTCGACATCGATGAGCGGACCTACTTCTCTTATGCGCGCGACGCCCGCGAGCGCGGCGGCGTCATGCAGGAGGGCGCCGGCGGCGTCGATGTTGTCGTCCGTGTCGCCGACCGTGATGAAGCGACGTTCAAGGGCAAGCTCGACTTCGCCGAGAACCGTCTGGACGAAGCTACCGGCACGATGCGGGCCAGGGCGCGCTTCGACAACAAGGACGGCGTGCTGCAGCCGGGCATGTTCGGCCGCATCAACGTGCCCGGCTCGTTGCCGCATCCGGGCGTGCTTCTGCCTGACGAGGCGATCGGCGCCGACCAGAACCGCCGCATCGTCTTCGTTGTCGACGAGGCAGGCCTGATCTCGGCCAAGCCGGTCCGCACCGGCCCGCGCATCGACGGCTATCGCGTTATCCGCGAGGGCCTCACCGGCGAAGAGACCGTGGTAATCAACGGGCTGGTGCGAGTGCGGCCGGGCGTCACCGTCAAGTCCGAGATGACCACGTTGCCGCCCAAGGTTGAAGCCGAAGGGCAGACGCAATGAACTTCGCCCATTTCTTCGTCAACCGCCCGATCTTCGCGGTGGTGCTGTCGATCGTGCTCGTGCTCGTCGGCGGCATCGCCTATACGCAGCTTCCGGTCGCGCAATATCCCGAAATCGCGCCACCGACCATCGTGGTGCGCGCCTCCTATCCGGGCGCCGACGCCGAGACGGTCGCCGCGACCGTGGCGACGCCGATCGAACAGGAAATCAACGGCGTCGAGCACATGCTCTACATGTCGTCCTATTCCTCCGGCGAAGGCTCGATGTCGCTCACCATCACCTTCCGCCCCGGCACCGATCTCGACGCGGCGCAGGTGCTGGTCCAGAACCGCGTCTCGATCGCCGAAGCGCGCCTGCCGGAAGAGGTGCGCCGGCTCGGCATCACCACGGCGAAAAGTTCGCCCGACCTGATGATGGTCATCCATATGCTGTCGCCCGACGACACATATGATCAGCTCTACGTCTCGAATTATGCGCGTTCGCGCGTGCGCGACGTCCTGCTGAGACTGGACGGCGTCGGCGACGTGCAGATCTTCGGCGAGCGCGAATATTCGCTGCGCGTCTGGCTCGACCCGGAAAAGCTGTCCGCCTACGGCATGACCGCAGGCGACGTAGTCCAGGCGCTGCGCGACCAGAACGTCCAGGTGTCGGGCGGCTCGATCGGCGCGCCGCCGATTGGCGACGGCTCGGCCTTCCAGTATACGGTCACCACGCAAGGGCGCTTCGAAGACGCGCGCGACTTCCGCTACGTCATCGTCAAGTCGACTGAGGACGGCCGCTTGATCTCCCTGCAGGACGTGGCGCGCATAGAGCTCGGCGCCAGGGACTACGTCACCAATTCCTATCTCAACAACAAGGCGGCGGTGGCGCTCGGCATCTTCCAGCGGCCGGGCACCAATGCCTTGGCCTCGGCGGAAGAAATCCAGGAGACCATCGCGGAGCTTTCGGAGGATTTCCCGGAGGGGCTGGCCTACGAGATCATCTACAATCCGACCGAGTTCATCGCCGAATCTATCAACGAGGTCTATGTCACCATCGCCGAGGCGATCCTGCTGGTGGTGATCGTCATCATCGTGTTCCTGCAGTCGTGGCGCATGGCGATCGTGCCGATCGTGGCGATACCGGTCTCGCTGATCGGCACGCTTGCCGTGCTGCTCGCCTTCGGCTTCTCGCTCAACATGCTCACTCTGTTCGGGCTGGTGCTGGCGGTCGGCATCGTTGTCGACGACGCCATCGTGGTTGTGGAAAATATCGAGCGGAACATCCGGCTGGGGCTCGCTCCGCGCGCCGCTGCGCACAAGACCATGGATGAAGTGGGAAACGCGGTCCTCGCGATCTCGCTGGTGCTGATCTCCGTCTTCGTTCCGGCGGCTTTCATTCCCGGGATTTCCGGCCAGTTCTACCTGCAGTTCGCCATCACCATCGCGGTCTCCACCGCGATCTCCGCATTCAACTCGCTGACGCTTTCGCCGGCTCTCGCTGGCGTGCTTTTCAAGCCGCACATCGAGGAACATTCGAACTTCTTCCTGGCAAGGTTCGGCCGCGCTCTGGCGAACGGGTTCAACAACGGGTTCGACAGGATGGCGGACGGCTATGCGTGGCTGGTGCACAGACTGGTCGGCACGACTCTGGCGCTTGCCGCCATGCTGCTCGTCTTCGCAGGCCTGCTCTACGCGACCTATCACATGCTGCAGACGGTGCCGCGCGGCTTCATCCCGAACATGGACCAGGGTTATGCGATCGTCGTCGTGCAATTGCCGGAGGGCTCTTCGCTCGCCCGAACGGACGCAGTCATCCAGAAGGCGTCGGATATCATCCGCGAGACGCCGGGTGTCGCCAACGCCGTCGCCTTCGCAGGATTCAACGGCGCGACATTCACCAACGCCAGCAATTCCGGCGTGATCTTCGCGCCATTCAAGAGCTTCGAGGAACGGCTCGAGAGCGGCGATACTTCCGACAAGATCATCGGCACGCTGTTTGGCAGCCTGCAAAGCATCCAGGAGGCCTTCATCATCGCGCTGCCGCCGCCGCCAGTGCGGGGCATCGGCAACTCCGGCGGTTTCAAGATGATGCTCCAGGAGCGCAACAGCGCCGACATGCGGCCGATTCTGGCGCTGGCCAACGAAATCGCCGGCAAGGCCAACCAGACGCCCGGGTTGATGGGCGTCTTCACCACCTTCTCGGCCTCCAGCCCGCAATTCTTCCTGGCGATCGACCGCGACAAGGCGCGCATGCTGAACGTGCCGATCCCCAACATCTTCGAGACGCTGTCGATCAATCTAGGCACCGCCTATGTCAACGATTTCAATGCCTTCGGTCGCGTCTACCAGGTGCGGGCGCAAGCCGACCAGGCTTTCCGCATCGATCGCGACGACATATTGAAGCTGAAGGTGCGCTCGGCGGCCGGCGACCTGGTGCCGCTCGGCACACTGGTCGAGATCCGCGACGTCACCGGTCCCTCGCTCGTGCAACGCTACAACATGTATGTCTCCGTGCCGCTTCAGGGCAATGCAGCGCCGGGTGTCGCCACGGGCACGGCGCTCGACCTGATGGAGGGGATCGCAGCCGAATCGCTGCCGCAGGGCACTTCCTTCGAATGGACTGAACTCGCCTTCCAGGAGCGGCAGACCGGCAACACGGCGGTCTTCATCTTCGGCCTGTCGGTTCTGTTCGTCTTTCTGGCGCTCGCCGCGCTATACGAAAGCTGGATTACGCCCTTCGCCATCGTGCTTATCGTCCCGCTCAGCGTGCTGGCCGCCCTCTTGGGCGTCGCCTTCCGCGGTCTCGACAACAACATCCTCGTGCAGATCGGGCTGATCGTGCTCATCGGCCTGGCGGCGAAGAACGCGATCCTGATCGTCGAGTTCGCGCGCCAAGGTGAGGAGCGCGGCCTTGACGCCGTCGAGGCGGCTGTCGAGGCCTGCCGGCTGCGGCTGCGGCCGATCCTGATGACGGCATTCGCCTTCATCCTGGGCGTGGTGCCGCTAGTGATCGCCAGCGGGCCTGGCGCGGAAATGCGCCAATCGCTCGGCACGGCCGTGTTCTCCGGCATGCTGGGCGTGACGTTGTTCGGCCTCTTCCTGACGCCGGTCTTCTACGTTGCTCTGCGCAGGACATTCCGGCGCAGGCGGCCTGAAGCCGGCCAGACCCTGGCTTCCGAGAGCGGCGCAGCCGAGTAGACGCCGAGCCGATGAGGCGCCGGGTTCAGGCTGAAGCCGGACCGGCGGGTTCCTGGACCTCGCGGAGGGATGGATCGGCGATCCATCCCTCGAGGGGATCGAGATGTTCCGGCGCGCCGTATCGCTCGCTTCGCATCGTCCACGCCCAGGCCGTCTGGATCGCTCAGAAAAGCGCATCGAGCCGATCGCCGTTGGGGTCGTCGGCCGACCGACGAACAGGAGCAAAAATAGAGGATAGAAACAGGCACAAGATCGCTTCTCCTGCCCTTGGATCGTGGTCAGGCGACAACATTCAATCTGAATACGGCGGGTATAGCGGAGCTCAAGTGGCCCACTTTAGATAGACGTCGGCCATAAATTATTGATATTGAGCGACAATGGTGGTGGTGGCAGTCTCTGGCGAACCAGTCTCTGTCCAATGTTCCCTGATAGGCGCCGAAAAACAGTGAATTTCTAGGTTTTTGAGGGCCTGGCCCAATTTTCTCTAAGAAATCTCTGCGCAGATTCAATGCTTTAGCGCCAAATTCCCTGTACGCGCTAACAGGGAATTATTTAGCAGCTAGCAGGGATGGCAAATCGCGGGCTGGCGGCGGCTCGCTAGCTCAGGATCGTCGTTCGACTACCAGCGGTTTGAGATGGCTAAGCCGTGCCATCCCTGCGTCTTCAGGCAGATTGCCGCGCCCTGGGGTTCTAGCTTGACGTCGGTTTGCGGCGAAATTTACCGAAAAAGCAACCTATGTTAGAGACTGCTTATAAATAGACGTTACACTGCCCACCCTGTTCTCGCCAAGGAGGGAGTGAGGAAACCGAGGGCATCGAGTGCGGTTGGCGCGTGGAGTGCTCTACTCGACGCGTGTACCTCAATCGCGCCGGAGCGAGAGGCAATGATGACAAGACAATCGTTTGTAACAGTACTTGTCGGGCCGAGCGAGTTACTCCGAGAAGGCCTTAGTCGAATCCTGGATGCGGCAAAGTTTCGTGTCCTTTTCTCTGTGGCTTGTGTTCACGATCTTCTGCAGAAGCCGCTAGCCCAGCACCGGTCCATCTTGCTCATCATAGATGTCGGCGGTACTGATGCGGATGCTGAATTCGCACAAATTGCAGAATTCAAAGCGATTTATCCGACCAGCCATGCCGTCGCGCTAGCCGATCACTGTCGATCGACCGATATAGTTTCAGCTTTTCGTGCGGGGGCAGACGGGTATTTAACAAAAGTCGCTGCTTACGACACCTTCATCAAAGCTCTCGAATTGGTTATGCTAGGGCAGACGGTGTTGCCTGCTGAAACTTCAACGGCTATTCAAGAAATAAGGCATGATCTGAAACCTGACGCGGCAGCTGATGAGTTAACAAAGGTGGTTATTAACGTGGAGCATGAGGATCAAGAACCGTCAATTTTGTCAAATCGGGAAAACTGTATTCTACGCCGCTTAATCGAAGGGGAGTCTAACAAAGCCATCGCGCGCGAGATCAACATTGCCGAAGCTACGGTGAAGGTACACGTCAAGGCCATCCTCCGAAAGATCCGGGTCCGCAACCGTACACAGGCTGCAGTTTGGGCGATGAACCATGGCATGCTTACTCCCGCATCTGGCAATGCCCCGTCGGGGAGCGAAAAGATGGCAACTCAGCCGTTTCACAATATATCATCATTCGGGCTGGTGGATTCGCTTTTGCCAAAGCTTCGCCCTGATATGACGCTCCGCTATCAAGAACCATACGCTCAAATCATCCCCCGGCGATGGTAGCGAGCGGTGGAGACGGCATCGCAGGGGCGCATGAGGTGGACCCCGCCAGTGTTACTACCATTTTGAAGTTCAGGGCTTTATCAAAGTGGGCAAAGCAAAAATTACTTCTGGATTTTCGTTCAGCGAAGTGCGGATCGGAACGGTCGAGGGCGGAGAATCGGGGTTCTGGTGTGGAAATGCGACCAACTGGTGGCGGTCCTCACCCAGATCGACGAGGAAGCCTACTCGACGAAAGGCAAATGGTTTCTCGAGACGGGCTTCGGGCTGCTAAGCGGGCAGCACAACGAGCGGTGATCATGACCGATGCGCCCATTCGCGGAGTCCGATGGACATGATCTTCCACGGCTGGTCGACGAGCTTGTTCCTTGCGGCGCAGCAATGGATGACGATGTCGTCGTAGTCCTTGAAGATACGGTTGGAGAGCCAGTTGTCGCGCATGAACTGCCAGACGTTTTCGACTGGGTTCAGTTCCGGTGAGCGCGGCGGCAGGAACATCAGGATGATGTTGTCCGGCACCTTCGGTTTCGGAGTCACATGCCATCCGGCCTGATCGAGGATGAGCACCGCATGCGCGCCGTCGTCGACGCTCCGGCTGATCTCGGCGAGGTGCTCCCGCATCGCCTCGGTATCGCAATAGGGCAGGACAAGGCCCGCGCCCTTTCCCTTCCGGGCTGGTCGAACCAGTGGGGGAATTTCACACAATAGCTTTGCCAGTTGCTGCGAGTCCAGCAAGGCTCGGCAGGCGTTTCCAGTTCGGCGATGTCGCGAAGGCGCTCACCATATTGCGCCGCAAACTGCCTCCGCCGCGTGAAGAGTGCGAGAAGCCGTTGCAGTTGTTCACGCCGATGGCAGCCTGCAGGTCAGTCAGGCGGTAATTGTAGCCGAGTTCAGGATAGCCCTCGTAGATCACCTGTTTCGAGCCGTGCCGGACTGTGTCGGTAACGCTCATGCTGTGTTGGCCGACTAGCATGCATGACCTTGTCTCCTGCTGCTCGGGGGTAAGGTCACGCGTGATCCGAGATACCAGGCGACGTTTGCAATCCGACGTAGGCGCAGGTTTGAACGCAGGCCGATCGCCCGGGAGAGTCTCAGTATAGCCCTATCCACGCCGTATTCTGGTCATGAATGTTAGCATTATACCCCCAGACGAAATTTCTGGTTGTATAAGCGGAGTTTCGTTAAGGCGATAAATTATCGTTTATTGTCGATGGGTGTCCTTAAAGATACTTATAGTGATTAACATTTTAACTGGAGAAACACATGAAGTCGATGAATTCCGACAAGGGAATGCAGTGGAAACACTCGGAAAGGTTGAACAACTCAAGCGCGATGACGGAGACAGCCGCGTCGAGCCCGACCTCGACCGTGACGACCGAGGCTCCCACTTCCACCGATTCCGCGTCGACGGCATCCACGGCTTCCACGTCGACGGAGACAGCCGCGTCGAGCCCGACCTCGACCGTGACGACCGAGGCTCCCACTTCCACCGCTTCCGCGTCGACGGCATCCACGCAGCCGGCGCAGGGTCTTACCCACACCACCACACCGATCCAATCGGAGTACGATGGCCAGGTGATTGAAAATCTTGACATCTACGTCACCAACGGGGACGCGGTCACGATTACGCACGACAATGTCATCCTGCGCAATTGTCGTATTCATCACGTCGAAGGCGACGGGGTGATGGTATCGGGCGCAAACGGCGTCACGATCGAGAACACCGAGGTCATCAACGCCGACCCGCCGGCGGGAATCGACGCCGAGACGAGCCCGAACATCAACAACATCAACGCAGAAAACGCCGCGAACCTGACCGTTCAAAACACCACGGTGCGGGAAGGCTCGACCGGCATCTATCTCCTGAACTCGCCCGGCGCGGATCTTTCGAACGTCGATGGCTACAACTTCCATGGGCCTATGCCGCGCGGTCAGTTCGTCCAGTTCAACAACTCGGGCAATAGTTCGCTGACCGACTTCTATGCCGTCAACGAAGCCGGCAGTTCGCATCCTGAGGACATCGTCTCGGTCTATGGCAGCCCGAATACGACGATCTCTAACGGGGTGATCGACGGTAACAACTCCGTGACCGGCGTCGGCGTCATGTTCGAGAACGCATCAACCGGCGGCAGGGTGCAGAACGTTGACGCCATCCATCAGGGCAATGGCGCGTTCTCGTCCTACGCGAGCGATGTCACCTTCGATGACACGAGGTCGTTCGACGGTATCAACGAGGACCAGGGCCGCGGGCTGTCCTCGTCGAATGGACTGATCTGGAATGTCAGCTCCGGCGGGGTCAGCGTCCTGAACTCGAGCTACACCAACCCTGGCAATCCCAACAACATCATTTGGGACAAGTCAAAGGCGGTCGTAGCCGACGTGCACGAGGATGCCGCCGCCACCCCAATGGCACACATCGATAACCAGTTCGCCTGGGACTACGCAGTCTGAACGGGCGGGGGGGGGGGGGGGGGGGGGGGGGGGGGGGGGGGGGGGGGGCGCGGGGCGGGGGGGGGGGGGGGGGGGGGGGGGGGGGGGGGGGGGGGGGGGGGGGGGGGGGGGGGGGGGGGGGGGGGGGG
>NZ_JBVVQD010000035.1:0-69335 GCF_055811755.1 Mesorhizobium sp. WSM4840
CGTTCGAGTGTCGCTCACGCGGCTCTCTTGAATTTCGCAGAGGGCAGATCTAGAAGCGAACTTCTTCGTCGCCAGCGGCGCGCCGCCCTCGTTGGTGAGGCGTATATAGTCGGCAGCCGTCCAAAGTGTCAACAACCATTTCCGTCTTTTTTGAATTTTTTGCGACGAAAGATTGTGGCGCCGATTTTCGGTAGCCGACTTCCGCGGCGGCATGGGGATAACAAAGCCGACCACCGCCACGGAGCCCTATTGCCGCCGCATTGCGGTTTGACACCAAGGCCAACGAAGCCGGCGCATGCACCACCGGCGCGGCGCCTTATAAGAGACTGTAAGAGAGCCACTAAGAGAGAAGTATGACTGGGGATCTCGGCCGAAGCCAGGCGCTTCGTTGACTTCGCCCGCCGTGACAGGCAAATGTCATGGCCACAACAAAAGCGACAAGCCGTCCCGCCCGGGGAAGAAGCAGCCTTTCTGGATGCCAGATACGGAAAATGTCATAGCCGAACTCGGCAACGAGCCGCCGCTGATTGCGGACGGTCGCAGTGGCCCGCCCGACCGGCGCGAGGTTTCGGCGCGCTGGCTGTCGGGCACTTTTCTTACGGGCGTGACGTCGAGCGTGCTGATGGGCGTGGCGCTGTTCGCGGCCCTTGACGGCCGTCAGCAATTGGCAACGCCGCCCGAGATCGCCGAACTGATCAGCCTTGCAAGAGGCGACGATTCCGGCGAGATCGCCAAGACCACGAGGCTGGTGGCGCCGCGCCAGATCGCCAGGGCCAAGGACCGCCGGCGTATGGAAGTGTCGATGGTGACCAAGGTCGGCGACCGCGACGTCATCCACACCATGCCTTTCGTGCAGATCAAGATGGCGCTTGCCGCCGGGCACACGACCAGCCGCGCCTATCCGCCTTTCAACCCCATGCAGGTGTTTGGCGACGACCGCGACGGCAATGCCGGTCAGCCGGCGACCGCCGCCGCCGGCCAGATCTATGGCGCCAAGGTCGAAAGCGAGATGAGCCTGAAGACGGTCGATTTCCCGATCGAGACGGCGGCCTTCGACGAAAAGAGTGACTTGTCCGCCGACGAGGTGGAAAAGGTGGTGCGCCAGGCCGGCACGGACCTGAGCGACGGCGCCGTGCAGGTCGCATCGCTGCATTATGTCGACCCGCAGCGATTCGGCGATGCATTCGCCGAGAGCATGGCCGGGTCCTACGACGTCAGGATCGTCCCGGAAAACGTCTCGGTGTCGCCGCGTGCTGCCCCCGACGATCAAGCGCCGGCCTTCGCCGAGGAGATCATCCCCTTCACCAGGGACCGCGACATAGTCGAGGCCTTCGCCGATTCGGGCTATACGGGCGAGGACGCCACCGGCATGGCCGAGGCGATCGCCAAATTGCTGAATGCGACAGCGCTCAAGGCGGGAACCGTGCTGCGCGTCGGCCTCGAGATCCATGGCGACGCCGCCAAGGTCGTTCGCACCGGCATCTACGACAGGGCCCAGCATATCGTCACCATCGCGCTCGACGATCACGGCCAATATGTGCCGGCGCAGGAGCCGGAGCCCAATCCCGAATTGCTGACTGCGTTCGATGATTCGCCGCCGGTGGTGGTGCGCGGCAATCTGCCGAACGTCTATGACGGCATCTACCGCGCCGCCTACTCCTACGGCATGTCCAAGGCGATGACCAAGCGGCTGATCAAGCTCCTGGCGTCCGGTGTCGATTTCCAGTCGCGGCTCAATCCGTCGGACCGCATCGAGGTGCTGTTCTCGCAGCCGGACGGCGACGACCGGGCATCCGACGAATCCGAGTTGCTCTATGTCTCGGCGAGCTTCGGCGGTACGACGCGCAATTTCTACCGGTTCCAGATGCAGGACGGCAGCACCGACTATTTCGACGAGGACGGCCGCAGCGCCCAGCAGTTCCTGCTGCGCAATCCCCTGCCCGCGGGAAAATTTCGCTCCGGCTTCGGTGCCCGCAGGCATCCGATCCTCGGCTATGTGCGCATGCACACCGGCGTCGATTGGTCAGCCTCCATCGGCACGCCGATCATTGCCTCCGGCAACGGTGTCGTCGAGAAGGCCGGCTGGGCCGGTGGCTATGGCAAACAGATCATCATCCGTCACGCCAATGGCTACGAGACCTCCTACAATCACCAGAGCGCTTTTGCCAAAGGCATCGCGCCGGGCGTGCGCGTCCGCCAAGGCCAGACCATCGGCTTTCTCGGCCAGACCGGTCTCGCCACCGGTCCGCATCTCCACTACGAGTTGATCGTCAACGGCACCAAGGTCGACCCGATGCGCGTTCGCCTGCCGGTCGGCAAGGTGCTGAAGGGCGACGATCTCGTCGCCTTCAAGCGCGAGCGCGGGCGCATCGATGATCTGCTCAAGCAGGAAGACAGCGATTCGCTGAAGGTCGCGAGCGCCAAGATCGAAGGCTGAGCCGGAGCCTTTCCGAGCTCCTCAGCTCTGCGAAGTCTCAGATCCACGCGGCCATGGCAGTCGTTCGCCGGAAACAGTCGTCCACGCCACGATTGCCGAGAGCAGGCAAAGCAGCGCGGTCGCCAAGGCGACGGCTGCGAAAGCTGCGTCGCTGGCGGCAAGCCTTGCTGCATCGGGATCCGGTGCCAGGCCCGCCGGCGCCGGTTCGCCGAAACCCGGAATGCCGGATGCGGCACCGCTATTCAGCGCTGCCGCATAGATCCAGGCCGCCAGTGACCCCATCGCCGCCACCGCGATCAGGCCGCCAATGCGCGAGACGGCATTGTTGATTCCCGAAGCAGCACCCGTATCCTTGTCCTCGACCGCCGTCATCACCGCCGTCGACAGCGGCGACACGACCAGCGCCATGCCGAGCCCCATCAGCGCCATCAGCGGAAACACTCCCCACCAGAAACTGTGGATGCCGGCATAGGCCAGCAAAGCAAGCCCGGCAAAGGCGACAGCGACGACGAGGCTGCCGCTGGCGATCGGAAAACGCGGACCGATCCGGTCGGACCACTGGCCGACGGGCCCCGACAACAGCGCGATCAAGACCGACAGCGGCAGGAAGATGAAGCCGACCTCGGCGGCGCTCAGCCCCCATCCGGCGATCAGCAGCATCGGCAGATAGAACAGGTTGGCCGACAGCGCGAAATAGAGGAAGAAGGTCGCTACATTGGCGCCGGCGAAGGCGCCGACCCGAAACAGCGAGAGATCGATCATCGGTTCGTGGTGCCGGCGCTCGAAGACGATGAACACGATGAGCAGCACCGCGCCGGCGGCGATACTCGGGCCGGACATTTGCCCCTCGCCTTCGCTGCCCATCGAAGTCAAGCCGTAGGCAAGCGCGCCGAACGCCAAGGTGGCGAGGGCAGCGCCGCCGAGATCGAGGCTGCGCTTTTCCGTCGGTGCGTCAGCCGGGACCTTGGCGAGCAGAAGGTAGATCGAGACAAGACCAAGCGGCAGATTGATCGCGAAGATCGCCCGCCAGATGCCGTCGCCGAAGGCCGACAAGACAACGCCGCCCAGCACCGGGCCAAGCGCCGTCGTCAGCGCCGAGGCCGCCGCCCAGATGCCGATCGCCCTGCCGCGCTCCTTCTTCGGATAGGCTTTGGCGATAATGGCGAGGCTGCCCGGCACCATAATGGCGGCGCCGATGCCCTGAATGGCGCGAAACGCAATGAGCACCGGCGGGTTCGGCGCCACCGCGCAGGCAAGCGAGGCGGCAATGAACAGCGCGATGCCTGCCACGAAAGCATGCCGCAGGCCAAAACGGTCGCCGGCGGCGCCGCCGACAAGGATGAGTGCCGAAAGCGTCAGCGCATAGGAGTTCGAAATCCACTGCGCCTCGGCGAGGCTGGCGCCAAGATCGACGCGGATCGCCGGGGTGGCGATGGCCAGGATCGAACCGTCGATGAAGCCGAGCGCGGAAGCCAGGATCGCCGCGATCAGCACGAAGCTGCGCCGCGATTGCGGGCAAAACGTATCGGCCGGAAGCGGCCTGATCAGTGGGACGGCTTCGGCGCCGACTTCGCTTGGAGAACGCATGAAGCCTGCTTAGACCTCCTATACGCCGGCAACAACCGGCCAGAGGGTTGCTGTCGTTGAAACCAGAACACCGCGGCTCCTTCGCTTGCCAAGGACCATCGGCCGATTAATACGTCGCCCAAAAACCCTGCTCCCGGGTTGACCCAGGGTGCGCGATGATTTGGGATATGGCGCTCAGTCGATGAATTCCACCGTGACGCCCGGCGACACGATTTTTGCCAGTTCGCGCGCGTCCCAATTGGTCAGCCGCACGCAGCCATGGCTTTCGGTCTTGCCGATCTTGGAGGGGTCGGGTGTGCCGTGAATGCCGTAGGTCGGTTTGTCCAGCGCAATCCAGACCGAGCCGACGGGGCCGTTCGGGCCCGGCGGGATGGTCAGGATCTTGTTGTTTTCGCCCTGCTTGAAATTGATACTCGGGTTGTAGGTGTAGTTCGGATCTAACGCGACCCGCGACACCACATGCGTGCCGGTGGGTGAAGGCGTGTCCGCCGAGCCGATGGTGGCTGGATAGGCCGCGATTAGCTTGCCCGACGCGTCATAGGCACGGACTTGCTTGTTGCCCTTGTCGGCGATGATGTTTGCCACCGGATTCGCCACCAGTCTGCCGAAATTGGCGACCTTGATGATCGTACCGGGACGGTTGAAGTTCGCTTCGGGATTGAGCGCCTTCAGATAGTTCTCGTCCATATGGAACCGCTCGGCCAGCGCTTCGGTGACGGAGGTGTAGCTCAGCCGGTCGAGCTGCGCCTTCTGGCCGTAGTCTTCCGGCACCGAGGCGACATAGGGGCCGGCCGCATCCTCGGGCGTGACGTTGTAGGAGGCGAAGGCATCGCCGCCGGACTGCTCAAGGGCTGCCTGGATGCCGACCACATCGGTCGACCGCAGATTGCCGCCGGTGATCTCGTTGTAGGCGGCGAGCGCCTTGTCGACATTCGAGCCGAAGCGCCCGTCGACGACGCCGGGCGAAGCGCCGGCGCGGTCGAGCAGCACTTGCAACGCAGCAACATCCTGGCGTGCACCGAGTGAAAGCGACGGATCAATAACGGTCTCGCCGCCGATCTTTGGCGGCAGTGCCGCCTGGTCGCCCGGCGCCGTCGGCTCGACCGGTTCGATCGAAGCCTCGTCGAGCGGCTGGCGCTTGACGGTGCGCGGCATTATCGGCTGCGGCGCTTCCGGATAATCGTTGCCATAGCTGCCGTCATCGCGCGGCGCTTCGGGAAAAGCTTCCACCGAATTGTCGCTGTAGGGATCGTATTCGTCGACCGGCGGTGCGACGATCAGGCCTTCCTCTTCCAATTGCCTGCGGCGCAAGCGCGCCACGTCTTCCGGGTCGTCGAGATAATAGCGGTCGTCCTCGACCGGTCCGAGATTGCGCAAGCGCTCGCGGCGGAGCGCGCGGCGGTCGAACCTGGTCTGCGGCGGCTGGATAGCGAGGACCTTGCCGGTTTCCGCATCGACGATGACGCGGTTTCCCCTGGCGTCGTAATAGACGTCGAAATCGCCGTTCTGGGCGACCAGCACGCCACCGGCATCGGCCGCACGGGCAGATCGCGGCGCGATGTCTTCCGTCGGCGCGGCCATTGCGCTCGAAGAAAGCAGCCCGGCGGCAAGCGCCGAAAGGGTGAAGATCGTGCGGAACATGTTGGGCAAATTCTCCAGTCCATAATTACCGCCGCCCGGCGTTGTCACTTTGGAGCGCCGCGCGTCCCTTCGGACGCGCAAGGACGCTCTAACACTTAAAATCTCCGCATTATGCATTCCGAAAATCGAATTCGATTTTAGGGCCTATGCGGCAGCGAACCCCTTCGCCAGCAAATCAGTTGCCAACCATAAAGTTCCAACATGAACCGGGCATGAAGATGGCGGATTTCTGGCGGTGAGAGCAACCTTAGCTAGCTGGTGGCGAGTCCCAATTCCTTGCGCGCCTGCTTCGTCAGCTTGAGCACGACAAGGCGATGGCTTTCGCGCAGATAGTCCTTCAGCGCGTCATCGTCCATGCTTTGGCTTGTCTGGCGCTGGATCCATTTTATGCCGCGAGAGGCAAGATAGGGCGCGGGCCGAAGGCCCGGCTGTTCCTTCAAGATGTCATAAGCGATGTCGGAGCATTTGAAGGTGACGAACGGCTCCTTGCCCTCGCTCCAACCGCCGATCGCAAAGACCTTGGCTCCGACCTTCCAGACATGGGCGCCGCCCCACTGGACGACGTGGCTCGCCGCAGGCAGCGAGGCGCAGAAGCTGTTGTAGTCATCCAGCGTCATCTGCGCCCCGTTGTTTTAATTATGTGGCGGCCTCGAAAATCAGGCCGCCGCCTCGGTCGCCACGACCGTCGGCTTCGACCGGAAGTTCAAACGGTCGGAACCTGCGGTGACCTTGACGGTCGAACTGTCGAGGATGTCGCCGAGCAGGATCTTCTCCGCCAGCGGATCCTGCAGGTCCTTCTGCATCACCCGCTTCAGCGGCCGCGCGCCATAGGCCGGATCGTATCCCTTGGCCGCCAGCCAGTCGATCGCCTCCTGGTTCAGCGAAAGCGTGATCTTGCGATCGACGAGCAGGCTTTCCAGCCGCTTGAGCTGGATCTCGACGATGCGGCCCATATCCTGCCGGCGCAGCCGGTGGAACAGGATCACCTCGTCGACGCGGTTGAGGAACTCCGGCCGGAACGACGCCCTGACAGCGCTCATCACCTCGTCGCGGACGACATCGACGTCCTGGTTCTCACCGAGATTGACCAGATATTCGGCGCCGAGGTTCGACGTCATGATGATCAGCGTGTTGCGGAAATCGACCGTACGGCCCTGCCCGTCGGTCAGACGGCCGTCGTCGAGCACCTGCAGCAGCACGTTGAACACGTCCGGATGCGCCTTCTCGATCTCGTCGAACAGCACGACCTGATAGGGCCGGCGCCGCACCGCTTCGGTCAGCGCGCCGCCTTCCTCATAGCCGACATAGCCGGGAGGCGCGCCGATAAGCCGGGCGACCGAGTGCTTCTCCATGAATTCCGACATGTCGATGCGCACCATGGCGCTCTCGTCGTCGAACAGGAAGCTGGCGAGCGCCTTGGTCAGTTCGGTCTTGCCGACGCCCGTCGGTCCGAGGAACATGAATGAGCCGATCGGCCGGTTCGGATCCTGCAGGCCGGCGCGGGCACGGCGAATGGCTTTCGACACGGCCTGCACCGCCTCGCCCTGGCCGACGACGCGCTTGCCGATCTCGTCTTCCATGCGCAGCAGCTTGTCACGCTCGCCTTGCAGCATCTTGTCGACCGGAATGCCGGTCCAGCGCGACACGATATGAGCGACGTGATCAGGGGTGACTACCTCTTCGACCATGCCGACCTTGCCGTCCTGGGCTTCGGCTGCCTTCAACTTCTTTTCCAGTTCCGGAATCTTGCCATAGGCAAGCTCGCCGGCGCGCTGGAATTCACCCTTGCGCTGGGCAATGGCGAGCTCGTTGCGCGCCTCGTCGAGCTGTTTCTTCAGGTCGGCGGCGAGCCCGAGCTTCTGCTTCTCGGCCTGCCATTTCGAGGTCAGTTCGGTCGATTCTTCTTCCAGAGCGGAAAGATCCTTTTCGAGGCGGGCGAGCCGGTCCTTCGACGCGTCGTCCTTCTCGACCTTCAGCGCCTCACGCTCGATCTTGAGCTGCATGATGCGGCGGTCGATCTCGTCCAGCGCTTCGGGCTTCGAATCGACCTGCATCCGGAGCCGCGACGCGGCCTCGTCGACAAGGTCGATGGCCTTGTCCGGCAGGAAGCGGTCGGCGATATAGCGGTTGGACAGCGACGCTGCCGCGACCAGCGCCGAATCCGAGATGCGCACCTTGTGGTGCTGCTCGTATTTTTCCTTCAGGCCGCGCAGGATGGAGACGGTGTCTTCCACCGTCGGCTCATTGACGAAGACCGGCTGGAACCGGCGGGCAAGGGCGGCGTCCTTCTCGACATGCTTGCGGTATTCATCGAGCGTCGTTGCGCCGACGCAGTGGAGTTCGCCGCGTGCCAGCGCCGGCTTCAGCAGGTTCGACGCATCCATGGCGCCGTCCGCCTTGCCGGCGCCGACCAGCGTGTGCATCTCATCGATGAACAGAATGATGCCGCCGGCGGCAGCGGTAACTTCCGAAAGGACCGCCTTCAGCCTCTCCTCGAATTCGCCGCGATATTTGGCACCGGCGATCAGCGACCCCATATCGAGCGCCATCAACTGCTTGTCTTTGAGCGATTCCGGCACGTCGCCGTTGACGATGCGCAACGCCAGTCCTTCGGCGATCGCCGTCTTACCGACGCCGGGTTCACCGATCAGCACCGGATTGTTCTTGGTGCGGCGCGACAGCACCTGGATGGTGCGGCGGATTTCGTCGTCGCGGCCGATGACCGGGTCGAGCTTGCCGGCGCGGCCGTCGGAAGTCAGGTCGCGCGCGTACTTCTTCAGCGCATCATAGCCCTGCTCGGCGCTCGCCGAATCGGCGGTACGACCCTTGCGGACGTCGTTGATCACCTGGTTCAGCGCCTGTGGCGTCACCCCGGCCTTGGTCAGGATGTCGGCGGTCTTGGCGGATTTCTCGACCGCCAGCGCCGTTAGCAGCCGCTCGACCGTGACGAAGCTGTCGCCGGCCTTCTTGGCCAGTTCCTCGGCGGTCGAGAACACCTTGGCCAGCGGCTGCGCCAGATAGAGCTGGCCGTTGCCGCCTTCCACCTTGGGCATGGCCTCAAGTGCCGTCTCGACGCCAAGCTTGACGTCGCGGACGCTGCCGCCGGCGCGCTCGATCAACGACGCGGCCAAGCCCTCGTCGTCGTCGACGAGCACTTTCAATATATGTTCGGGGGTGAATTGCTGGTGGTTGCGCGAGAGCGCCAAGGTCTGCGCGGACTGGATGAAGCCGCGCACGCGCTCGGAATATTTTTCAAGGTTCATCTCTGTCTCCTTCCGTCACCGGCCCGCTTTGCGGCACCGGATCAGATTGCGGTGACGGACCCGCCCGTTCGAGCCGGGTCCTTTCACGCGAGATATGGGGCGCAAGCCACGGACCCTCAAGACGTCCCAATAATGGTGAATGCATAATATTGCCCGGGCGCGCAAAACAAAAACGGCGGAGATTTCTCTCCGCCGTCCAAGAATGTCTGAAGCCTTGCTCGATCAGTTGTTGACGTCGATGACGGCGGGCTCGCCACCGGCATCTTCCGCCGGAGCTGCATTCACGTTATCAGCGCCAGCATTGTCGTTACCGCCATCCACCTGATCAGCATTGACGCGCGGGCGGCGCGGACGCCTGGGGCGGCGGGCAGCGCCGCTTTCGGCGGCTGCTTCGTTCATCTCAGCCTGGGCAGCGAGAGCCGCCGGCGAAAAGTTTTCGAACTGCGGCGCGGGTTCGGTCACAGAAACCGGCTCGACCGGAGACACAGTTTCCGCCTGTACGGGCGTCTCGTTCTGTACCGGTGTCTCGTTGCGCCGGCTCTGATCGCCGCGCCGGTTCTGATCGTCGCGCCGGTTCTGATCGTCTCGTTGTCCGCCCTGCTCGCCGCGCGCACCGTATTCGCCGCGCTGGCCGTTCTGGCCGTAGCCGCCATTGGGGCGACGGTCACGATGGCGGCCGCCATTGTTGTCGCGCCCACGGTTATCGCGATTATCACGGCCGCTTTCCTGGTTGAACGCCAACTCGGCCGGCGTGCCGTCGATGACCGGCTGCGGGCCGCCACCTTGGTTGACCACCGGAGCCGCAGTCTCACCGACATTGCTGTTACCGGCATTGTCGAACTCGTCGCGATCTTCGTCGCCGTCATCGTCGAAATCGTCGCGGTTCTGCTGAGCGCTCTGGATCGGTAGCTGCGCCTGCGCGGCAGCGATGATGCGATTGTAGTGCTCGGCGTGCTGGAGATAGTTTTCCGCCATCACCCGGTCGCCGGAGCTTTGCGCGTCACGGGCAAGGGTTGCGTATTTTTCGGCGATCTGCTGAGCCGATCCGCGGATCTTCACGTCCGGACCGTTGCTCTCGTAGTTGCGCGTCAGGGGATTTGGGCCCTTGCGGTTGTTGTTGTTGTTATTGCCGCCGCCATTGTTGTTGCGACCGCGCATGCGCCTGTTCTGCTGTTGTGGCCTCATTCGACTCTCTTCATTTTGAAATTTTCGAAAATTGTTCACGCACGGAGGCGCTCATGCAGCCAGCCGTCTCGTTCTTCACCGGCGTTCGCCCGCATCGATTGCGTTGGCGCCACGTCTCATCCTGTTCCGGTTACATCACTTGTCGGACGATTCCCGCACGAAGCTTGGGCGTCGTTTGCGCAAGAAGGCAGCTATTTCCAAGGAAACCGAATCGCTAAGAGCACTGCCTGCTTCGTCTCATCCGGTTAAGGCGACCCTAGCCGCATTCCCCGGCATTGCCAAGCGCTTTTTTTTGCACTGCATCACGGCTTTGTCAGTTCCTTTGTCAGTTCAAAGATCAGAACCCTCTCGTTTCCGCCAAAGTCTCGGAATACCCCCGCCGGCATATAGCCAGCTGCGGAGAATATGCCCGTGACCTCTTTGCGTTGGGTGTGGCCGATCTCGACCGCAATCCTGCCCTCGGCCTCCAAAAAACCTGCCGCCTCGGCGGCGATGATCCTGTAAGGACTCAGACCGTCCACGCCGCCATCGAGGGCTTGGCGTGGATCGAAATCGCGGACTTCGTCCTGCAGATTTTCAATGTCTATGGACGCTATATAGGGCGGGTTAGCGGCAATTACATGGTATCGGCCAAAAACTTTTTCGAACCAGTCGGATTTGAGCACCTGGAACCGGTCGGCTAACCCCAATTCCCCGGCATTGCGCATGGCGGTCGCCAGCGCGCCTTGCGAAATATCGACACCGGTGGCGACCGCCGCCGGAACGGCGCTGAGCAGCGCCAGCGCGATCGCGCCGGTGCCGGTGCCGAGATCGAGGATACGGCATTGGCCTTGCCGTTCCGCTGTCGCCCTAGCGAAGGGCAGCACCGCTTCGACCAGCGTTTCGGTGTCCGGTCGCGGCTCCAGCGTTTCCGGTGACAGCGACAGGCGCAAGCCGTAGAATTCGCGATGGCCGAGGATGCGATGCACCGGCTCACCCGCAATCCGCCGCTTCAAGGCTGCATCGATCGCGGCAATCGCGCAGGCATCGACCGTGCATTCGGGATCGGCGATGGCTTGTGTGCGGGTCGTGCCGGAAAGATGTTCGACGATCAGCCTTGCATCCAGCGCCGGATCGGCGACTGAGGCCGCGGCAAGGCGTGCCCGCGCCGCTTTCAGCAGCGGCCCGAGCGTCCCGGGCAGACTGTCAGCCATCGAGGCCGATATCGGCGAGCAGCTTCGACTGGTGATCGGCGATCAGCGCGTCGACGATCTCGTCGAGTTCGCCCATCATCACCCGGTCGAGCTTGTAGAGCGTCAAATTGATGCGATGGTCGGTGACGCGGCCCTGCGGGAAATTATAGGTGCGGATGCGCTCCGAGCGATCGCCGGAACCGACCTGCGATTTGCGCGATTCGGAGCGTTCCTCGTCAGCCTTGCTGCGCTCGAGGTCGTAAAGCCTGGCGCGCAGGATCTGCATGGCTTTCGCCCGGTTCTGGTGCTGCGACTTCTCCGCCTGCACCACCATGATGCCGGTCGGCAGATGGGTGATGCGCACCGCCGAATCGGTGGTATTGACGTGCTGGCCGCCCGAACCCGAGGCGCGCATCGTGTCGATGCGGATATCTTCGGCCCTGATGTCGATGTCGACCTCTTCCGCTTCGGGCAGCACCGCAACCGTCGCCGCCGAGGTGTGGATACGCCCGCCGGCCTCGGTCGCCGGCACGCGCTGCACACGATGCACACCGGACTCGAATTTCAGATGGGCAAAGACCCCCTTGCCCGAAATAGTGGCGATGATTTCCTTGTAGCCGCCGACCTCGCCCTCGCTGGCCGACACCGTCTCGAAACGCCAGCCGCGTGCCGCGGCGTAGCGTTCGTACATGCGGAACAGGTCGCCTGCAAAGAGAGCCGCCTCGTCGCCGCCGGTTCCGGCGCGGATTTCGAGGATGGCGTTCTTGTCGTCTGCGGCATCCTTGGGCAGAAGCAGGATCTGGATGTCCCTTTGCAGCGCCTCGATGCGTTCCCTGACCTCGGGCAGATCGGCCTCGGCCAATGCCCGCATCTCGGCATCGGTGCTTTTGTCGGCGAGCATCGCCTGCAAGTCGGCCTGTTCATCCTCGGCGGTCCGCAGGGCCCTGATCTTTGCGACCATCTCCTGGATGTCGGCATATTCCGACGCCATCTTGACATAGGCGTCCGCCGCCGGCCCGGCCGACATCTGCGCTTCGAGCATGTCGAAACGCTTGACGACTTGATCCATACGGTCGCGGGGCAGGTTGATCATAGTCCTGGAACTTCGATAAGATTCACGTCAGGGCGAGCCGAAAATGACGAGTTTCGAGAACCGGCCTACGCCGGCCGTAGCCTTCATAGGGCGGAGGCATCGATGAGGGCTTCGGCCGGCGAAGGCCGGAGCGGAATGTACATTTAGGTACATGAGCACCGGAAGCGCAGAAAATCGACATTTGCAGGCCGCCCTCACGTGAATTTACAACGGAATGGAGCGGTCGTCGGCAAAGGCTTGCAGCAGCGCCCGCATCGGCAACCCCTGGACCGGCGCCATGAGATTGTCGTCGAAGAACGTCTCCAGTTCGGCCAGCGGCAGGTCCGTCAGCATCGCCTTGACCGGACCGATCGAAGCCGGCGACATCGAGATCGACCGGTAGCCAAGGCCGATCAGCGCCATCGCCGAGATCGGCTTGCCGGCCAGTTCGCCGCACAAGGTCACCGGGGTTTGATTGCGCACCCCGGCGTCGGCAATCTGCTTCAGAACGCGCAGGAACGGCGTCGACAGCGCATCGAAGCGGTCGGAGAGCTGCGTGTTGCCGCGATCGACCGCCATGACGAACTGGAACAGATCGTTCGAGCCGACCGAGACGAAATCGACGGCCTTCATCAACTCGTCGAGCTGGAACAGCAGCGACGGTACTTCCAGCATGGCCCCGAGCTTCAGGCTGGTCGGCAGATGATGGGCAAAACGCGACAAATGTCGCACCTCGCGATCGATGATCTCGCGCGCCTGTGCGATCTCGCCGAGTTCCGTCACCATCGGCAGCATCAGCTTCAGTTCACGCCCACCGCAGGCCTTCAGAAGCGCGCGGATCTGGGTGCGCAACAGGCCCGGCCGGTCGAGCGTCAGGCGGATGGCGCGCCAGCCGAGCGCCGGGTTCTCTTCCTGGATCGTGTCCTTGAAGTAGGGCAGCACCTTGTCGCCGCCGATATCGATGGTGCGGAAGGTGACCGGCTTGCCGCGCGCCGCGTCGAGCACGTCGCGGTAGAGCCGTTCTTGGGCTTCCGCACGCGGAAAGGTCGAGGCGACCATGAATTGCAGCTCGGTGCGGAACAGGCCGATGCCGGCGGCGCCAGCCTCGGCAAGCTGCGGCAGATCGACGGCCAGGCCCGCATTCATCAAAAGGTCGACCTGGACGCCGTCCTTGGTCACCGACGGCTTCTTGCGCAGTTCGCGGTAGACCTCCTGCCGCCGCGCCCGGAAGCGGACCTTTTCGGCATAGGCGGCTTCGAGGTCGGGCTGAGGGCGCAGATGGATCGCGCCTTCCTCGCCGTCGACAATGATGGCGTCGCCGTTTTCCGCCATGGAAACGGCGCCCCTCATCTGGCCCGCGACCGGTATGCCCATGGCCCGCGCCACGATAACGACATGGCTGGTCGCCGCGCCGTCCTCGAGCACCAGCCCGCGCAGCTTGTCTCTGGGATAATCGAGCAGTTCGGCGGCCCCCATCGAGCGGGCGACGATGATGGCGTCCTTCGGCAGCGAGGCCGCAACGTCGTCTGGCCCGCGCCCCATCAACTGGCGCAGCAACCGGTTGGCGAGATCGTCGAAATCGCTCATCCGCTCACGCAAATACGGATCGGTCATGTGCAGCATGCGGGCACGCATGTCGCTCTGCACTTTTTCCACCGCCGCTTCCGCCGTCAGGCCGTTGCGGATCGCCTCTTCCAGCCGGCGCACCCAGCCGCTGTCGTTGGCGAACATGCGATAGGCTTCGAGCACCTGGCGGTGCTCGCCTTCGAAAGCGACTTCGCGGCGTTCCAGCATATCGTCGATGGAGAGCCGGAGCGAACCAAGGGATGCATCGAGCCGCTTGATCTCCTCATCGCTGTCCTCGTTGAACAGATTGGTGACGACGATGCGCGGCTCGTGCAGCACGACATGACCGAGCCCGACACCCTCGTTGAAGGACAGGCCGGTAAAGCTCACCGGGCGGCGCAGGTCGAGTTCGAGCCCGGGCCGGGTCAGCCGGGCAAGGTCGCCGGTGGCGATCATCTCGGCGATCACCATCGCCGTCGTTTCCAGCGCCTCGACTTCGTCGTCGCGATAGTGGCGCATGGTCTTGTTCTGGACGACCAGAACACCAAGCGTGCGCCCTGCCCTGAGCACCGGCACGCCGAGGAAGGAATTGTAGATCTCTTCCCCCGTTTCCGGCAGGTAGGCGAAGGCTGGATGTTCCTGTGCGTTGGAGAGATTGAGCGGCCGTGCTGAGGCCGCGATCGTGCCGACGAGGCCTTCGCCCAGCCTGAGCTGCGCCAAATGGACGGCCTTTGGGTTCAGACCCTCGGTGGCATAGAGTTCGAGCACCGAATCGGCGCGCAGCACATAGAGCGAGCACACCTCGGCGACCATGTTGGCGGCGATATCGCGCACGATGCGGTCGAGCCGCTCCTGCGGCTCCAGCGGCTCCTGCATGAGCTCGCGGAGCCGTTTCAGCAAAACGCGCGGGCCACTGGCCGTATCACGCATCGCGGCTTGTTCTCCAATGGACATTTTGCCCGCCGCAGTTTCTCCCGCGGCCGGCGCTCACGCAACAACTCAATTAGAGCGCCATGCGTCCAATTGGACGCCAAAGGACGCTCTAAGACTTTCGATCTGCTGCATCGTGCTTTCCGAAAATCGACTCCGATTCTCGGGCCGATGCAGTCTGCTACTGCTTATCCAGACCGTAGACGGAATGCAAAGTGCGAACCGCAAGTTCGGTGTAGGGACCGTCGATCAGGATCGAAATTTTGATCTCGGAGGTCGTGATCGCGCGGATGTTGATCGCCTTGTCGGCCAGCGCCTTGAAGGCGGTGGCGGCGACGCCCGCATGGCTCCTCATTCCGATGCCGATGACCGAGACCTTCGACATGCCGGCTTCCGACTGTACGACGTCGTAGCCGATCGTAGTCTTCAGCCGCTCGAGCACGGTAAGCGCCTTGTCGACATCGCCGGACGGCACGGTGAAGGTCATGTCGGTGAACTTGCCGTCCTCGGAAATGTTCTGAACGATCATGTCGACGTTGATGTTGGCCTCGGCCAACGGCCCGAAAATGCCGGCGGCGACGCCCGGCCGGTCGCTGACACGGCGCAATGAAATCTGCGCTTCGTCCTTGGCATAGGCAATTCCGGTGACGACCTGCTGTTCCACGATCTCTTCCTCGTCGCAAATAAGCGTTCCGGGCGGATTGAGCAAATCCCCCATTCCGGGCGCGTCGGGATCGTCGAAGGACGACCGCACGAAAGTACGCACCTTGTGCACCATGGCAAGCTCGACCGAGCGTACCTGCAGGACCTTGGCGCCGAGAGAGGCCATCTCAAGCATTTCCTCGAAGGAAATCTTGGCCAGCCGCCGCGCTTTCGGCTCGATGCGCGGGTCGGTGGTGTAGACCCCGTCGACATCGGTGTAGATGTCGCAGCGGTCGGCTTTGACCGCCGCCGCGATGGCGACAGCACTGGTGTCGGAGCCGCCGCGGCCGAGCGTCGCGATGCGATTGTCCGGCCCGATGCCCTGGAAGCCGGCGACCACGGCCACCTGGCCCTCGCCGAAGCGCTTGATCAGGAACGCGCCGTCAATGTCGAGAATGCGCGCCGCGCCATGCGCATTGTCGGTCTTGACCGGGATCTGCCAGCCTTGCCAGGAACGGGCATGGACGCCCATGTTCTGCAGCGTGATCGCCAGCAGGCCGGCGGTCACCTGCTCGCCGGAGGCGACGACGGCGTCATATTCGCGTGCATCGTGCATGGGCGAGGCTTCGCGCGTCCATTGCACGAGCTCGTTGGTCTTGCCGGCCATCGCCGAGACGACCACCGCAACCTCATGGCCGGCATCGACCTCGCGTTTGACATGGCGCGCCACATTGCGGATGCGGGCGATGTCGGCGACGGAGGTTCCGCCGAATTTCATCACGATGCGCGCCATGGAAGCGAAATGCCTTTGACTGGGTGCCGGACCGGCTGCCGAAAAAACGGAAAGGGAGCGCCCGACTGGGCCGGCCGCTGAATTCGCGGCCTCCTTAGCCAAATGCTTTGGGTTTCGCAAGGCGTGCTGCCGGTTGCAGCTGGCGACGAAGGCGACAGACGAGGGCGGCAGCGCGTGCCCGCATGCCTATCGACGACATGCGGTGGCTTCAGGCCAGGTGCGCTGCGCCTCTCCACAGGCCCGGATAGTCGACAACGAAGCCGGCCGGCGAGACTTTCAGGATCTCATCGTAGCCGAACATGGGCGAAGCATAGGCGTAACGGGCCTCGTCGAGACGCCGATAGGTCTGTTCGAGGCGCACCAGCCTGAGTTCGGGAAATGTCAGATACGCAGCCGGAGCTTGTGTCGACATGCCGACCTCCAGGTCGAAACGGCGGATCGCCAGCAGGTTGGTAGCGGGCATGAAGCCGAGATCGACATCGATGAGGCCAGCGACTTCTCCTTGGCGTTCGCCGTTCAGCGTCCATCCGCCGTCGGCAAGTCGTTCAATCGCATAGTGCAGATCTTGTGTGCCGAGAAAGCCCTCGATGTGCTCCGATCGTGTATGCCAGCCGGCATCGCAGGTCACCTCGTAGGCAATGCTGCACGGCTTGCCGTCCTGGACGAAAAGCGCCTGCCCTCTGAGGCTGCGCCCACCGTCCGTTTCCGAAGGCCGGCCAGATTCAGACAGCAGGCCATTTTCAGACAGCAGGCAGGCGTCATGGCCTCGAGGTCAAGTCGGCGCCAAAGGATGGAAGCTACGCTTCGCATCATGGTCTCCTCCCGTTGAAAGCAACGCCTCTCCTTCGTCCGCCGGAATAATTTTGTTTCCGCCGTGAGGCGTATCGAGCTGCCACATGCTGACAGATCGCAGTCGGCACCGCCCGGCATCATGAGCACTGCTCTGTCGACAGGCAAAATTGCTGCCTTGACATTCGCTGCCTCGCGACCGACTTCCTAGCGCACCAGAGCGCGATCAGCAAAAGTGATATCCGGTTTTGCGCCCGATCGCGCTCTGAACTTTTGAGTCTGCGGGAGACACGCCATGCCAGAACCCCGACGGTCGACGATCGATGCCGGAGAAGTGGAGCGCTTTTCCGCCCTTGCCGCCGAATGGTGGAATCCGAACGGCAAATTCCGCCCGCTGCACAAGTTCAATCCGATCCGGCTTGCCTATATACGCGACCAGGTGGCGGCGCGCTTCGGCCGCGACCCGCGTGCGGCGCGGCCGTTCGAGGGCCTGCGCTTCCTCGACATCGGCTGCGGCGGCGGGCTGTTGTGCGAGCCGATGGCGCGGCTTGGCGCCGAAGTGCTCGGCGCCGACGCATCCGCCACCAACATCGAAGTGGCCAAGCTGCATGCGGCGGAGGTCGGCGTGACGGTGGATTACCGTGCCACGACAGCGGAGGATCTGGCTGCCGCCGGGGAGAAATTCGACGTCATCCTCAACATGGAAGTGGTCGAGCATGTTGCCGACATCGACCTGTTCGTGGCCAAATGCGGCGAGATGCTCAAGCCCGGCGGTATCATGTTCGTCGCCACCATCAACCGCACGCTGAAGGCGCTGGGCCTGGCCATCATCGGCGCCGAATATGTGCTGCGCTGGTTGCCGCGCGGCACTCACCAGTTCGGCAAGCTGGTGCGGCCAGACGAGCTGGAAAAGGCGCTTGCCGGCGCTGGCCTGACCATCATCGACCGCACCGGCGTCGCCTACAATCCGCTCGCCGACCGCTGGCAGCGGTCGAAGGACATGGACGTCAATTACATGGTGCTGGCGGAGAAGGCACCCGTCTGAACCTTCTCACGCCGCCACCTTCTCACCCGTCTGGCTTTGCGCCTTCGTGGCGATCTGGCTTTGCGCTTTGGTGGTGATGAACACGCCGGCAGTGATGATGGCAGCGCCCGCCCAGGTCAGCAATTGATAGTGCTCGCCGAGAAAGATCGTCCCGGCGAACAATCCGACCGCAGCCGCGACATAGCCGATCTGGCTGAGATAGACCGGGCCGCCGACTGCCTGCAGCCGGAAGAAGAAGGCGAACATCGCCGCGGCTGACGCGACCTGCCCGACGACCACCAGCGGCACGCCGCCGAGCAGGGCGAGCGAACCGCCGCCCTGCAGCGTGAAGATGCCGCAAAGAAGCAGCGCAGCCGATGCCAGATGGCTGCCGACGGCAAGCTCGATCGGTCCGGTCCCTTCGGGCCAGTCGACCGTGCGGTAGATGTTGCCGGCGGCAAGGCTGACCGGGATGAGCAGCCCCACCGCCACCCAGAAAAATTCGGCCGGCTGGCCAGCCTCGCCGCGCGTCACCGCCACCATGACAGCACCGAGGAAGCCGACGGCAATGCCGACGATACCAAGCAAATTGGGACGCCGAACGCCAAGCAGGATCGAAAACACCAGTGTAACCACCGGCGACAGCGTGAACATGATACCGGTGTAGCCGGCGCCGAGATGCGGAATGGCCGAGAACATCAAGAGATTGGGGAAGGCATAGGACACCGCCGCGGTGACGAAGAAATAACGCAGTCTGTGCAGGGTGAGCCGGATGCGTTGTCCGCGCAGCAGCAAGGCGCACAAAAGCACGCTGCCGGCGCCGAGCGAGATGACGAGGGCCCAGACCATGGCCGAAACACCGGCCGCCGTTGCGATCTTGCCGAACGGCAGCGTTAGGCCGAGCAGGCCGCCGGTGACGACCAAAAGGCCGAGCGCTGAATCCCAGAGAAATTTCATAACGAACCTATTGTCTTTGCGGCTCTTGGCCAGCACTGTGTCTTGAGGTAAGATAATGCAAAGATTCTTAACGTCAAGATATTTAACGGTGATATAGATGGATCGCGCCGCGAAGGCCATCGAGCAGTGGAAACGAGAGCGGCCGGATTTGGATGTCTCTCCGATGGCCGTGCTTGGACGGCTGAACGAAGCCTCGTCGCTGATAGCACGAGAACGCCTCGCTCCGCTGTTTGCGCGTTTCGGTTTGCAGTCCGGGGAATTCGATGTGCTGGCGACGCTGCGCCGTTCCGGACCACCTTACGCGCTGACGCCAACCGCTCTCTACGAAGCGACGATGGTGACGTCGGGCGCCATGACCAACCGGCTCGACCGCCTCGAAAAGTCAGGATTGATCATGCGCGGGCCGCATCCCAACGATCGGCGCGGGGTTGTCGTGCAGCTGACCGAAAAAGGTCTGGCATTGGTCGATGAGGCTGTCGCCGCCCACGTCGCCAACGAACACGAGATACTTTCCGGTCTGACGCGCGCCGAACAAGAGACGCTTGCTCGCCTGCTTGAGAAATTGATCGGCAGCGTAACCTAGCCAGTCAGTTGCGGTCGTCGGGGAAACTTGGGATCGGCATGAATTCGACGCCGTCCTCGGCCAGGCTCTTGGCCTCCTCCAGCGTCGCCTCGCCATAGATGCCGCGCGGATCGCTCTCGCCGAAATGGATCTTGCGCGCCTCCTCGGCAAACTTGTCGCCGACATAGTCGGCGTTCTCGCGCACCTTCTCGGCCATCGCCTTCAATTGCGCCAGCGCCTGCTTCTGGGCCGCGCCCATGGCGAGCGCGATCTTCTCTCGGCTGCGCCCGGTGGAGAGGGCCGGTGCCATCAACGCCTTCTCTATTTTGTGCGAGCCGCAGGTCGGGCAGTCGACGAAGCCACGCTTCTTCTGGGTGTCGAAATCGTCGTTGCTGCGAAACCAGCCTTCGAATTCATGCTCGTGGTCACAGATCAGTGAAAAGCGAATCAAGACGCCGCACCCCTGAGACTTTGCGCCTCGACCGGAGTGGCGTTCACGGCGAAGTCGCGTGAATTTTTCAGATTTGGGATTTTCTTGCGGGCAGCGACCGACTGCGCCGGGTCGATCTCGGCGATGATCACGGCCGGCTGGTCATGTGCCGCTTCGGCGACGATGCGGCCCCACGGATCGACGATCAGCGAATGGCCATAGGTCTCGCGGCCGTCCTCGTGCAGTCCGCCTTGCGCCGCGGCGACGACATAGGCACCGTTCTCGATGGCGCGCGCCCGCAGCAGCACATGCCAGTGCGCCTCGCCGGTCTGGCGGGTGAAGGCGGCGGGCACCGAAAGCAGGTCGGCGCCGGCCAGCGCCTCGGCGCGGAAGAGCTGCGGAAAGCGCAGATCGTAGCAGACGGCGAAACCCAGCCTCGCCCCATCGATCCCGGCGCCGCTGATCTCGGTGACGACGGCCTCGGTGCCTGGCTCATAGGCGGCGGATTCGCGCCAGCTTTCGCCATTGTCGAGATCAACGTCGAACATGTGGATCTTGTCGTAGATGGCCAGTGTCGCGCCATCCGGCCCAAACAAAAGCGCACGGTTGGCGAGTTTGCCGTCGGCGCGCAGGATGGCGGTCGAGCCGATATGCAGGAAGACGCCAAGTTCTTTCGCCAGCTTGCGCGAGGTCGAGACGATGATGTCCTTGTCCTCGGACGTGAACGAGGCGGCCCGCGCCTGGCTGTCGCGGATCAGCGCACCGGTCATTTCCGGTGACTGGATATAGGTCGCACCCTGGCCCGCGGCCTCGCGCACCAGCCGCTCCAGATCGACCGCGTTGCGCTCGGGGCTGGTGCCCGAACGCATCTGGATCGCCGCCGCCTTGAAAGTACCCATCGTCATATCCTCAATTCGTCGAGCCATTGGCGAGCAGACGGTCCAGCCGGCCCTCCGCCTCCAGTTCGTGGAGATCGTCGGAGCCGCCGACATGCGTATCGCCGATGAATATCTGCGGAAAGGTCGAGCGGCCATTCGCACGGGAAATCATTTCCCGGCGCAGTTCCGGCGAGAAGGAGGCGTCGTGCTCGGTGTAGGCAACGCCCTTGCGCTCGAGCAGCCGCTTGGCCGCCACGCAATAGCCGCACATCATCCGTGTATAGATCGTCACGTCGACCATCGGTCAGCAATCCTGCCTTTCTTCAATCTATATAGTCGCGGACTCGTCGGCCCGAAAGTCCCCCGGCAGCACGCGCGCAAAGGTCAGCACGTCGACGGTCCCGGCACCGCCCTTCTTCAGCGCCTTGGCGACCGCGCGGACAGTGGCGCCGGTGGTAAAGACATCGTCGATCAAGAGCACCCGGCGGCCGGCGATCTCGATCTCGGCCTCCTCCGGCACTCTGAAGGCGGCACGCACATTCTCCTCGCGTTCCCGCCGCTCCAGCCCGACCTGCTGGCGGGTGAGTTTGACGCGCCTGACCGCCGAGGGCGCAAAAGGCAGGCCACCAAGTTGCGATACCGCCCTTGCCAGTTCCGCCGACTGGTTGAACTGGCGCCTGAAGAAACGCCGCCAGTGCAGCGGCACCGGCACGACCACATCGGCCTCCGCGATCAGTTCGGCACCGGCGCGCAGCATCCAGCGCGCCATCCACGGCGCCAGGTCGGTGCGATCCTGGTATTTCAGCCCTTGCACCATCTGGCGGGCGACACCGGAATAAGCGACCGCGGCCCGCGCGCGCTCGAAGGGCGGCGGGTCGGCGATCGCCTCGGCCGACAGAAACCCTCGCCCATGTGATGGATGAACGGCGTGCCCATCACCGGGCACCATGGCCGCTCCAGGAGCCTGAGCTTCGGCCAGCAGGCGCCGCACAGCACGCCGGGCTGCGAGACATGCCGTCGGCAGCCGGCGCAAACCGGCGGAAACAGGATGCGCGCCGGCCAGTCCAATGCCTTTCGAGCGGTACTCTTGATATCTGGCATTGGATCGGCCACGTGGTTGCTCCTCCGCCACCCTATATCAGACAGCGGAAACCAGGAACCGTCAGTTGCAACCTATAGTCGACACTTCTCTCTGGCTGGCGCACAAGCGCCGGGCGCTCGCCCGACCGACTGCCGGCGCGGATTTCCTGATGCGGCGGGTGGCCGAGGAGCTTGCCGAGCGGCTGGGCGCCGTCGAGCGCAAATTCGACAGAGCGGCCGTGCTGTTTTGCCAGACGCCGGCGGCGGTCGACGTGCTCGCGACAAGCGGCAAGGTGACGGACATCATACGCGTGGAGGCGGACGCTATGTTCCTGGGCGATGCCGCCGGACTGGTGGCGCCGCTGGAGACCGTGCCATTCGAGCCGGAAAGCCTCGACCTCGCGGTGTCTCTTTTGTCCCTTCAGGCAATGAACGACATTCCCGGCATGCTGGTTCAGATCCGCCGCGCGCTGAAGCCGGACGGTCTTTTCCTCGGCGCTTTTGCCGGCGCCGGTACGCTTTCCGAGCTGCGCGAAAGCCTCCTCGCCGCCGAGACCGAGCTTTACGGCGGCGCCAGCCCGCGCGTCATCCCGTTCACCGACGTGCGCGACGCCGGCGCGCTTTTGCAACGCGCCGGCCTGGCCTTGCCCGTCGCCGATGTCGAGACGGTGACGGTGCGCTACGATTCTCTGTTCGGCCTGATGGCGGACCTGCGGGCGATGGGCGAGACCAGCGCGCTCATCGACCGCAGCAGGCGACCGGGCACACGAAGGCTGTTTGCCCGCGTCGCCGAAATCTACGCCGAGCGGTTTTCGGATGCCGATGGTCGCGTCAGGGCGAGTTTTCCGATCGTCTGGATGTCAGGCTGGGCGCCCGACGCCTCGCAGCAAAAACCGCTGAAGCCCGGCTCGGCGAAAATATCGCTGAAGACGATACTGGAAGATCCCGGCGGGCGTTGACCGGATTCTACGGATGCGGCTGGCCGGCCGTGATCACTGCGCGAAAGCGTTCACAAGCTTGCTGGAATTGTCGCTGAACAGCCACGCCATTGCGTCTGCGGCCTGGCCGATGCCGCCTATGATGGCAAGCGACAGCACGGTCACGATCAGCCCATATTCGATGGCCGTCGCGCCGGTCTTGTCTTCCAAAAATCGTTGCAGCACTGTTTTCATGACCGTCGATCCCGCTTGCCGGAACCCTAGCGTCGACCTGTTAAGAAAGGTTAACGGCACAGGCTTAACAGGCGATGAAACGACCGCTTTAAACCATCTCAGCAGTCGCCGCTGCGCTTGCCATTGTCGCGTATCACGCAGATCGAACTGGGCAGCGGCTGCAGCACGCTCCTGCGCAGCGTGTAGGTAACACGACGGCCGATCGAGCCCGTGCTTCCAATCGAGCCTATGCTCCCGACCGATCCTGTGCTCATTCCGTCGAGGCCGCCGGCAAAATGGTCGCGGGCGGATCGCGTCCGGCTGTCGAGCAGGGGCGTCGCGATCAAGGCCAGCGCCACCGCGGCCGAGCCGAACAGCAGCGTGATCCGCAATATGCCCATGCCGGCATGGACAGCGCTGAAGCTGCGGTCGGGTCGGATCGATTCCCAGTCCCTGTCGAGGCTCATGCAGCCGCCCTCCGGCGAAGGCCTGAACACGGCCTTCCCTTCGATTTTCCATGCCGTCAATTTCTCACAGCGAGATAAATCTTCCATTAACGCTGTCTAAATCGGGCAGTGACGGCACAATCACAGAAGATCGATGAGGAACTGGATCAGCGGCGCGTCGGCCGGCGGCATCGGAAAATCGCGCATCTGGCGCGGCCGCACCCATTTCAGCACCTGCCCCTCCTTCGGCTGCGCGATGCCGCGGAAGCGACGGCAGACGAACAGCGGCATCAGCAGGTGAAAATCATCGTAGGAATGGCTGGCGAAAGTGAACGGCGCCAGGCAGGGAATATCGGTCTCGATGCCGATCTCCTCGTACAACTCACGGATGAGGCATTCTTCCGGCGTCTCGCCGGGCTCGACCTTGCCGCCCGGAAACTCCCACAGGCCGGCGAGCTGCCTGCCTTCGGGCCGCTGCGCCAGCAGCACGCGGCCGTCGGTATCGACCAGCGCGCAGGCTGCGACCAGGAGCAGGCGCTTGCCGACAGGGTTCGGGCCGGTCATGCGCCGGGCGGCCGGCGATAATGGTAACGATAGACTTCGTCGAACCCGAGCGAACGATAAAGCGCCAGCGCCGGCGCATTGTCGGCCTCGACCTGCAGCCAGGCTTCCCGGGCGCCGCGCAGCCGTGCCCATTTCAGCGCCGACAGGATGAGGTGACGGCCGTGGCCCTGGTTGCGTACTGATCTGTCGGTGGCGATCTCGAACAGTCCGGCAAGATCGCCATCATGGACGCAGATCAGCGTCGCCAGCGGTTCGGTGCCCTTTTCGAGCGCGAACAGCCCGGCTTCCGGCTGGATGGCGCCGATGATCTCCGACAGGCCCGGCCGCAGCGACACATCCGAGCCGCTTACTTTGAGCGACGCGCCGATGAAGCGGCTGATGTCCTTCAGCGGGATCTGGTCCATGGCAGCGTCCAGCTGGGCGTCTGCCAGCGGCAGCCGCATCACCAGCGATTCGTCGAATGTGCTCCAGCCTTCGGCGTCGAGATGTTTGGAAAGGACCGGCCCCGACAGCGGCGATATGCGGAAGGTCAGCGGCCTGCCATAGGCGTCGAAACGGCGGCTGGCGCGGCCAATGCGCTCGGCAATGTGCTGGATGTCGCCCGGATCGAGCGGGTTGACCGAATTCAGCCGCTTGGCCGGATGACCCGCCGTCAGCCGCACCACCCAGGTGCCGTCATAATGGACCGCCGCCGCCGGCCAGGCGCGAAAGCCGGCCGCCTCATAGCGGCGCACGATGGCAAGCACGCTTGCCGGATGTCTGGAAACCAACGCCATCAGCTCCGATAATCGCCGTTGATGGCGACATACTCCTTGGTGAGGTCGCAAGTCCACACCGTCGCCTTGCCGCGGCCGATGCCGATATCGGCATGGATGCGGATCTCGTCGCGCTTCATGTAGGCCGATGTCGCCTCCTCGGAGTAGGCGGCGTCGCGCTCGCCCTCATGCGCCAGCCTGATATCGCCGAACCAGATCGACAGAAGGTCGCGGTCGGCCGGTTCACCGGCCTTGCCGATGGCCATGACGACGCGACCCCAATTGGCGTCCTCGCCGGCCACCGCCGTCTTGACCAGCGGCGAATTGGCGATCGACAGCGCGATGCGCTTGGCCGAGCGGGCCGATTTCGCGCCGGTGACGGTGACCTCGACCTGTTTTCGCGCGCCCTCGCCGTCGCGCACCACTTGCAGCGCCAGCGATTTCAGCACCTTGCCGAGCCCGCGGCGGAAGGCGCCGAGGCGCGCATCCCCGGCATCGGTGACGTCAGGCGCGCCGCGCCTGGATGCCGTGCCGGTGGCGAACATCAGCAGCGTGTCGCTGGTCGAGGTGTCGCTGTCGACGGTGACCGCATTGAAGGTCTTGGCCGTGCCGCGCGACAAAAGATCCTGCAGCACTGGGGCTGCGATCGGCGCATCGGTGGCGATGAAGGAGAGCATCGTCGCCATGTCGGGCGCGATCATGCCGGCGCCCTTGGCAATGCCGTTGATGGTGACGTCGGCGTCGCCGAGTTTTACCGTCGCGGTCGCCAGTTTCGGATAGGTGTCCGTGGTCATGATCGCCTTGGCGGCTTCGGTCCACAGATCCGGCCTGCCCTCCTTGACCAGTCCGGCGAGCAGGTGGCTGAACTTGCCGGCATCCAGCGGCTCGCCGATGACGCCGGTCGAGGCCAGAAACACCTCGTCCGGCGTGCAGCCCGCAGCCTTGGCTGCAGCCTCGCCGGTCATTGCCGTGGAGGCTCGGCCCTTGTTGCCGGTGAAGGCATTGGCGTTGCCGGAATTGACGACCAGGACGCGCGCCTTGCCTTGCGCAAGATTCTGCCGGCAGAAATCGACCGGCGCCGACGGACATTTCGACCTGGTGAACACGCCGGCGACCGTGGTGCCGGCATCGAAGACCATGGCGAGCAGGTCGGTGCGGTTCTTGTACTTTATCCCGGCCTCGGCAGTGGCGATGCGGACGCCCTCGATGTCAGGCATTTTAGGATATTTTTTCGGCGCGAGCGGCGAAATCGTGGCTGACATGAAGACCTCGGGCGGGAAAATCGCAAGCGGAACGCCGGTTTGCCCGATAGCGGGCGCCGGCGCAAGGGCGTTTTCCCGACCGTTGCGGACGACACCGAACTGCCGCACCACGCTTACCTCACTGGGCAGGATTGAGGAACCGTCGGAACATCTTCTGCACGCCCGGAATGAGCCCCCAGATCATGATCGCGACCATCAGCGGCGCGATGACCAGCGTGCGTTGCCATATCTCCCACTCTTCGGTCAGCGGGAACACCACATAGAGGATGGCGGTGATCAGCGGATAGACGCCGGCAAGCACCAGCAGCGCAAAGCGGAGGCGCGAGAAGCGGGCGGCGGTCGAGGTCATTGGCCTTCTCCTTATCGTTACGAAACGTTCCGTTATATAAAACGGACCGTTCCGTTTCGTCAAGAGAGGTCGTATATGCATGTTGAGGAAACTGTCGATAAGGAAAAAAAGCAGATGGCTGAGGACGCAGATCGGACCCGCAAATCAATTGGCGCGCGACGCAACCCCGACAGCGCCGACGCCATTCTCGACGCCGCCGAGGCGGTGCTGGTCGAGGCCGGTTATTCCGGCTTCTCGATCGAAGCGGTGGCGCGGCGGGCGCGTGCGGGAAAGCCTACGATCTATCGCTGGTGGCCGAGCAAGGCCGCTTTGCTGTTCGACGTCTATCAGCGGCTAAAGCGCGTCGAAAATCCCGATACCGGAAACCTCGAGGATGATCTCGTCGGCTTCCTGAAGAACCTGTTCTCGCACTGGCATGATACGTCGTCAGGCAGCGTCTTCAGATCGCTGATCGCCGAGGCGCAGTCGGATGCGACCGTGGCCGCCGTGCTTGTCGAATACACCAAAGGACGCCATGCCCATACCGGCCAGATGATCGAGCGCGCCAAGGCAAGAGGCGAAGTGGCGGCCGACGTCGATGCCACGCTCGTCGCCGACCTGGTCGCCTCCTTTGCCTGGACGCATCTTTTGACCAATCGCCTCGACGAAGACGAAACGACGCTGCGCAAGGCGGTTGGATATGTGGTGAAGGGCATAGCCGCTGACGATGCCGGCTCGCTCGACGCCGCGGCGGTCCGGCGGAGGCGTCGACGCATCGTAGGATAGGGCGATCTCGGCGCCGCGCTTCTTCCCTTCTCCCCTTGTGGGAGAAGGTGGATTGGCGCGAAGCGCCAAGACGGAAGAGGGGTGCTGGACGGAGTGCGGTCGGTGCCAAGCGGAACACCCTCATCCGACCGAGCGGAGCCTGTCCTCGGGCTTGCCGGAAGACCCGTGGGCTCGGCCACCTTCTCCCACAAGGGGAGAAGGGAAGTACCGACGACCCCGCCTGCCCTAGCCTCGCCCTCGCCTACTTGGTGTTTTCCAGCGCGTCGACCGTCTTCTTCAGCTTCTCGTCCGGGATCTCGACCTTGGCCTCGGCGCGCAGCGACTTGACCAGCGCGATGTATTTGTCGCGGATGACCGCCTGACGGGCCTGGTCCTTGACCTGGTCGAAGGCCGGCGGCTGCTTGGCGCGCTTGTCCTCGACCTGGATGACGTGCCAGCCGAACTGCGACTGCACCGGCTGTTCGGTGTATTTGCCGACCGCCAGCGCAAAGACCGCCTTGTCGAACTCCGGCACCATCTGGCCGGGTCCGAACCAGCCGAGATCGCCGCCGCTGGTCTTGCCGCTCGGATCGCTGGTGTGCTCGTTGGCGAGTTTCTGGAAATCGGCGCCGCCGTCGAGCTGCTTGATGATCGCATCGGCCTCTTCCTTCGATTTCACGAGGATGTGACGGGCATGCACCTCGTTGCTCGGCGGCGTGTTGGCGATTTCCTGGTCGTAGCGGGCGCGAACCTCGGCATCCGTAACCTTGCCGACGACATCCTTCTCGACCATTTCGCCATGCAGCGCGCGCTGCTGCAGGAACGCCATGCGGCGCTGGAAGTCGGGATCCTTGTCGAGGCCGGTGGTGACCGCCTGGGCAGCCATGACCTTGATCTCGATCGCCGCCGAAAGTGCTGCGGCGCGGCGCTGTTCGGGCGGCATCTGCGCGAACTGCTGCGACAGCTCGCCTTCGGCAAGCGCAAGGTCTGCCTCGGTCAGCGTCTGGCCGTTGATCGTGGCGACCACGGCGTTCGGATCGACCGGCGCCGGTTGGGCGGGGGCGGCCGGTTGGGCCGGGGCTGGTTGGGCAGGCGCGGTGTCCTGGGCCATCAGTGGCGACAGCGACAAAGCCGACAGCCCGAATGCCAGGCCGAGGCTGGCGAGCGACGCGCGGCGGAACAATAAGGACATACGATTAACTCCAATAGGGGATAGCTAGAGCGGGATGGCTTCCAGACCAGCCAGATTGTGGCGGAATTTGGCACGGTCGTCAGGACGAGGGCGCCGTTGACATCGATTGAGCCCCCTCTTATCTGTCCAACGACTTTGCGTCCAGAACCGTTTTCCGGGCGCTTTTTGCGTTTGTCCGCGTTTCACGTGGATTTGATGGGGCCGCCGGCACCCGTCGCAACGACTTGGAATGCTATCGAAAGGACCATTGAATGGTCAGTTTTGGCGGTCTCGCCCGTAAGGTTTTCGGCTCCTCCAACGATCGCCGGGTCAAGTCGACCCGACCGCGCGTCGAAGCGATCAACGCCATGGAAAACGAGATGCGGGCGCTCTCCGACGCCGAGCTGACCGCCCGCACGGAAAAATTCCGCCAGGACGTGGCCAACGGCGCCAGCCTCGATGATCTCTTGGTGCCGGCCTTCGCCACCGTGCGCGAAGCGGCGCGCCGCGTGCTCGGCATGCGCCCGTTCGATGTGCAGCTGATCGGCGGCATGGTGCTGCACAATGGCGGCATCGCCGAAATGCGCACCGGCGAGGGCAAGACGCTGGTCGCCACGCTGCCCGTCTATCTCAACGCGCTCGCCGGCAAAGGCGTCCATGTCGTCACCGTCAACGACTATCTTGCCACGCGCGACTCCGAATGGATGGGCCGCGTCTATAAATTCCTCGGCCTTACCGTCGGCGTCATCGTCCATGGCCTGTCCGACGAGGAACGCCACGCCGCCTACGCCGCCGACGTAACCTACGCCACCAACAACGAGCTCGGCTTCGACTATCTGCGCGACAACATGAAATACGAGCGCAGTCAGATGGTGCAGCGCGGCCACAGCTACGCGATCGTCGACGAGGTCGATTCTATCCTGGTCGACGAGGCGCGCACGCCGCTGATCATTTCCGGTCCGCTCGAGGACCGCTCGGAAATGTACAACACCATCGATGCCTTCATGCTGAAGCTCGAGCCGGCCGACTATGAGATCGACGAGAAGCAGAAGACCTCGATCTTCACCGAGGAGGGCACCGAGAAGCTGGAAAACCTTTTGCGCGACGCCGACCTGCTCAAGGGCGAGTCGCTCTACGACGTCGAGAACGTCGCCATCGTCCACCACGTCAACAATGCGCTGAAGGCGCACCAGCTGTTCCAGAAGGACAAGGACTATATCGTGCGCAACGGCGAGATCGTCATCATCGACGAATTCACCGGCCGCATGATGCCGGGCCGCCGCTATTCGGAAGGCCTGCACCAGGCGCTCGAAGCCAAGGAGCATGTGGCGATCCAGCCGGAGAACCAGACGCTCGCCTCCGTCACCTTCCAGAACTATTTCCGCCTCTACAAGAAGCTTGCCGGCATGACCGGCACGGCGCTGACCGAGGCCGAGGAATTCGGCAACATCTACAATCTCGACGTCACCGAGATCCCGACCAATCTGCCGGTGATCCGCACTGACGAAGACGACGAGGTCTATCGGACCGTCGAGGAGAAATACAAGGCGATCGTCAAGGAGATCAAGGAAGCCCGCACCAAGGGCCAGCCGACCTTGGTCGGCACCACCTCGATCGAGAAATCCGAGTTGCTGGCCGCGCGCCTGCGCAAGGAAGGCTTCACCGATTTCGAGGTGCTGAACGCCCGTCACCACGAGCGTGAGGCGGCGATCGTCGCCCAGGCGGGAAAACCCGGCGCCATCACCATTGCCACCAACATGGCCGGCCGCGGCACTGACATCCAGCTCGGCGGCAATGCCGACATGCGCATCGCCGAGGAGCTTGGCGACATGCCGGCTGGTCCCGAGCGCGAAGCCAGGGAAAGGGAAATCCGCGACGACGTCGCCCGGTTGAAGGAAAAGGCGCTGGCCGCCGGCGGCCTCTACGTGCTCGCCACCGAGCGCCACGAGTCGCGCCGCATCGACAACCAGTTGCGCGGCCGCTCGGGCCGCCAGGGCGATCCCGGGCGGTCAAAGTTCTTCCTGTCGCTGCAGGACGATCTGATGCGCATCTTCGGCTCCGAGCGCATGGACGGCATGCTGCAGAAGCTCGGCCTCAAGGAAGACGAGGCGATCATCCACCCCTGGATCAACAAGGCGCTGGAAAAGGCGCAGAAGAAGGTCGAGGCGCGCAACTTCGACATCCGCAAGAACCTGCTGAAATATGACGACGTCTCGAACGACCAGCGCAAGGTGGTGTTCGAGCAGCGCCTTGAGCTGATGGACGGTGAAGGCCTGTCGGAGACCATTGCCGAAATGCGCGAGGGCGTCATCGACGAGATCGTCGCCAAGGCCATTCCCGAAAACGCCTATGCCGAGCAGTGGAACGTCGCCGGCCTCAAGGCCGAGGTCGCCGAATTCCTCAATCTCGACCTGCCGATCGAGGACTGGGTCAAGGAAGAGGGCATTGCCGAGGACGACATCCGCGAGCGCATCACCGAGGCCGCCGACGCCGCCGCGAGGGACCGCGCCGAGCGCTTCGGCCCCGATGTGATGACCTATGTCGAGCGCTCGGTGGTGCTGCAGACGCTCGACCATCTGTGGCGCGAGCACATCGTCAACCTCGACCATCTGCGCTCGGTCGTCGGCTTCCGCGGTTATGCCCAGCGTGACCCGCTGCAGGAATACAAGGGCGAGGCTTTCGAGCTGTTCCAGGCGATGCTCGGCAATCTGCGCCAGGCCGTCACCGCACAATTGATGCGCGTCGAGCTGGTCCGCCAGGCAGCCGAAGCGCCGCCGCCCGAGACGCCCGACATGTTCGGCAGCCATCTCGACGGCACCACCGGCGAGGACGATTTCGGCGAGACCGGACTTCTGGTCCGCCAGGAGGCCCACGCAACCGTCGCCCCCGAAAACCGCGATCCGCAAAACCCCGCCACCTGGGGCAAGGTCGGCCGCAACGAGGCCTGCCCGTGTGGGTCGGGGAAAAAGTACAAGCATTGCCACGGAGCGTTCGCGTAAGGCGCCGCTTTTCCTTCTCCCCGTTCACGGGGAGAAGGTGCTCGGAGGGCGGATGAGGGGCGGCGTTGACGTCGGCGATTAGCCAATCTCTCCACCTGTGGGGGAGATATCAGGCGACCAGAGGCGGCGCTGTCCCGCCGACACCGGAAATGGGCCTTCAGCTCTTATTTTCTTTCCATCAGCTGGCCTGTCGTTTCGTCGCGCTCTGCCGCGAACGGTGAACATGGCACAAAGCCATGGCGCCGCCCCTCATCCGCCTGCCGGCACCTTCTCCCCGTGAACGGGGCGAAGGAGAGCTCACCCAACCGTTTCTTAATGTGTTCTCGCTAGACCCAGACCCGAAAAAGAGGCGGAAAACGGAGAGTATTGGGTGCGCTTTTCCGCGGCGACGACAGCCGGGCGGTTCCTGCCGCAGCGCCTTGCGCTGCGCGTAAAGCCGCTGCTTGGCCGTATCGACGCCGTGCTGTTCACCGCCGACGAGCGCGGCGAAGCCGGCCGCATGTCGCTGATCGCCTTTTCCATCCGCATCGTCAGCGCCGTCATCGCCTTCGCCAGCCAGGTGCTGATGGCCCGCTGGATGGGCTCGTTCGAATACGGCATTTTCGTCCTCGTCTGGGTGACGATGGTCATCGTCGGCAATCTCGCCTGCCTCGGCTTCCACACCTCGGTCATCCGCTTCATTCCCGAATACCGCGAGCGCAACATGCTGGCCGAACTGCGCGGCATCGTGCTGACCAGCCGCCTGTTCGTGCTGGTTGCCTCGACCGCAATCGCCGGTCTCGGCGCGCTCGGCGTCTGGCTGCTGTCGCCGTTTATCGAAAACTACTATGTCGTGCCGTTCATCCTCGGCCTCATCTGCATGCCGATGATCGCCATGTCGGACCTGCTGCAGGGGCTGGCGCGGGCCAACTCATGGGCGCTGTTTGCGCTGGCGCCGACCTATCTGGTGCGGCCGGTGCTGATCCTGGCGCTCATGGCGCTGATGCTTGTGGTCGGCTTTGCGCCCGACGCCAGGACAGCGATCTTCGCCTCTATCGCCGCCGCCTATGCCACCACGCTCGGCCAACTCATCGGCATCACCACGCGCATCGACAAAAAAATCCCGGCCGGGCCGATGAAGGTGCATTTCGCGCAGTGGTTCGTGGTGTCGCTGCCGATCTTCCTGGTCGAAGGCTTCTTCTTCCTGCTCACCAATGCCGACGTGCTGATGGCCGGCGCCTACATGAGCCCCAACGACGTCGCCGTCTATTTCGCCACGGTGAAAACGCTGGCGCTGGTGCATTTCGTCTATTTCGCGGTCAAGGCAGGCGTCGCCCAGCGCTACGCGCAATTCACCCATGGCGAGCCGGAAAAACTCGCCGCCTTCGCCCGCGAAACGGTGTCGTGGACGTTCTGGCCGTCGCTGTTGATGGCGCTGCTGGTGCTGGTGCTGGGCGAGCCGATGCTGAGCTTGTTCGGCCCCGAATTCGTTGCCGGCTATCCGCTGTTGTTCCTGCTGGTCTTCGGCGTTGTCGCCCGCGCCGCCGTCGGCCCCTGCGAAAGCCTGCTCACCATGAGCGGCAACCAGAACATCTGCGCCGCCGTTTACGCCATGACGCTGGTCTTCAACATCGGCCTCAATTTGGTGCTGATCCCGCTTTTTGGCTTGTGGGGCGCGGCAATGGCCACCGCCTTCGCGATGATCTTCGAGGCCGGCGCGCTGTCGTTCACGGTCTGGCGCAGGCTCGGCATCGTCATGGCCATTTTCGCAGCCGCCGAAGGGGCCGCGTGATGGCCGCCATCCCGTTGCTCGAGGAAACCAGCGGCGGCCCGGCCGGCGCCATGGTGTCCGGCCTCGCAGGGCTGGCCCGCGAAGCCGATCCCGCCCATATCGAACTCTTGGCCAACGACCGGCCCGAGCGCAAGCTGGCGATCTACCCGGCTTCCGCCGGCTTCGACCTGGTCGAGGAACTCGACTATCTCTGCACCCGCACGATCGAGCCCAACGTCTTCTTCAACCCGCGCTTCCTGGCCCCCGCCATGCCGCGGCTGGAAGACCGCGAGGTGCGGCTGGCGGTCATCCGCGACGGCGACGAATACCGCAACCGGCTGCGCCTGCTGGTGCCGTTCTCGGTGGAGCGGCCGGCGATGCCGCTCGGTGTACGGGTCATGCGCACATGGTCGAGCCCGTTCGGCCCGATCGGCACGCCACTGGTCGACCGTGACGATCCCGTCGGCGTCATCGAGGATTTCTTCTCGATGCTGTCGCGGCCGCATCTCAAGCTGCCTAAAGTCTTCATGCTGCCCGACATCCGGCTCAACGGCCCGGTGGCCAGCCTGCTGGCCACCGTCGCCGAGACGCGTGGCCTGACGCTGGTCACCACCGGCAAGGCCGAACGCCCGATGCTCGAAAGCGAGATCGACGGCGATGACTATCTGAAGGCCTCGCTGCGCTCGCACCACTATCGTGAGTTCCGCCGCCTGAAGCGCCGCCTCGCCGACCTCGGCAGGCTGGAGCATCTGGTGGCGCGCGGACCGGAAAATATCCGCCATGCCATCGAACGCTTCCTGACGCTGGAAGCGGCAGGCTGGAAAGGCCGCGAGCGCACCGCCATGGCCATCGACCGCTACCGCGCCGCCTTCGCCCGCGAGGCCGTGCACCGGCTGGCCGAACGGGATCTGTGCCGCATCCATTCGCTGACGCTCGACGATCGCACCATCGCCAGCCTGGTCGTCTTCGTCGAGGCCGGCGTCGCCTACACCTGGAAGACGGCCTATGACGAGACCCTCGCCGCCTATTCGCCGGGCACGCTGTTGATGATCGAGGTGACCGGGCAGCATCTCGACGATCCCAACATCATGATCACCGATTCCTGCGCCGTGCCCGACCATCCGGTGATGAGCCGGCTATGGACGGAGCGCAGGCCGATCGGCACGCTGGTCATCGGCCTGACGCCGGACGCCGACCGCCTCGCCCGCCAGGCGGCGTCGCAGCTTCACCTCTACCGCGAAACCCGCAACATGGCGCGCCTGCTGCGCAACCGGATGAAGAGCTTGCTGGGACGGCGGTAGCGTTGGCGGTCCTGCTAGGGATCTGGTTTGACAGGTCGGGCCAATAGCCGAAGCATCCCTCCACTTCTTCATCCCAGGGCGGAGCAAGGAGCGAAGCGACGCGGCGCAGACCCTGGGATGACGAAGGCGCGGTGGGACTTAGCTAATCACCAGACGTTGGAGATTGGCAGATGGAGGCCGGTCGGCAGCGACCGTCGACAGTCCCCTTCAGGCTCAGTCGAAGACCAGAGCCTAGGTCGTGAGGATTAATTCTCACAAGCAGCGGAAAGGATTAGCATCGGCGATCGGCCGCGCAACCAGCATCATTGCCGCCTCGGTCCTGCACGGCAGAACGGCAGAACAAAAAACTGGGAGGAATGCATGACGAAAACCACTTACCTCAGGCGTCGCAGTATTCTCGCTTTGACCGGCCTCATCGGCGCCTGCCTGACTGCCGCCGCAGCTCAGGCCGCCGAGCCCGGCAAGGTCGAGATCGATGCCCTGAAACAATCGCTATCGAAGTACGAAGACTACAAGGCCGCCATTCGCGACCTCTATCTGTCGACGGTCGGATGCGTTTATTACAGCGGCGAAAAAGTGGCTGGAGCTATGGATTACCCGAAGGGCGCGATGGGCATTCATTTCGTCAACGTCGCGAGCGTCAGCCCGACACCAGATCCAGCGCGCCCCAATGTCCTTATCTATGAGCCGGTCGACGGCGGCTTGCGCCTGGTGGCCGTGGAATGGCTTGTTCCGCTGACGCCCGACACCAAAGAGCCGCCGAAACTCTTTGGACAGACGTTCCAGGGGCCGATGGAGGGGCATTATCCGCTTATTCCGGTGGAGTTCTACCATTACGATCTTCACGTCTGGCTGTTCAAGGACAACCCGCTTGGAATGTTCAGCCCGACGAACCCCGACGTGAAATGCGACAATTACGCGTTTCCGATGCCGGAGCAGCCGACCAAGATGGTGCCGGGGCCGATGTGATGGCGACCTGAGCTACGGAGCCCGATCTAATCAGGAAGCACCGGCCTGGGCCTGAATTATGGTTATCCCAGGATGTTCCTGGGATAACATTCAACCGAGCATTCAAGGCGTCTCGGGTGGAAAATGGTGCCCCTAGCCGGGATCGAACCAGCACTCCTTGCGGAACTCGATTTTGAGTCGAGCGCGTCTACCAATTCCGCCATAGGGGCTCAGGCCGGGCGGCCTGGATGGGCGCGGACTATACGGTTGGAGGCCTGTTCGTCAACTGGCCAATTCCCGACATGCGGCCTTCGCTCGGCCACGGCCTTTCGATTTCGTGAAGCGGCGGCCATTGTGCGGCGCCAAAAATCTTTCTAGACAGGCAGCGCATTGAGGCGCGTCGCGTCTGGAGAGATTCATATGGCGCGCTTTTGGTCTTTGTTTTTATGCATTGTCATACCAAAACCGCTGCGCATTTTGGGTGAGTGCATCAGGAGTGCCAATGCTTCGCGGACTTTATGACTGGACCTTGTCGCTGGCGGCAAAGAAATCCGCCGAATGGTGGCTGGCCATCATCGCTTTCGTCGAAAGCTCGGTGTTCCTGGTGCCGGCCGACGTGCTGTATCTGCCGATGGCGCTGTCGCGGCCGGATCGCGCCTATCGCTACGCGCTGGTCGCCACGCTGGCTTCCGTTCTGGGCGGTATCGCCGGCTGGTACATCGGCCATTATGCCTACGACACGGTGGCGCGGCCGATCCTCGAATTTTACGGCAAGTATGACGACTTCGAGACGCTGCGTGTTTCGTCGGGCGTCGGCTTCATCATCCTGATGCTGGTCACCTCCGGCCTCGCCCATCTGCCGCCGATCAAGGTGGTGACGATCCTGTCCGGCGTCATCGGCGTCAATCTCCTGCTGTTCATCGCGCTGGCGATCGTGGCGCGCGGCGCCCGTTTCCTGTTCCTTGCCTGGCTGCTGCGCCGCTATGGCGAACCGATCCGCGAGTTCATCGAAAAGCGCCTTGGCATGATTGCGGGCGCCGGCGCCGCTGCCCTGATTTCGCTCTATATCGTCGTCAAATACGCGTTTTAGAGCAAGGATGTTCGAATTGACCATCCTTTGCCCTGAGCGAGAACGGACGGTAGATCGATGACAGCGACCGTGAATGCCGACACTGGACGCCAGCGCTTGCGAACGGCGGTGTTTCTCGCCGTCGCCATGGCCGCCACCGTCGGCTCGGCGCTGGCCTTCCAGTATCTGGGCGGCTACATCCCCTGCAAGCTCTGCCTGGAGCAGCGCACCCCCTACTACATCGGCGTGCCGCTGATGCTGGTTGCAGTGCTGTCGTCGGCTCTGCGCTGGCCGGCTTGGCTGACGCGCGGTCTGCTGGCGGTCGGCGGGCTGCTGATGGCCTACGGCGTCTATCTCGGCGTCTATCATTCCGGCGTTGAATGGGCGTGGTGGCCGGGGCCGACCGATTGTGCGGCGGCGGCAGGACCGGTGGACACCGGCGGCAAGGGCGTGCTCGACGCGCTCGACAAATTCGTCCCGCCCTCCTGCGACAAGGCGGCTGTGCGCATCCTCGGCCTGTCGCTGGCCGGCTGGAACGCCATCGCCAGCTTTGTCCTGGCTGTCATCGCCTTCCGCGGCGCCTTTGCCCGCGACTGAGCTGCACAGCGCAGAGTTCGTCCAGAAATTCGTCAGGCCGGAGCGCATGACGTGGGTTTCGAGAACCGGAGCGGAGCGTACTTACAGTACGTGAGCACCGGAAGCGCAGAAAGCTGCGTCAGGCGACCGGCATGGCGGATTTCTGCCGAACTCTATGGTTCGAGTTCGACATCCCAGTAGAGATAATCCATCCAGCTTTCATGCAAATGGTTGGGCGGGAACAGGCGGCCATTATTGTGCAGATCATGCACCGTCGGCTGGTAGGGCTTCTGCAGCGGCCACATCTTGGCGTGAGCCGGCATCATGCCGCCCTTCCTCAGATTGCACGGCGAGCAGGCGGCGACGACATTCTCCCACGTCGTTGCGCCGCCGCGATGGCGGGGAACGACATGGTCGAAGGTCAGATCCTCCGGCGTGCCGCAATACTGGCACTGGAAACGATCGCGCAGGAACACGTTGAAGCGGGTGAAGGCCGGATGCCGCGATGGCTTCACATAGGCCTTCAGGCTGACGACGCTCGGCAGCTTCATCGAGAAGGTCGGCGACGACACGGCGTGCTCATATTCGGCGACGATATTCACCCGCTCGAGGAACACCGCCTTGATGGCGTCCTGCCACGACCAGAGCGACAGGGGGTAATAGCTGAGCGGACGGTAATCCGCGTTCAGCACCAGTGCTGGAAGCCCATCCGGAGATACGGCAACCGTCACGTCATTGACCTCCTTGGCTCTCGAACCTGTCGGCGCGGATACTGTAAGCCCGACATGACAGGGATGTGAAGCGGCTTGTCGATCAAACGCAGCGCTAAAAATGCAGGATTTTCATGCTTTTTTGCGGATTCAGGCAGGAGGCGCGGCGTCCCTGCCCCGGGTTTCACGATAATAGGCCCAAAAAAGCCTTGATGCGACACCTCGCCACGGGCTCCATGATTCGGCGAGCTGGATCAGTGTTTTCTCGGGCGGACGCGGGTCGATGCCGAGCGCGTGGCCGACCGCACTCTGCAGGGCAACATCGCGTGCCGGGAAGACATCGGGATGGCCGGCGGCGAACAAAAGATAGACTTCCGCCGTCCACGGGCCGATGCCCGGCACCTTGGTCATCGCTGTGATCGCCTCAGCGGCGTCGAGCAAGCAGAGATGATCGAGGTCGAGGCCATCGACCACCGCCTGGGCCACGGCGATCAGGCCGCGCTGCTTCGGCCGCGACAGTCCGGCCTCGCGAAAAATGGCTTCGTCGGCGGCAAGGATGGCTTGCGGCGTCAGCGGATCGACGAGTTTTGTCAGCCGCCCGAAGATGGCGTCGGCGCTGGCGCGGGAAACCTGCTGCGAGACGATGATCGATGCAAGGCTTCTGAACCCCGGCTCGGAGAGCCGAAGCGGCACCTCGCCGGCCATGCCGCGCACCTTTGCAAGACGCGGGTCGAGCAGGCAGAGCGCGTCGAGCCCTTGCGCGATGTCGTCGAGCGTGGCGATCCGTTGCATGTCTGCTTGTTCCCAGCGCAAAATGTCAGATGTAATCAGGCGCAAAGTAGCAACTGGCGAAAGCGCCGCACAACCCGATTGCCGCCGAAGGATGACACTCCTGACATTCCGCTTCGCGCCGAGCCCAAATGGCGAACTGCATCTCGGCCATGCCTATTCGGCGCTGCTCAATCATAAATTGGCCAGCGCAACGGGCGGGCGCCTGTTGCTGCGCATCGAGGACATCGACACGACGCGCTGCACGCCGGAATTCGAGGCCGGCATTTTTCGCGACCTGAGATGGCTCGGGCTTGGCTGGGAAGAACCGGTGCGCCGTCAGTCCGAGCATTTCGCGGACTATCAGGCGGTGCTAGATCGGCTGATCAGGGAAGAACTCGTCTACCCCGCCTTCATGAGCCGCGGCGAAATCCGCGCCTTCATTGCCGACAGCGAAAAGCGCGGCCGCGACTGGCCGCGCGACCCGGACGGGGTGCCGCTCTATCCCGCCGTCGACAAGGCATTGCCGATGAGGGAACGCCAGCGACGGATTGCCGAGAATGCGCCCTTCGCCTGGCGGCTGGACGTCGGCGCTGCGATGGCGCGCGTCGGCAAGAACCTGGCATGGATGGAATTTTCGGATGAGATGCTTTCCGCAACACATACGGTGCACGCCCGGCCGCAGGACTGGGGCGACGTGATCGTGGCGCGCCGTGAAATCCCGACAAGCTATCATCTCGCCGTCGTCGTCGACGACGCGCTGCAAGGCGTCAGCCATGTGGTGCGCGGCCAGGACCTCTATTCCGCCACCGGCGTGCAGCGCCTGCTCCAGGAGATCCTCGGCCTGCCGCAACCAAACTACTTCCACCATCGTCTCGTCCTCGGCCCGGACGGACGAAAGCTGTCGAAGAGTTTTGCGGATACCGGCCTTGCCGCCCTGCGCGAGGCCGGCGCATCACCGACCGATGTCAGGCGGCTGATTGGGATTTAGTCCATTCCGTTACCTCAGAGCGTCACGAAGGTGCAGAACCTTTGATGACGGAGCGAGGCGCCCCCCTCTGTCCTGCCGGACATCTCCCCCACTTGGGGGGAGATTGGCAGCTTCGCGGACAGCGTCCTTTTTGCAAGGTTGGTGGTTGGCGAAATCAGTGATGAGGCCAATCTCCCCCCCCTGTGTGGGGGAGATGTCCGGCAGGACAGAGGGGGGCGCGAAGGATCACTACAGATCAGCATTTATCTTGGTCCGCTGCATTCTTCGGCTGATGTCACGGAATGGGCCCCAGGGTCTGCGCGCGTCGCTTCGCTCTTTGCTCCGCCCTAGGATGACGAAGGTGCGGGGGCTACGGCTAATCGCAAACGTTGGTGATTGGCGGCTGGAGGCCGGCCGACAGCGACCGTCGACAATCCCTTTCAGGCTCGGTCGAAGAACCAAATCCTCTGTGCAGAGGAACTGGATCATGTTTTGAACCTCCCTGCCCCAGAGCGCCTCCTTCAATTCGGGTGAGCCTATGGATCAACCGTTTGGTTTTGCTTGCCGGGTTGAACCGCATTAGAGCAGTCGCGACAGTCAACCCTCACCGATCACGCGGCAGCCTTCCGAAAATGCACAGCATCAAGCGGTTCATCCCCGCCTCCTTTGTCGTCCTGTGGGCGACCGGCTTCATAGGCGCGCGTTATGCCATGCCGTGGGCTGAGCCTTTCACCTTCCTGGCCGCGCGCTTCGTTCTGGCCGCCGTCCTGTTGGCCGCCTTGATGGCAGCACTCGGTTCCAGGCGGGCGACCCGCGCGGAAGCGCTGCACGCGACCGGCGCCGGCATCCTGATGCATGGCGTCTATCTCGGCGGCGTCTTCTGGGCCATCCACAGGGGCATGCCGGCCGGGCTTTCGGCCCTGATCGTCGGGCTGCAGCCGCTGATCACGGCGGTGATGGCCGGCAGGTTTCTCGGCGAGGCCATCCTGCCGCGCCATTGGGCCGGTCTCGGCATCGGCCTGGTCGGTGTGGTCATCGTGCTCTGGCCGAAGCTCGGTGCCCTCGGCGGCGGCGTGACGGCCGAGACGCTGGCCGCCTCGCTTGTCTCGGTGCTCGGCATGAGCGCCGGCACGATCTGGCAGAAGCGCTTCGCCTCCGGCGGCGATCTCGTGGCGGCCACCAAATGGCAATATGTTGGCGGCGCGTCGGTGATGGTCCTGGCCTCGCTCGCCTTCGAGACGCGAACGGTGGTCGTCAATGGCGAGCTGATCTTTGCCATGGCATGGCTGGTGCTGGTGCTGTCGATCGGCGCCATCTTCCTGTTGATGGTGATGATCCGCGACGGCGAGATGTCGAAAGTCGCTTCGCTGTTCTATCTGGTCCCGGCGGTCACTGCGGTCATCGCCTGGCTATTGTTCGGCGAACAGTTGACCCTGGTCCAGATCGTCGGCATGGCGATCGCGACGCTCGGCGTCGGGCTGGCAACCGCTCAGCCGACCAAGAATCAGCCAACTCGGGCGCGTGCCTCCAGATAGCGGCTGATCGCGGCGTTGAGCTCACCGCCGAGGATGAAGATCGCCGAGACGATGTAGAGGAAGACGACCGCGACCATGATCGAGGCAAGGCCGGCATAGGTCGTCACATAGGACGAGAAACGGTCGAGATAGGCGGCGAAAATGGTCGACCCGATGAGCCAGGCAATCAGCGTGAAGATGATGCCCGGTATGATCGAGACGAAGCGGCGCTTGCCCGCAGGCAGCCAGTAATGCACCGCGAACAGCCCGCCGACGATGACGACGGAGGCGATGATGTAACGCCACAGCGTGATCGTGCCCATATAGGGCTTTATCCATTCGAAATTGGCCTCGGCCAGCCGCCCCAGTAAGGGCGCGAAAACCACGAGCACGCTGATCACCAGAAAACCTGCCGTGGCGATCAGCACGAAGACGATGCTCTGCACCCGGCGATAGATGATGCCGCGCGTTTCGGAAACGCGGTAGGCGCGGTTGAGCGAGGTGCGCAGCGCCTCGATGCCGTTCGAGGCGAAGAAGGCGGCAAGCAGCACGCCATAGGTCAACAGGTCGGTGCGCTGGACGGTGAGCACGTTGAGCACTTCGCGCGCGATCGGCTTGGCGATCTGCTCGGGCCAGGTGTCGAAGACGAGATGCACGGCGGTATCGGCAAAAGCCTGCGCGCCGAGAAAGCTGGCCAGCGTCGTGGCGAAAATCAAAAAGGGGAAAAGCGCCATCAGCGCCGTGATCGCCAGATGACTGGCCATCGCCCAGCCATCGTCTGCATCGAAATGGCCGAACGCGTCATAGAGCACGCGTTTGACGGCTACGATCTTCCGCAACACGAACCGCGTTCCCTTCGATTGTCTCGACGCCGCGAATATGGGAAGGGATTGCGGCAAATGGCAAGCCTAGGTCAAAGCACGCCTCCTCCTGGAGAAGAGTTGCGCACCATCATCGTCACCGGAGCTTCTTCCGGGATAGGCGCCTATTGCACCCGGGCGCTGAAGGCGGAAGGCTGGCGGGTGTTCGCGACGGCACGCAAGCCGGAGGATATCGCCGCCCTCGAGGCCGATGGCATCGAGGCCTTCTATCTGGACTACCGCGAGGCCGGATCCATCGAGACGCTGGTGGCGTCGGTGCTGGAGCGGACCGACGGACGGCTTGATGCCCTGTTCAACAACGGCGCTTATGCACAGCCCGGCGCCGTCGAGGACCTGCCGGTGGCAGCACTCAGGGAGCAATTCGAGGCGAATGTCTTCGGCTGGCATGACCTCACCCGCCGTGTCGTGCCGGTAATGCGGCGCCAGGGCCATGGCCGTCTCATCCATTGCTCCTCGATCCTCGGCCTGGCGCCGCTGCCCTTTCGCGGCGCCTATTCGGCGTCGAAGCACGCGATCGAAGGGCTGATGCTGTGCATGCACCAGGAACTTCAGGGCAGCGGCATCCATGTCTCGCTGATCGAGCCGGGGCCAGTCACATCGAAGATCGCCAGCAACGGCCTTGTGTGGTTTCTCAGGAATATCGACCGTGAGAATTCCGTCCACCGCCGCGCCTACGAGGCGCAACTGCAACGGCTGCAGGCCGGCGGCAGCACGTCACGGCTGAAGCCTGGGCCGGAGGTGGTTCATGCGGCCTTGCGCCATGCGCTTCTGTCGCGGCGCCCGCGTCCGCATTATGTGGTAACGGTGCCAGCCAGGATCGGCGTTATCCTCAAACGCATCCTGCCGGCATCAATGCTCTACCGCCTGCTTGCCAAACGCGCCTGAACGCAATCGACTGGAAACACACTATGGCAACCGTCTTCAACATCCTCGCTGTCCTCGTCATGGTCGCCGTGGTGATCGTGCTGATCCGCGGCCTCATCAACATGATGCGCGGCGGCTCCGGCATGACCTCCAACAAGCTGATGCAGACGCGGGTGCTGCTGCAGTTCGTGGCATTGGTGCTGATCATGCTGGCGGTGTATTTCACCCGCAAGTGACGAGGCTGGCGATTTCGGGAGGCAGAGCGTGGTCAAGCTCAACAAGATCTACACCCGCACCGGCGACGACGGCACCACCGGCCTCGGCACCGGTGAACGGCGACTGAAATCCGATCTGCGCATCGACGCCTATGGCACGATCGACGAAGCCAATGCCTGCATCGGCATGGCCCGCATCCACACCGCAGCAACATATCCGGCGATCGACGCGATGCTCGGCCGCATCCAGAACGACCTTTTCGACCTCGGCGCCGATCTGGCCGTGCCGGACGACGGCAAGCCGCTCGGCTATGAGCCGCTGCGCATCACCGCCGTGCAGACCGACCGTGTCGAAAAGGACATCGACCTGCTCAACAAGGACCTGCAGCCGCTCAAATCCTTCGTGCTCAACGGCGGCACGCCGGCGGCGGCTGCCCTTCACCTCGCCCGCACGGTGGCACGGCGGGCCGAGCGCATCATGGTGGCTTTGACGCAGGTCCCAGGCGAGCACGTCAACCGCGAGGCGATAAGATACATCAACCGCGTATCGGACTTTCTGTTCGTCGCCGCGCGCGCAGTCAATGACAATGGAAACGCCGACGTGCTATGGGTTCCCGGCAAGAACCGCTGAATCTGCCGAGGCGGGAGGGGGTCCGATGTTCATCCCGCTTTATGACACCAACCGGCTGCGCCACATCAAGCTGCAATATGTGACGATCGGCCTGATCGCGTTCAACACGCTCATCTACTTCGCTACCGCGCTTGGCGGCGAGCAGTTCACCAACGCCGCTGTGCTGGGCCTCGGCTTCATCCCGTCGGTCGTCCACGACAGCGTCGAACTGGCTCCGCAGTTCGTCGTTATCCCGGAGAGCCTGAGCTACGTCACCTATTCCTTCCTGCATGCCGATATTTTCCACCTCGGCGGCAACATGCTGTTCCTCTGGGTGTTCGGCGACAATGTCGAGGACGCGCTCGGCCATGTCCGCTTTCTCATCTTTTACCTGCTTTGCGCCATCGCCGGCGCCTTCTTCCAGGGCCTGATCGCGTGGGACTCGCAGGTTCCGCTGATCGGCGCGTCAGGCGCCATCGCCGGCGTGGTCGCCGCCTATCTGATCCTCTACCCCAGGGTGAAGGTATGGGTGCTGGCCTTCGCCCGCATTCCGCTGCGCATCCCGGCGTTCATCCCGCTCATCCTGTGGATCCTGTTCCAGATCGTGATGTTCGCCGCCGGCGGCGAGGATCAGATTTCCTGGGCCTGCCATGTCGGCGGCATCATCGCCGGGGCCGTGCTGGTGCTCGTCTTGCGCAACCGCGCCGTACCACTGCTTGCCGGTGCTGAGGAAGAGACCACGCTGGTAGTCGGCCCGGCACCTGTTGCCACAGAGCCGGCGCCGGGCGACCCGCTGCCTGCTCAGTCGGCGCCGCGCTGGGGACGCGGAAGCGCCTCCAGTCCGGACTGAACCGATTTGAGTGCGTCGCGGATGATTTGGGCGCGCCCCGGATATTGACGTGCGGGGTCGCCGCAACTACGGAAGCTTTCCCACAATGCATGTCGCGCAAAAGTGTGCAGCGGTTTTGCGATAGCGACATGCATAAAACAACAACCTAAAGCGCGTCGCGTGTGGCCGGTCAAACGCGACGCGCTTTAGGCGGTCGGAGACCAGAATTCCGTCCGGAATGTCGGCTTTCGACAACTCTGATGCGGCGTGCGCTGCTATAGCGCGCCCAATTATCTCGAAAGAGGTGGCTATCGTGAAAGAGGTGACAGGCAAATGAAGATCCTTGTGCCCGTGAAGCGGGTTGTGGATGCGAATGTGAAGGTTCGTGTGAAGGCTGACGGTTCGGCGGTGGAACTCGCCAACGTCAAGATGGCGATGAACCCGTTCGACGAGATCGCGGTCGAAGAGGCGATCCGGCTGAAGGAGGCCGGCAAGGCGGAAGAGATCATCGTTGTCTCGATCGGGCCGCAGCAGGCGCAGGAGACCTTGCGCACCGCGCTCGCCATGGGTGCCGACCGCGCCATCCTGGTCAAGACCGACGAGCAGACCGAGCCGCTGGGCGTCGCCAAGGTGCTGAAGGGCGTGGTCGAGGCGGAAAAGCCCGGTCTCGTCATCCTCGGCAAGCAGGCGATCGACGACGATTCGAACCAGACCGGCCAGATGCTGGCCGCACTTCTGGGCTGGGCGCAAGGCACTTTTGCTTCCAAGGTCGTCATCGATGGCGACAAGGCCAAGGTGACGCGCGAGGTCGACGGCGGCCTGCAGACGGTGGAGTTGAAGATGCCGGCAATTGTCACCGCGGATCTTCGCCTCAACCAGCCGCGCTATGCCTCGCTGCCCAACATCATGAAGGCCAAGAAGAAGCCGCTCGACGAGAAGAGCCCGGCCGACTACGGCGCCGACGTCAAGCCGCGGCTGAAGGTGATCAAGACCGAGGAGCCGAGCGGCCGCAAGGCGGGCGTCAAGGTCAAGAGCGTCGCCGAGCTGGTGGACAAGCTGAAGAACGAAGCCGGCGTGCTCTAAGGAAATCCGATGAGGCCGGCCTGCAAACGGCCGGTTTCTCCGCTTCCGGTGCTCACGTACTGAAGTACGCTCCGCTCCGGTTCTCGAAACCAACCGTTTTCGACTCGGCCTGACCGGATTTCAGGGAGTCTCGAAAACGAAAGTCAGGGATATCATAATGGCTATTCTTCTGATTGCCGAACACGACAATGCTACGCTTTCCGACCAGACCGCCAAGACGCTTTCGGCAGCATTGCAGATCGGTTCGGACGTGCATGTGCTGGTCGCCGGCAAGGGCGCCAAGCCGGCAGCGGACGCCGCCGCCAAGCTCAAGGGCGTGAGCAAGGTGCTGCTCGCCGAAGCCGACGAACTCACCGAGCGTCTCGCCGAGCCGCTGGCGGCGCTCGTCGTCGGCATAGCCGGTGCCTATGACACGATCATCGCGCCGGCGACCTCGTCGGGCAAGAATGTCGCGCCGCGCGTGGCAGCCCTGCTCGATGTCGCGCAGGTGTCGGAGATCATCGAAGTGGTGTCATCAGACACATTCAAGCGGCCGATCTATGCCGGCAACGCCATCCAGACGGTGCAGTCGAGCGACGCCAAGAAGGTCATCACCGTGCGCACCGCCTCCTTCCAGGCCGCCCCCGAAGGCGGTTCCGCCCAGGTCGAGACGGTTCAGGCGGCGGCCAATCCCGGCCTGTCGAGCTTCGTCGAGAACAAGCTTTCCGAGACCGATCGTCCGGAGCTGACTTCGGCCAAGATCATCATCTCGGGCGGCCGCGCGCTGGGCTCTTCGGAGAAATTCCAGGAAGTCATCCTGCCGATCGCCGACAAGCTCGGTGCGGCCGTCGGCGCCTCTCGTGCCGCCGTCGATGCCGGCTATGCGCCGAACGACTGGCAGGTCGGCCAGACCGGCAAGGTGGTCGCACCCGATCTCTACATCGCCGTCGGCATCTCGGGTGCCATCCAGCATCTTGCCGGCATGAAGGATTCGAAGGTCATTGTCGCCATCAACAAGGACGAGGAAGCGCCGATCTTCCAGGTCGCCGACTACGGCCTCGTCGGCGACCTTTTCGTCATTCTGCCGGAACTGCAAAAGGCGCTTTGACGCCTTCTGCCAAAGCGTATTAAATTGTGAAGGGCGGGGTAGACGAAGTCGCCCCGCCCTTTTAGTTTGCACCGCACAAAAAGCAGGCCGCAAAGGCCTTTTGACGGGATCGGTGTAATGAACAAGATCGAGACGATCGGCATCATCGGCGCGGGCCAGATGGGCGGCGGCATCGCCCATGTGTCCGCGCTCGCGGGCTACAAGGTGCTGGTCTACGACATCTCACCCGACCGCATCGAAAAGGGCATCGCAACGATCAGCGGCAACATGGCCCGCCAGGTCGGCTCCGGCAAACTCGAGGAAAAGCTGCGCAACGAGGCGATGGCGCGCATTTCGGCAGCGCCCACCATGGCCGACCTTGCCGGTGCCGATCTGGTGATCGAAGCGGCGACCGAGGACGAGACGGTCAAGCGCAAGATCTACGCCCAGCTCTGCCCGCAGCTCAATCCCGAAGCCATCCTGGCGACGAACACCTCGTCGATCTCGATCACCCGTCTCGCCGCGCAGACCGACAGGCCGGAGCGTTTCATCGGCATCCATTTCATGAATCCGGTTCCGCTGATGAAGCTGGTCGAACTGGTGCGCGGCATCGCCACCGAGGACCAGACCTTCGAAGCGGCAAAGGCCTATGTGAACCATCTCGACAAGACGATCACCGTCTCGGAGGATTTTCCGGCCTTCATCGTCAACCGCATCCTGCTGCCGATGATCAACGAGGCGATCTACACGCTCTATGAGGGGGTCGGCTCGGTCGACGCGATCGACACCGCCATGCGGCTCGGCGCCAACCATCCGATGGGACCGCTGCAGCTTGCCGATTTCATCGGCCTCGACACCTGCCTGTCGATCATGCAGGTGCTGCATGACGGCCTGTCGGATTCGAAATACCGCCCCTGCCCGCTGCTGGTGAAATATGTCGAGGCCGGCTGGCTCGGCCGCAAGACCGGACGCGGCTTCTACGACTATCGCGGCGAGCATCCGGTTCCGACGCGCTGACCGGCGATACGAGCTCACGGACATCGCGCGCGGTCGCGGTGAGTGAAGACCATGCGGCTGTCTGTCGACAGCTTCTTGGCCGCTGATCGAAGACCGCGTCAGGCCGATCCTTGCCCGTTTGCTCGCCGACCGCCGAAGCCCGATGGATTTGGCTTAAACCAGCCCGGCAGAGCGTTTCACGTAGAGCATTTGCAGCCAAGTGGAATCACTTGGCGTCGCACAAATGCGGCTAAAACAAAGAGATAGAGCCCGGTTCAATCCAAACGCATTCCGCTTTAGGGTCAAAACTCAATCAGCGGGTTGCCGCCAATGGCCGAGATGGGTGGTTTTCTGCCCTCCGCCTCGCCAATCGGAACGAGCAGGCAGCGCCATAATCGGACTTACGCGGCCATCGCTATGGAGGTCGCGTCTCGGACACGTTCCGGACGTATGGTGCCGCGGTAGAATACCCGTCTCGACATAGGCCTCCAGTCTCGCCAGCAACCCATAACTAATTCGATATGGATGGGACGGGTGGTCGTTGCCAGTCCGCCGAGCCTAACCCAGTCATGCTGATGAGGACACGGACGCTGGTTAATCTGCTCTTCGATTCGCGATTGCTATGGTAGTAATAGCCTCTCAACGCCGGTGCCGTAAGCTACTCGCTTACGCGTCGCTTTGCGGAATATCCTGAGGAAATCAGACATCAGTGTCGAACGAGATAGGTTTCCATCGTGCCGACGCCTCTCAGTTCCACAGTGCAGCGCGGTTCTAGCTCCCAAGAGGCGTGCAGAGCGCGTCTGGTTGCCTCCGAGATTTGCATGCGGTCGGCTACGCCCTGGGACTCAAGCCGGCTTGCGATGTTCACGGTTTCGCCCCAGACATCATAGACGAACCGATGTCGGCCGATCAGACCGGCGATCACCGGTCCGGTGTGTACGCCGATTCGGACGCGAAAACTATCGCTGCCCGACGCCAAGAGCCTCAACGAGTCCAGCATGGATTTTCCCAGCGCCACGGTCCTGTCGGCGTGATCGGCCGCCGGCTCCGGAAGACCACAAGCGGCCATATACGCGTCTCCGATTGTCTTGATCTTCTCCACGGAATGCTTCTCCGCCAGCGCGTCGAACATGCTGAACATCCGGTCGAGGCGCTTGATAAGGTCGGATGCCGGCAATTTCGCTGCGATAGGCGAGAATCCGACAATATCGGCAAAAAGGATGGTCACTTCCTCGAACCGGTCCGCAATGATCTCCTCGCCCCCTTGCAGCCGCGCAACGATTTGACCGGGCAGGACGGCATGTAGAAGCGAGTCGGCCCGCCGCTTTTCCGCCTCGATCCGCTGAAGATACTGGTGCTCGCGGTCGCGCCAACGCTTCTTCTCCAGACTGGAGTTGATCCGGGCGCGCAGCAGGACCGGATTGAACGGTTTAAGCAAGTAGTCGTCGGCTCCCGCCTCGATGCAGCGGACCACGGCGTCGACTTCGTTCAGCCCCGATATCATAATGACCGGGATGTGCCGCCACCGGCGCTCAGCTTTCAATCGCGAGAGCACCTCGATGCCGTTCATGTCCGGCATCAGTATGTCCAACAGAACAAGGTCGAATTCATATTCCGCAAGGCGGGTCAGTGCGGACAGGCCTGACTCGGCAGTGACTACCTGATGACCGTCGTGCAGCAAGCGGCGCGAGAGAAGATCGCGGTTACTGCCGATGTCGTCGACGACAAGTATTCTACCGTTGCGTCCTGAGAATGCATCGCGCTCCGTCTTGCCCAGCGCCCTTTCGAGCCCTGCTGCATCGATCTCTGCCTGATCCGTCGTCCACAGCCCTTCGTTGTCGCTGGCGCGCGATAGGCCGGCAATTGAATCGACATGCGCCAACAGCTCGGCCGCAGCCGCGAGCATCACCCTGACATCTTCGTCCAATGCGTGTTCGTGCAATTCTTCGGCTTCTTCAAGGATCATTTCGGAGTAGCCGATAATCGCATTGAGTGGTGTTCGCAAATCGTGGCGCAGTTTCGCCTCGATCTCGCGCCCTGCATGGTCCGGACAGTCGGCTTTGCCATGGATCAAGCTGTCGATGAGGCTGTTCAATTGCCGGGCAGCGGCGCCGACCCTCTCAAGATCTGGAGTGATGTGCACCAGACCGTGGTTCTGCACCTGTTCTAGCAGCAGTTCCTGAAATCCCGAGATTGCCCGTGCCGGTCCAGCAAGCCGCTGCGCCAGATGGGCGGCTATTGCGTGGCGTTGGAACTCGTTGGCAGTCATGTCTCCAATCCGCCGACTCGGCGGCTCACGGATTTGCGGCAAGCAATTGTTCGATTTTCTGGACAAGCCTCGGCAGGTCCACCGGCTTGCTGTCGTAGTCATCGCAGCCGGCCTCAAGCGCCAATTCCCGATCGCTGGTCATAGCATGCGCAGAAAGCGCGATTATAGGGATCCCCGAGGTGGCCGGATCAGCCTTGATCCGCCGTGTCGCCTCCCATCCGTCCATCACGGGCAGGCTCATATCCATAAGGATCAGATCCGGTCTTTCCGAAATGGTTAGTTCCACGCCGGATTGTCCGTTTTCCGCAATAAGCACTTCGAACCCACGCCGCGACAACCGCCGCGAGAGCATGTCGCGATTCATTTCGTTGTCTTCCACCAGAAGGATTCTCGTCATCTTCGGCCTCTTCTAACGATGGGTCAACGAACTGAGATGCCGGGCCAACCTACTCGGCCGCGGAAATCTGGCGTTCGAGCGCCTTGACCAATTGAGACCTGCTGTTCGCGCCCTTGGTCACAACGGCAACCGCCCTATCGCGGAGCCATTCGAGCTCGTTCATCGACAGATCTTTCGAGGTAACTACGACCACCGGAATGTTCTGCAGTTCGGGCGTCTGCTGCATCTCACTCAATGTCTGAAACCCGTCCATTTCGGGCATCAGCAGATCAAGCACCACCAGGCGCGGCAACAACCGTTTCATCAGGCCAAGGCCGCGCACGCCGTCGCTTGCCTCGTGAACCCGCCAATCCTTCTTGATCAGGATACGCCGAAGGAAATCGCGGGAGGCTTGGTCGTCATCAATTACAAGCACATCGCGGTTGCCACCGCCGCAAGCCTCAATTGTTTGAATCAGCTTCTCGGTGTCGATCGGCTTCGTCAGGTATTCAACCGCCCCGAGTGAGAGGCCGAGTTCGCGATCTGCAAGTATCGTCGCAAGGATCACAGGAATCTCGCAGAGCTCCCTATCGTTCTTCAGAGATCGCAGCACTGACCAGCCGTCCTGATGCGGCATGATGATGTCGAGAATGATCGCCGCGGGGCGATGCGCTCGAGCAGCGGCTATTCCTTCCTCGCCGCTTGCTGCTTCGAACGATGCCAGTCCCGCCTCCGCCAAGGCCCTGGCGATGACGGTTCGGGCGGCTGGTTCATCATCTATGATCAGAACCGCCTTGTCTCGTGGCGGCAACGGCACAGCTTCGGAGGGGTGTTGCTCGCTAGATTCTTTTTTGAACTCGGCTGGAATCTCCATTGTGAAGGTCGAGCCTTTTCCGAGTTCGCTCTCGACCTTTACAACGCCTCCGATCATTCGGCTAAAACTCCGGGTTATGCTGAGGCCAAGCCCCGTTCCGCCATAGTTGCGAGTGGTGGATGCGTCCGCCTGCGTGAAAGCGTCGAAGAGCCGTTCCTGCTGCTCCGGCGTCATCCCGATCCCGGTGTCGGACACTTTGAATATCAGCCAACCGCCCTTTGGTCGCCTGTCGCGACGCACCGTGAGTGTTATACGCCCCCCTTCGGTAAACTTGGCGGCGTTGCTGAGCAGGTTAAACAGGTTCTGACGCAACTTCGTCTGGTCCGAATGCATTTTCCCGAGGTCGTCCTCGAGGTCCAGTACGAAACCGTTTCGGTTTTTCGCCATCAGAGGCGCGACTGTGGCCTGGACGTCGCGCATCAAATCGGCGACGTCGAACGTTTCCAAGAAAATTTCCATCTTGTTCGCCTCGATCTTCGACAAGTCGAGGATGTCGTTGATGAGCGCCAGGAGATGGCGACCAGCCGCGGCGATCTTCTCCAGTTCCGGAACGAATTCCACCATGTGCTGGTCGCTCGCATCTTCGATCAGCATCTCGCTGTAGCCAATAATCGCGTTCAGCGGCGTACGCAGTTCGTGGCTGACGGATGCGACGAAGCGGCTCTTGGCTTCATTCGTCGATTCAGCCCGGCTCTTGGCGCGCTCGAGTTCGTCTTGTCTCTGTTTCAATTCCGTGATGTCGGTGTAAACGGCGACCGCGCCGCCGTCAGGCGTTTTTCGCCTGCTTACGCGAACCCATCTGTCGCCGAAGCGATCCTCACCGACGAAGCCCGCCGGGTCCTTGTGAATGTGTAACCGCTGGGCAATCCACTCCTCCGGCGACGCGCCCGCAAGGTCGACTTGCCCGCCCGCCAGGCGTTGCTCCAAGATTTCTTGGAAGCTTTGCCCAGGAAGAGAAGCTCGCGCATGGTCAGGGAAGAATTCGCAAAATTTGCTGTTGGCCAGGATGACCCTGTCCTGCGGATCGAATAGGACAAATCCGTCAGAAATTGCCTCAAGCGCCGCTGCGATCGTCCGTCTTTGCTGCTCCGCCTCGTCTTCCAGTCGTTTCTTTTCAATCGCGCCCGCGCGAAAAAGTCGAAGCGTCCGCGACATTGCGCCGAGTTCATCGCCTCCCTCAATCGGTATTTCAATATCGTAGCGTCCTTGCGTCAGTTCGCCGATGACCCGGTTCAGCCGCCGTAACGGGCCAATGATCGAGCGAAGAACAAGGATTGTAAGAAGCGACCCAATCAACAGCACGATGACCACCAGAATGGCAGCGGTAGTCGCGGTTTTCTGGGCTAGCCTTACAGCCTCGTTGCGAGCAGCTTCTGCCTCGGCGCTCACTTGCTCGACAAGTTTGTTAAGGGCGGCATCGACATTCGTGCTGTGGGTTCGCGCCTCGGCCAGGAGAGCGTTTCCAATGATGCGGTTATCCTGAGTATAGCTGTCCGCCGCCTCTAGTGCCCTTTTGACGTAGTCATCGATCTCGACACGGATTTCCCTCACTGCATCGGGGGATGATTTCGAAAGGCCGTCCAGTTGGTCCAGCAGTCGCTCACGCGCCTGCTCGGCATTCCGCTGGGAGTTCATTAGCAAGCTGACCGACAAATCGGTGAGCCAGTATCGCAATTCGCCAAAGGTCACGTGCGCCGCAGCCGCAGTCGCCGCGAGATCGAACAATGCCTTAGTGTCTGCGGTGCGGTCGGCACTGCGATAAAGCGCCTGCGTGAGAAGGATGGAAGATACGATGAGACTAATGAGGCCGGCCGCTGTCAGTGCAGCTACGCGGGCCGCGATCGGCAGACTGGCAAGGCGACGTCCCAGGGATTTCGACGGCGCCGGTATGGCTTCCACCTCGTGGGGTGTCTGTTCCAGGACGCTCATTTGAACAAGACGATGCTGATTGCGCCCCCCAGATCGCCGGCTTTTCCGCCCTCCTTGGGATATCCAGTTATGTCGATCTCGCCCTTCGGCTCGCCGTGGCAGGAAAGGCACGACTCCGTATAGTATTCGGGCAGGAGCATTCGAAATGCCGGGCGTCCCTCCACCTCGGTCACATCCGTGTAGGCTTCGCCTTTTGCTCTCTTCGGATCTGAAAAGACGCTTACGATGATGCTGGCTTCCCAAGCGTCCGGAAGAGATTTGCGGTTGCGCACGAGTTGCTCGGGCGCAGTCACGCGCACCAGAGCTTCGTTGCCAACCTTGGCGGCGAATTTCTCATTCAACAGACGCGCGAAAACGGCCGGCACGAAGCCCTTGAACCCGATCCCAGCGCGGTTGATGTCATCTTGGCGCTCGTCCACCACCTCCCGCATAGCCCCAATCTGGGCCTCAAGCAGACGCCGGTCGCGATTGGTCAATTCGCCGGAAAACGGGTCCTGGCCGGTGTTTTTTGAGTAAACGGCGATGGCCTCGCTCGCAAACCGCTCGCTGTCGAGGTGCTTGTCGCCAAGTGCGGGATCGTTGATTAGTGTCTGATAGTTGGAGACAACGCTTCGCCCAGCGCGAAGCAATTCCGCAAGGCGGATTCCCATCGCGACATCTTCAGTATCTCCCGCTCCCATGGCAGCCGGCGCGAGGAACGCGCAACCGACAAGAGCAACGCCAATGCTTCTCCGCGTCAAGGTTGACAGGGCGAACATCTCCATCCCGTCGAAAGAAGCCAAAAAAAAAGTATAGCACAACGCAGGCCGATAGCGTAGCGACAAACGCCCATGCGCAAGTCCCTTTAAGGCCGCGACGGGCTATCCAAGCGTTGACGGCGGCGCGGGTCTGCTCCGTGATCTCGAACTGCACCGGGCGCCCCGTCTCCCTCTGAACGATCACCGCGATCGCGGACGCACCGGAGAGCGCGACATCGCCAACCGTCACGGTGACCAGGTCGCAACCTCGAAGCTTGCTGTCGATGGCGAGATTGAATAGTGCCAGATCCCGTTCTGCGCCTGACAACTGCAGTCGTGTTCGGATGCTCCAGACTTCGCGCGGCTTGAGGGGTGGCTTCTGACCAACAAGGTGGCCTCTATTCCAGCTGGACATGGTTCTTCTCCCATGCCGCCCTCCGCAGCCACAGCGCTCGACGCGAGCAGACAATCCTAGAACGAACATAGAGCCTCGCGCACGTTCGCTCGAGGGATTATAGGATTGTCAGACGCAGGCAGCAGCTTGGTCAATGGACGCGGTCGCGCCATGAACGGACGTTTAGCATACCCGTCCGCTACGGCCGTTTTTGGCCCATTGCTGTCGCCTGCTGGGCGGCTGCCGAACACTCCTATCGCCTTCTCGTGCGGAGCCACTGGCTATCTGCAACGTGCCTTGCATGTTAGCATTGGGAGTTTCGTCTGGGAGAGCCGGACGCAGGGAGCAACGGTCATGGGAGCTAGGGCCATCCGTTTTCTGGTCGGTTTAGCTGCTGGCTTCCTCGTATTGCCCCATCCAGTCGGTGCGCAGGAGGTGATTTATATCGTTCGGCACAGTGATCCGCCATCGACACTGAACCTGGATGAGATTCTCGACGAAACCCCGCTGTCGGAGTCCGGACGACAAAGGGCAAAGATGCTGGCTGAGCGACTAAAAGACGCCGGCGTTACCGCTATCTATGCCACGCAAGCCACGCGTACCGTTGAGACGGCAGAGCCACTCGCGAAAACCCGTGGACTTGAAATTCGTGTTCATTCGTATGAGGACAGCGACGGCTTGGTCCGTCTACTTCGCTCACAGAACGGCAGAGACAGGGTGCTTGTCGTTGGGCATTGGAGTACCATTCCAGAGATTCTCAAGGCGCTCGGATATCCTGAGAAAGTAAAGATCGAACGAAGTGCATATGACAATTTGTTCGTGGTCGTCCCGAAGGAAGAGCAGGCGCCGATCGTGCTGCACCTCCACTACTGACACTACTGAGAATTGAAGCTGAGCGTTTCAACCCATCAAGCGAGCGACCTAACGGGAGGTTGTGTCCCGGACTACAGCCCGCCCTTTCTCTTGCTCGCGGCTCGCTGATCGCCGGATGCCCATTGTCGGTCCGAAATTGCGAATGGTTCTGGCCGGGAAGTTGTTTCCCGGGACGAGATCGGCAGGCGTCACAAGGGCTCGATCCAATAGCGGCGAGGAAGCATCGTCGTTGCATCCGCGCCGCGTCTCGATACGCGCTGCGCTGGCTTTCACGTTTGGTGTCATCATCGCAGTGACCGCAGCCGCGCTCATCCTCGCATTGGAAAGCGGCCGCCAGAACACTATCGCTCTCGTCCGCGACCGCAGTGAGCGAATTATCGACACGATTGTGGAACGGACTCGATTGCACCTCGATCCAGCCCGCGACCAGTCCGAATTCCTGGCCAGGCTTTTCCGCGATGGCGATCTCGACCCGCAAGATGAAGCTGCCTCACTGGGCCAACTTCGGGCGGCACTCGCAGGTATTCCACAGGTCGCCGCGCTAGCCGTCATTCGCACCGATTTGAAGCAATTGCGCGCCGAACGCCATGGCGACGATGTCGTTTTGCGAAAGATTGACATGCAAACCGTGCCCGGCCTGGACGAAGCGTTCGAGATGGCGCGACGCGCAGGTCACCCTGTCTGGGAAGAGCTTCTGTGGAGTGAACGGTTGAACCAGCCTCTCGTCAACGTTCGTACCCCTCTGTGGCATGAGGGTTCCTTTCTCGGGATTTTATTAACCGCGGTTACGGTTTCGGAGCTGTCACGTTTTCTCGCCGAATCGCCCGCCGGGTCAGACGTCGGCGCGTTCATTCTTCTCGGCCGCAACCACGTCCTCGCTCATGCAGCACTTGCGCACAATCCTCAGCTGTTCAAGCGCGATAAACTCCTTCCGGAAGTGACCGAGATCGGGGATCCGGTGTTGGCCTCGATCTGGAGTCCAAATCCCGATTTGGGCGCAGCCGCCTTCGTAGGTTCTTCGAAAAGCCACGTCGTGACCGTTGATCGCGCCCCTATGTCTTCATTTACCGCGACATCACAGGATACAGCGACCAGCCATGGGTGGTAGGCCGCTACCTGCCGCTCGACGAGATTGGCAGCCAAGTCCGCAGACTTGAACACGCGGCCTGGCTAGGGCTCGGGGCGGTCCTTGTGGCGGTCGCTGGCGCTTGGCTGGTCGGCTATGCGATTGGAAAGCCGATATTGCGTCTGGCACGCGCAACGTCTGCAATTCGTACGCTCGATCTCACTTCTGCCCGCCCGCTCGCTGGCAGTCATCTTCGCGAACTGGACGAGGCGATCCGAGCCTACAACGCGCTCATCGCGACCTTGCACTGGTTCGAGACCTATGTGCCGCGACGCCTAGTCAAGCAGCTGATGGCGCAGGGCGAACAGGCGTCAGCACTTGTAGAGCGGGAAGTCACGGTGCTGTTCACCGACATTGTCGACTTCACGAGCTTTGCCGAACGGCTATCGGCGTCCGATGCGGCGACGTTCCTCAATGACCATTTCCAGCAGCTTGCCGCCTGCGTTGAGGCGGAAGGTGGCACTATCGACAAGTACATTGGCGACTCGCTGATGGCATTTTGGGGGGCGCCAGAAATCCAGCTCGATCATTCCGCCCGGGCCTGTCGTGCAGCGATCGCGATCGCGGCGGCGATAGTTGGGGACAATCGGCGTCGACGCGGGCTTGGCCTGCCGCCCGTGCGAATCCGGATAGGCATCCACGCCGGCCCGGCGATGGTGGGAAATATCGGGGCTTCAGGGCGCATCAACTATACGCTGGTCGGAGATATCGTGAACACCGCGCAACGCATCGAGGATGTCGCCAAAAAAGGCATGACCGACGAAGACGAAGCGGTCATTCTGGTCAGCGACGCCGTACTGCGATCTGCTGGACCCGAATGCTCGGCGCAGCCTGTCGGCGAGCATATATTGCGCGGCCGGCACGAGGCGACAAAGGTTTTCAGATTGGAGGCGAGTTGATTCCTGTGCAGACCTTCCGGCCCGACGCCGCGAAGGTCGCCTTCGGGTCGAACTAGGTCGTTCAGAATGAATGACTTTTGACGTTAGAGCATCACGGTCTCCGCTCGCGGGCCGTCGCTACCAGCGCACGAAAAGCCGCCCACCGAGCGCGCCGAGCGCGGCGAGGATGGCAATAGCGATCGTATACCAGGTGGCGACGAAAAGCGGCGAGTCGTCGAAGCAGTGTGCGGCATAGAAAGTTGCCGCCAGCCCACCGGCGAGCAGGCCCGCCACCGTTCCGGCAAGCACCGGCCGCGTCGGCGCGCCATAGCGCAGCACCGCTAGGAAGACGGCAAGCGGACCGATGCCGATCAGCGGAATAAATGTCAGGCAGATGACCAGATTGCTGCCGATCAGCCGCCTGCCCCAGTCGGCTGCAGGCACGGAAAGGAGCTCCAGAACCACCGCCACGGCCACCAGCAGTGGTGCGGCAATCATCCAGGCCGCCGCCCCGCCCGTCGATGCACCGGGAGTCGACAGCGCGCGGATCAAGGCGAAGGCGCTGACGGCCAGAGCCATCGTGAAGACAAACTTGGCGAGGAAGCGCATCGTATGCATGGCGGTGGAGATGTCGGTGCGTGGGCCGATCGCCAGCCAGAAAACCACCGCCGCGATCACCGTAGCCGCACCGGCTCCTATCCACCAGGCCGAGCCAAGCGGCATCGCCGTGCTGTGGGCATCGGCGTCGAGCGCCTTGATGAGATCGTCGGTCCTCATGTCATTCCCGCCCGAATTGTTTGGCCCCGAACCGTTTGGCAATGGCTGCGAGCCCACGATGCAGCGACACGCGCACCGCCGTCTCGCTGATGCCGAACCTCGCTGCCGTCTCGCCAATGGAACGGCCTTCGACCGACACCGACGAAACCACGGAACGTTGCGCCGGCGGCAGGCCGTCCAACGCCCGATTGATGTCGCGCTCGCTGACCGTCTCGGCCTCCGGTTCGGCGAAGGTCTCGGCGATCTCGTCGATCTCGATCTCGATGCGCCGCCCGCGCCGCCGAAAGGCGTCGATCAGCTTGAAACGCGCTATGGCGTAGACCCAGGGCAGCACAGCCAAATCCTGGCGCCAGGTATGCCGTTTCACATGAATGGCCAGCAAGGTTTCCTGCACGACATCCTCGGGATCGACCCCGCCCTGAACGATCTTGCGCCTGATAAAGCCTCGAACGAGAGCAGCCGTCCGGCGCAGAAAGTCGGCGTAAGCCTTTTCATCTCCCGCGATCGCGGCCCGCATCAGCCGGGAAAGCTCGGCTTCGTCCTTGCCGGTCACAAGAGTTCACTCCCGATATTCGCGCCTCGGCGCTGATTTGTTACGTGGCCGGCGAAATAATGTCCAAGCCAAAATATGGGAATATCACGAAGGTTTCACCTCCGGCGCCCGATTACGCAGCTCATCAATGTTGACTACACCGGTCAGGAATTGATAGGTGCAGCCGTGCTAAATCAAAGACCATCGAGATCGAGAGGGATGACGTCCATGAAATATGCTCTTTCCGCCCTTGCCGGTGCCACAGCACTTGCAATCAGCCTGGTCGCCGGCCCGGCGATGGCCCAGGACGGCGGCATCGTCGTCTACAATGCCCAGCACGAAAGCCTGACCAATGCCTGGGTTGAAGGTTTCACCAAGGAAACCGGCATCAAGGTCACCGTTCGCCACGGCGGGGACAGCGATTTCTCCAACCAGATCGTCGCCGAAGGCGCCGCCTCGCCTGCCGACGTGTTCCTGACTGAAAACTCGCCCGCCATGGTGCTGGTCGAGTCAGCCGGCCTGTTCGCGCCGGTCGATGCCGATACGCAGGCACAGGTTCCCAAGGAGTACCAGCCGGCCAGCGGCAAGTGGGTGGGCATCGCCGCGCGCAGCACCGTCTTTGTCTACGACAAGACCAAGCTGACCGCCGAGCAGTTGCCCAAGTCGCTGCTTGATCTCGCCGATCCGAGCTGGAAGGGACGCTGGGCCGCTTCGCCCTCCGGCGCCGATTTCCAGGCGATCGTCAGCGCCCTTGTGCAGCTCAAGGGTGAGGCCGCAACGGCCGACTGGCTGAAGGCAATGAAAGAGAACTTCACCGCCTACAAAGGCAACAGCACGGTGATGAAGGCGGTCAATGCCGGCGAGGTCGAAGGCGGCGTGATCTATCACTATTACTACTACGGCGACCAGGCCAAGACCGGCGAGAACAGCAAGAACGTCGGGCTCCACTATTTCAAGAACCAGGATCCGGGCGCGTTCGTCTCGGTTTCCGGCGGTGGCGTGCTGGCCTCCAGCAAGCACCCGAAGGAGGCCCAGGCCTTCCTGAAATGGGTAACCGGCAAGGGTGGTCAGGACGTGCTGAAGACCGGCAATTCCTTCGAATACGCCGTCGGCAAGGGCGCGGATTCGAATCCGGCGCTGGTGCCGCTGGCCGATCTGCAGGCGCCGAAGGTCGACGCGACGACGCTGAACTCCAAGAAGGTGACCGATCTGATGACGGCAGCCGGCTTGCTTTAGTCGGCGTTCGTCCTAAAAGGGCAACCGACTGCGCTCCTGCGGGAAATCGCTTTCCGCAGGAGCGCTCTGTTTTTCGAGGTGGCATTCGTCCATGACGACAAGCTGCGTTTTTGGCCATTTTTGCGGCCCTTCGACCGTTTCCGCCACCGGGCGGCAGCGGCGCGGCGTCTGAGCTGATGCAGTCTGCGGCCGACCTTGCACGTTCAGGCTTGCCGACCGGCATGGTCGCTGGGCAATGGACGCGCCGGTGGCCCATATCCTGGATTTCGCTAGCCGCCATCCTGGTCTCACTTTTCTCCCTGCTGCCGCTCGCCTTCATCATCTGGATTGCCGTGCAGACTGGCTGGGAAACTGTATCGGCACTGGTGTTCCGGCCGCGCGTCGGCGAGTTGCTGGTCAACACCCTGCTTTTGGTGGTGCTGGCCGTACCGATCTGCATCGTGCTCTCGGTGGCGCTGGCCTGGCTGACCGAACGCAGCAGTCTTCCCGGCGCCCGCCTGTGGGCCTGGCTGTCGGTGGCGCCGCTCGCCATCCCCGCCTTCGTCCACAGCTACGCCTGGATAACCCTGGTGCCGGGACTGCACGGCCTGTGGGCCGGCGTTCTGGTCTCCGTTGTCGCCTATTTCCCGTTCCTCTATCTGCCGGTGGCGGCAGCTTTACGCCGGCTCGATCCTGCTCTCGAAGACGCCGCGGCAGCCGTCGGGCTCGGGCCGTGGCGCGTGTTCCGGCGAGTGGTGCTGCCGCAGCTCAGGCTCGCCATCTGCGGCGGCTCGCTGCTGGTCGGCCTGCATCTCCTGGCGGAATACGGCCTCTACGTGTTCATCCGCTTCGACACCTTCACCACGGCGATCGTCGACCAGTTCCAATCGACCTTCAACGGCCCCGCCGCCAATATGCTGGCTGCGGTGCTTGTGACATGCTGTTTCGTGCTGCTCGGGATCGAAGTGCTGGTGCGCGGCGAGGAGCGCTATGCCCGCGTCGGCTCGGGCGCTGCGCGGCAGCAGCAACGCACAAGGCTCGGCCGCGCCACGATCCCGTGCCTGCTGCTGCCGGTCGTCATCACCCTGCTGGCGCTGGGCGTGCCGTTCGTCACCATCAGCCGCTGGCTTGTGGCCGGCGGTGCCGATGTCTGGCGCCTCGATGAGATTGGCCTGGCGCTCGGCCAGACCCTGTTCCTGGCGCTCGCCGGCGCCCTGCTCGCCACGGTCGCCGCCATGCCGATGGCCTGGATCTCGATCCGCGCGCCTGGACCGCTGCAGCGTCTCCTGGAGGGTTGCAACTACATCGTCGGCTCGCTGCCCGGCGTCGTCGTGGCGCTGGCGCTGGTCACCATCACCGTGCGCATCGCTCTGCCGCTCTACCAGACCCTGTTCACGATCCTCGTTGCCTATGCGCTGATGTTCCTGCCGCGCGCCCTGATCAGCCTGCGGGCGTCGATCGCGCAGGCGCCGGTCGAGCTCGAACGCGCCGCCGCCAGTCTCGGCCGATCACCGCTCAAGGCGCTGTGGTCGACGACGATCCGCCTGTCGGCGCCGGGTGCCGCGGCAGGCATGGCGCTGGTGGCGCTCGGCATCATGAACGAATTGACCGCCACGCAGATGCTGGCACCCAACGGCACCCGGACGCTGGCGATGGCGTTCTGGGCGCACAGCGGCGAGATCGACTATGCCTCCGCCGCACCTTACGCCCTTATCATGGTGGCGATGTCGCTGCCGCTGACCTGGCTGCTCTATGTCCAGTCGAAGCGGATGGCCGGACGATGAGCTTCCTCGAACTCACCGATGTGCACAAGCACTACGGCCCGGTGGCCGCACTGGCCGGCGTCGATCTCAGCGTGACCAGCGGCAGCCGCACCGCGATCGTCGGACCGTCCGGCTGCGGCAAGACGACCTTGCTGCGGCTGATCGCCGGCTTCGAGGCGCCGGACCAGGGCCGCATCGTGCTCGACGGCGAGGTGCTGGCCAATGGCGGCGCCGCCGTGCCCGCATATCGGCGGGGCATCGGCGTGGTGGCGCAGGACGGCGCCCTGTTCCCGCATCTGAGCATCGCCGCCAATATCGGCTTCGGCATGGAACGCCACGAGGACAAGCGCACCGAGCGCATCGTCGAGCTCGCCTATATCGTCGGGTTGGACAAGGCGATCCTGAAACGCCGGCCGCACGAGCTCTCCGGCGGCCAGCAGCAGCGTGTGGCGCTGGCCCGCGCCATGGCCATGAAGCCGCGGCTGATGCTTCTCGACGAACCGTTCTCGGCGCTCGACACCGGTCTGCGCGCCTCGATGCGCAAGGCTGTGGCCGAACTTCTGGAGACCGCAGGCATCACCACGATCCTGGTCACGCACGACCAGGCCGAGGCGCTGTCCTTTGCCAGCCAGGTCGCGGTGATGCGCGACGGCATATTTTCGCAGGTCGGCACGCCGCGCGAACTCTATCTCAAACCGAAGGACAGGATGGTCGCCGAATTCCTCGGCGATGCCATCATCCTGCCGGCAAAGATCGCGGACGGTTTCGCCAGCTCGCCGCTCGGCCGCATCGCTGTCGACAGCACCGAGCGGCGCGATATCGTCCGCATCATGCTGCGGCCGGAACAGGTGCTGCTGAAACGGACCTCGCGTGAAGGCATGTCGGGCACGCCGGACATGCTGTTCGGCGAAGTGACGGAGTCCGAATTCGCCGGCTCGATGTGCACCATCGCGGTACGGCTCTTGAACAGTCCCGATCCGCCGGACGCAGCCGCGATCGGCAACACGCCATTGATCCTGCGCAAGCCGGGCATGGACACGCCGGTGGTTGGCGAGATCGTCCGGCTGACGGTGTCGGGAAAGGCGCATGTATTTGCCTGAGCGGTCTTGCGTCTCGCGCAGTTCGCCAGTCAGGCCGACAGGCTGGCTTCAATCGACCCGCTTTCCAGCCTGATCGAACCAGTGCAGCTTTTCGGCCCTGGCCACGACGCGCAACTGGTCACCGGGCTTGGCGGTAGCTCGGCCTGAGACGCGCACGACGATACGGCTGCCGCCCGCCGTGCAGTGAAGAAAGCTTTCGGCACCGACCGGCTCGACTGCCTCGACCGTCGCCGGCAGGACGAGCGCACCGGGCATCGCCTCCGCGTTGAAGGTGACGTCGGCATCTTCGGGGCGAAACCCCAGCGTCACGGCTGGTGTTTCGGGGGCCGCGAAGCCGATCACCGTGCCGTCGGCCAGCATCGGGCCTGAGGAACTTCCGGTCAGCGCCAGCAGATTCATCGGCGGCGCACCGATGAAGGAAGCGACGAAGATCGAGGCCGGCTTCTCGTAGATGTCGAGCGGTGCGCCCGTTTGCTCGACCAGTCCGGCGTTCATGACAACAAGGACGTCGGCCAGCGTCATCGCCTCGAGCTGGTCGTGGGTGACATAGACCGAGGTGACGCCGAGCGCGCGCTGCAAATTCTTGATCTCGACCCGCATCTGGCCGCGCAATTTGGCATCGAGATTGCTCAGCGGCTCGTCGAACAGGAAGACTTTCGGATTGCGCACGATGGCGCGGCCCATGGCGACACGCTGGCGCTGCCCGCCAGAAAGCTCGCGCGGCCGCCGGTCGAGCAACGCCGAGAGCTCCAGCACCTTGGCGGTCGAGCGCACCCTGCTGTCGATCTCGTCCTTCGGCGTGCCGCGATTGCGCAGGCCATAGGCCATGTTGTCATAGACGTTCATATGCGGGTAGAGCGCATAGTTCTGGAACACCATGGCGATGTCGCGCTCGGTCGGGCCGATAGCGTTGACCACCTTGCCGTCGATGGCGACCGTACCGGCAGAAATGGTCTCCAACCCGGCGATCATCCTCAGCAGGGTGGACTTGCCGCAGCCGGATGGACCGACCAGCACGCAAAGCTCCTTGTCGGGAATGGCGATGGAGACGCCCTTCACGGCTTCGACGCCGCCGGGATAGACCTTCTTCACGTCCTTCAGATCGACGGTCGCCATCGGCTTCTCACTTTTCGGATTCGACCAGGCCGCGCACGAACCAGCGTTGCATCAGCACGACCACCAGGATCGGCGGCACGATGGCCAGCATCGCCGTGACCATGACCAGGTGCCATTCGGTGTCGGCATCGGCGAAGGAAACCATCTTTCTCAGCGCGATGACGATGGTGTTCATATCGTTGCTGTTGGTGACGAGCAGCGGCCAGAGATACTGCGTCCAGCCATAGATGAAGAGGATCACGAACAGCGCCGCGATGTTGGTGCGCGACAGTGGCAAGAGGATATCGAAGAAGAAGCGCCATGGCCCGGCACCGTCGACACGCGCCGCCTCGACCAATTCGCCCGGTATGGTCATGAAGAACTGGCGGAACAGCAGCGTCGCGGTGGCCGAGGCGATCAGCGGGATGATCAGGCCGGCATAGGTGTCGATCATGCCGAGATCGACCATCACCTTGTAGGTCGGCAGGATGCGCACCTCCACGGGAAGCATCAAGGTGATGAAGATCAGCCAGAAGAAGGTCATGCGCAGCGGAAAGCGGAAGAACACGATCGCATAGGCCGACAGGATCGAGATGAAGATCTTTCCCACCGCAACGCCAAGCGCCATGATCGTGGTGTTGAGGAGCAGTTGGCCGACGCTGACGCCGCCGATGCGGCCAATGCCGCCGAACAGCGCCTCGCTGTAATTGTTCCATAGCTGGCCGCCGGGCAAGAGCGGCAGCGGCGGCCTGAGTATCGTTTGCAGCGTGTGTGTCGAGGCAACGAAGGTGTAGTAGATCGGAAAAGCCACGATCAATATGCCAAGGATGAGCACGGCATGGGCGATGAAGGTGCGGAGCGGGGATTGGCCGATCATCGCTGCCCTCAACCGTAATGGACCTTGCGTTCCACGTAGCGGAACTGGATGGCTGTGAGCGCAATGACGATGGCCATCAGGATGACCGACTGCGCCGCCGAGTCACCCAGGATCAGATTGACGAAGCCGTCATTGTAGACCTTGTAGACAAGCGTCTCGGTCGTCTTGCCCGGGCCGCCGCCGGTGACGGCATGAACGATGCCGAAAGTGTCGAACAGGGCATAGACCGTGTTGACGACCAGCAGGAAAAAGGTCGTCGGCGCGAGCAGCGGGAAGACGATGGTCCAGAAGCGCTTGGTCTCACCGGCGCCATCCATGGCCGCCGCCTCGATCAGCGTTTTCGGCACCGCCTGCAGGCCGGCGACGAAGAACAGGAAATTGTAGCTGATCTGCTTCCAGGCAGCCGCCGATACCAGCAGGATCATGGCGTGGGTGCCGTTGAGCAGCGGATCCCAGGCGATGCCGAGGCTTCTCAGCAAATAGGCCAACGAGCCGATCGAAGGATTGAACAGAAAAAGCCACAGCATGCCGGCAATCGCCGGCGCCACGGCATAAGGCCATATCAACAGTGTGCGGTAGGGGCCTTTGCCGCGCACTGCCTTCTCGGCCATGACCGCAAGCAAGAGGGCCACACCCATGGCAACGATCGCCGTCGCAAGCGAAAACACCACCGTGACCTTGATCGAGTTGAGGTAGGCCGGATCGGCCAGCACCTTGCGGAAATTGGCGAACCAGACGAACTTGGTCCTCAGCCCGAACGGGTCTTGCCTGAGCATCGACTGGTAAAGCGCCTGACCGGCCGGCCAGTAGAAGAAAACCAGTGTTATGGCGAGTTGTGGCGCCACCAGCAGGAAGGGCAGGATCTTATTGGGAAAGACGATGCGTGGAGACAGGCTGATTTTCCCTCGCTATCCAGGGGTCGCCCACGCGAGCTCGCGTGGGCGATATTCCAATCGACCAACCGAGATAATCTCGTCAGTTCTCCAGCGCTTCCTTGATCGCGGCGTTGCCGCGCGTGACCGCATTGTCGAGCGCCTGCTGAGCGGTTTGCTGGCCGGCCAGCATCTTCTCGAACTCCTCGTTCTGGATATCGCGCACCTGCGGCAGATTCGGCAGGCGCACGCCCTTCGAATTGTCGGTCGGCGCCTTGCCCGTCATCTGCAGAACGGGTGTCTCGCGGCCGGGGTTCTTTTCATAGAAGCCTGATTTCTTGGTCGCCTCGTAGGCGGCGAGCGTCACCGGCAGGTATCCCGACTTCTGGTGCAGATATTCCTGCACATCGGTCTTGGACAAGTAGGCGAAGAAGGCCGCGACGCCCCTGTATTGCTCGTCGGACTTGTTGCCGAATACCCACAGGCTGGCACCGCCCGGCGTGGTGTTCTGCGGCGCGCCCTTGGCGTCGCTGTCGTAGGGAAGCTGGCCGATGCCATAGTTCATGCCGGATTTGACGATGTCGCCGAGACCGCCTGACGATTCGGTGAAGATGCCGCATTCGCCGGCAAGGAAGATCTGCTTGGCTTCGGAGGTGCGCCCGCCATATTTGAAGGTGCCATCCTTGGCGAGGTCTGCGAGCGCCTGGAAGTGGTTGACGAAGATCGGCGCATTGATCTTGAGTTCGACATCACCGCCGGCCAGACCGTTCTGCTGGGTGGCCCAGGACACATCATTCCACGCCGCGAAATTCTCCAGATGGATCCAGGTCAGCCAGGTCGAGGTATAGCCGCATGAGGCGGCGCCGCTCGTCTTGATCTTCTTGGCAGCTTCCCACACCTCGTTCCAGGTCTTGGGCGGGCTGTTCACGTCGAGGCCCGCTTTCTGGAAGATGTCCTTGTTGTAATAGAGGATCGGCGAGGAGGAGTTGTAGGGGAAGGACAGCATGGTGCCGTCCGGCTTCGAATAATAGCCGACGATGCCGGGCAGATACTGGCTCTTGTCGAAGGTCAACCCGGCACCGGTCATCACCTCGGCCACCGGCTTGATCGCACCCTCGGCCGCCATCATCACGCCGGTGCCGACATCGAACACCTGGAGGATATCTGGCGCCTGTCCGGCGCGGAAGGCAGCGATGCCGGCATTCAGCGTCTCGGGATAGGTGCCCTTGAACACCGGAACCAGCTCATAGTCGCTCTGACTGGCGTTGAAATCCTTGGAGATCTTGTCGACGACCTCGGCGTTGGCGCCGGTCATGGCGTGCCACCAGCTGATCTGCGTGACGGCGAAGGCGGAGGTGGTGGAAAGCAGGGTCAAAGTGGCGGCGACACCGGCCGCGAAGCCGAAGAACTTCATGTTTCATCTCCCGTTTTGTCATTGGCGAAAGGGCACTCTCGCAAAGGCAATATGTGCCGCTGGTGACAATTGGACAACGGTTTTGTTGCGGATCAATGAACTCGATCTCGGCCTCAAAATGGTGCACGTTTCGAAATGAGAGCTGATGGAAAGGAATTGCCAAGCCGGCTTACGGTTCGAACAAGCGACGGAGATCGGCGCGATCGCCGGCGCCTAAAGCGCGTCGCGTTTGAATGGATGCGACGCGCTTTAGGTTCTTGTTTTAATGCATGTCGTTATCGCACTGCGCACCCTCGGGTCAGGCCCTGGGTCAGGCCCGAGGGCATGCTTGTGCGCGACATGCATTAGTCCGACTTGCCGAGCGCCGTCTCGACCAGCCGCTTGGCATCCGGGCTCGACCACTCGGCAGGGCCGTTCATGTGAGCGATCAGGCAGCCTTCACCGTCGATCAGCATGGTGACCGGCAGGCCGAGCGCCAGGCCGCGCGTCTTGAGATCGTTGAACAGCGCCATCGTCGAATCACGGTAATAGCCGAGCGCCTCGACGCCGATTTCCTTGAGGAACTTCTTCGGCTTGGTGTCGTCGCCGGCATCGACATTGACCGCGACGACCTCGAAGGCGTCGCTGCCCATTTCTTTCTGCAGCGCGTCGAGCGCCGGCATTTCGGCGCGGCACGGCGCGCACCATGTCGCCCACAGATTGAGCAGCACCGTCTTGCCGGCATGGTCGGCGAGCGTCATCGGCTTGCCGCCAGGGTCGTTGAAGGCAAGGCTTTTCAGCGATTGCGGCGGATCGGCCGGCAAGAGTGCGGCAACCTGGCCGGTGGCAGCCGCCGCGACCGTCTTGGCGCGGTCAGCCTTGGCGGCGCAGGCGACATCGTCCTTGCTGTCGTCAACGGCGACTTGAGCGGGCGCGTTGTTGCCAGAACCGCTCTCGCTGACATATACCGCGACCGCGCCGGCCAGCACGCCCGCCACCAAAGCGGCGAGGATGAGGCGCGGGGCCGGAAAAAATTGATTGCCGTCTGCCATTTTTAAAAACTGCTCCGGAGCACGGGTTATAGCGATGAGCGACAAGAAGGCCAGCAACCAGATGTGGGGCGGACGTTTTGCCTCGGGTCCGGCCGCGATCATGGAAGCGATCAACGCGTCGATCTCGTTCGACCGCAAGCTCTACGCGCAGGATATCAGAGGCTCGATCGCCCATAGCGAGATGCTGGCGCAAACGGGCATTATTTCGGCGGCCGATCAAGGAAAAATCGCTCACGGGCTGAACACGATCCTGGCAGAGATCGAAGCCGGCACGTTCGAGTTCTCGACCAGGCTGGAAGACATCCACATGAATGTCGAGGCTCGCCTTGCGGAACTGATCGGGCCGGCCGCCGGCCGCCTGCACACCGCCCGTTCGCGCAACGACCAGGTGGCGGTCGATCTTAGACTGTGGGTCAAGGACGAGTGCTTTCGCGTCGCCGAGGCGCTGAAGGGGCTGATCGCGGCGTTCCTGGAACGGGCCGAGGAGCATGCGGCAACTGTGATGCCTGGCTTCACCCATATGCAGGCGGCGCAGCCGGTGACCTTCGGCCACCACTGCATGGCCTATGTCGAGATGTTTTCGCGCGACCGGTCGCGTGTTCGCGACGCCATCGAACGGATGGACGAAAGCCCGCTCGGTGCCGCCGCCCTTGCCGGCACCAGCTTTCCGATCGACCGGCACCAGACGGCCAAGGCGCTTGGCTTCCGCGAACCGATGCGCAACTCGCTGGACAGCGTTTCGGACCGCGATTTCGCGCTGGAGTTTTTGGGGCTGGCGGCAATCTGCGCGACGCATCTGTCGCGGCTGGCCGAAGAGATCATCATCTGGTCGACGCCGCAATTCGGCTTCGTCAGGCTATCGGACTCATTCTCTACCGGCTCCTCGATCATGCCGCAGAAAAAGAACCCCGACGCCGCCGAACTGGTGCGCGGCAAGACCGGCCGCATCACTGGCCATCTGGTCGGCCTGCTGACTGTTATGAAGGGCATGCCGCTGACCTACGGCAAGGACATGCAGGAAGACAAGGAGTCCGTGTTCGACGCCGCCGAAACGCTCGACCTGATGCTGGCGGCGATGACCGGCATGGTGCGCGACATGACGGTGAATGCCGCCGCCATGAAGAAGGCCGCCGGGTCAGGCCATGCGACCGCGACCGATCTCGCCGACTGGCTGGTGCGCACCCTCGGCCTGCCGTTCCGCGAGGCGCATCACGTCACCGGCCGCGCGGTAGCGCTGGCCGAAGAGAAGAAGATCGGGCTCGACAGGCTGCCGCTGGAAGACTTGCAGTCCATTCACCCCGGGATCACGGCGGACGTGTTTTCCGTGCTTGCCGTGCAGAACTCGGTGAAGAGCCGCACGAGCTTCGGCGGCACCGCGCCGTCGGAAGTGAGGAAGCAGATCCGATACTGGAAAAAGCACATTGCCAAGGCGTGATGCTCGTGCGGCGAATCCGAAATTCGCATCACGTTGGAGCAGCGCGGCGAGCGAATTTCGGATTCAAAAGCCGCACGAGTTAATTGATGAATTCTAGTGTCCTGATTCCGAAGTTCTGACGATTTTAGCCTGTTGGTCGCCGGTTTTGAGGGTTGCGAGGCAGAAGCGT